>DATIMM010000001.1:0-6303 GCA_035475295.1 Bryobacteraceae bacterium
CGTCCTTCAAGACATGCGCATGCGTATCGATGGGTTCCATCTGGGCAAACGCATCCAGGCCCGCTGTAGGAGCTTCACTCGCACCGTTCCTGGGACTTGCCGGCATAGCGACGATGCTGCCGATAACGGTAGCGCAAAGCCCAACGTAAGCAATCGAGAGTCTTCGCATTTCTCTGTCTTTATATCTCATCGCCAGACGGGCCTTAGCAACCCGGAAATTAGTCGGACTGAAGCGCGTTTTTCAGTACTAACGGTGCAATCGACCGGAGTGTACCGCTAACCCAGTGTGGAAAGTGGAAGTACGACAATTTCCGCGACCGGAAGCGTCGCACGCGTACACCTCTCTGGGCCGCCCACTAAAAGTACTGTTTTTGCGTCTCTCTCACGAAGTAAAATAATCGGGGAAGTTGGTTGCAAAATCTTCAACAGACGAAGTCAGACCCATGTGGGTGGGCAGAAACCACTCGCGACAGATTTCTTCGTGAATTCTTCCGAGCAATTCCAGGCGCCGCCAGAGAGATCTGATGGCGTTGCACTCCATCATCTCAGAAAAAGTACCGACGGTCCCATCGTCGGCCTCCCAGATAGCTCCTTCCTCAGATGATCGAGTGATCACTTCGTCTGGTAGGCGGACAAGGCCGGAAACGCCAAATCTCAGAAACCTCTGCAGAGAGTCGTGTAATACCCTTATGATTGGCCAGAACTCTGACGATAGCCAGAAGTCGTACCTCAGAATGATTTCTGCAAAATGCCGAGCAACTCTACTCACGTCGGGATTAGGCACGTAAGCAAGCTCGTGATTCTGAAAAGAGAACTTCTGGAACGCGGCCAGGAACTTAGCTCGTTTCCCGTAGAACCGAATTGCTGTCAAGCTGGCAGGGGCATCAATCAACTCATTCATTACCGGTACGTGTACGACTTTGCTTTGTTTTTCGGCAAATGCTGCGTCTTCTGGGAGAAGCACCTTGTCGATGTAGTCATTGAGGCAGACAAAGTAAGTCTTAGCCGTAGTAATGTCAACAACCACCAGAAGCACCGGCACTGCTGCACCCATCCGCTGCACGGTTATCAACTCGGGCGTGTCCAGTTGAAAAGATATCACTCTGATCCTCTTCTCGATCGGCTCAATTTCGAGCTGCGGCGGAGGTTTTTCGACGTTGTATCTCCTCCGCACTGAAATGTCGATTGGAGCGAGCTTTCGAGTACCCTTAACCTGCATGAACAAGTGCTCTCCCATGGTGTCTGAAACTAGGCCTGCACGAGGGTGTGTCTCTGGAATATCGAAAAGTTCTATAGCAAGATCTAGGCCGTAGTCAGGGTGATACTCGCGTGCGGACCAATGTCGCGGCAGCTTGTGCTTCACGATCATAACTGCTTCGTCTCCGATCATCTGTGCGGAAGACTTCTGCTTGCCTCTACGCATCGTTTTAGCCTAGGGTAGCGCGGGCATTGAAAACCTGATCCTCTCCTCGACCGTCCTTCGAGGGACTACGGAGCAAGGGCGCGTTTGCTCCGGACAAGGTGTTGCTCGGAGCGGTTCATCGGATTAGGTTCCGATGAGTCCCGATCCGATCTGTGATGCGCGTTTATCGATTGCGAAGGTGGATAGGGACCGAGAAGTCCGGTTTTCGTCTATAATTACATTCGGTTTTGTTGTCTGCACGATCAAGCGAGGATCATGATGGCGGAATCGGAAAAGGATCGGATCGCACGGCAGACTGCCGACCTAAGAGTCACCTTTGATATCGCGCTTTCGAATAAGCGGAAATATCCCGTGACGGAGTTCAAGGCCTTTGTGCAAAGCGCCCGGCGCTACGTCAAGATCACGGCTGGTGATCCGATGATTCACCGGAGCGTAGTGCAGGCAGTGAATGGCTTGCGGGAGTTCCTGCAAGTGGAACGAAAGCGAATTCCTGGAGATATTTTGTTTGAAGCGGACAGACTGGAGTGCCAGCTCTTCGCTGGCTACGATCCCAGCTTCGACGGCGATGAGCCTCCCGGCTTATGAGTCGTGTTCGCGTCAGACCGTTCCCGCCAGCTGCAATTAATAAACCCTTCCGGACCAGGCAGGACTAAATGCATGGTCGGGCTTATGCATAGCAATTCGCCGGCGAATGGTCCGGATTCCCGAATCCACCCGGACAGTTCAAATTGCGTCATGAGATGTTGTTGGTTCAAGCTGATAGATGGCGGCGAGAAGGCACTGAGGATCATTCGGCGCGTAGCATCTCGACGGGATTGATTCTGATTCCTCGAATCACGGCTGGTATTACGGACAACAAAGTCATTGCAGCAATTGTCAGCAGCGGGAGGGCTAGTATCGCGCTGTCGGTGACCTTCACCTGGTAAAGCAACATCTCAATCCTGGGCTCGAGTACCAGCCCGGCAGCAATTCCAGCGACAACGCCTAGTAGAACCATTCCGATGATCCCAGCGGACACCTGTGTCGCAATCTTAGCTGCGGAAGCTCCAAGCGCAATTCGGACTCCGAGTTCCCGCCGTCGTTGCAGGACAGAGTGGTCGAGAACTCCGTACACTCCAACACCGGCCAACAGGAGTGCAAGGCCCGCAAAGAACATAGCTAGGTTCGCCAGTAGACGCTCACGGACAGTTTGCGCTTCATTGAGTTCCCTCTGTGTGCGTATGTTGCTCACTCGCAGTTCCGGACGAGCGCGCGCTATCTCACGACGAAGCATGGAGGCCAAAGCGTACGGATTCGGATTCCTTGTTCGCACCACGAATGTCGCACTACGGAGCGAGCCAGTTGCATCGGAGCGAAGGGGAATATACGCGATGGGCTCATTTGGCTCGCGCGCGCTACGGTACTGTGCATTCGCCACCAGGCCCACTACCTGGTAGATCTGCTTCCCCCGGGTGAATGATTTGCCGACCGGATCTTCGCCAGCGAAATACTCTTTCGCGAAAGCCAGGTTAACTAGGGCGCTGCCCGGCGCCGCATCGTTTCGTCGAAAGTCTCTACCCTCCAGCAGGGGAATCCTCATGGTTTGCAGCCAGCCCGGAGACACACTCAAGAAAAGAGCAAGAACGGGCGAAGGCTGCTTGCCCCCGGTAGAGACAAACCCGTTGCTGGTTGAGCCTCCAAATAGGGGGACGTCTGCTATGGCGACGGTCTCGACATTACCTAATGCCTGCAGGTGATCAGCCGCTTGGAACCAGAATTCTACCGGCCGTTCGCGACTCGCAACGGCCTCCAGATTCAGGATGCGCTCCGAGGAGAATCCGGTCGGCTGATTGGAGAGGTGCCGCAATGTCGTCACAAAGGCATCGGCTGCGAAGTGAATCACGAAACAGAACGCGACCTGAGTAGCGATCAAACCGTACATCAGCCAGCGGCGAGAACCGGGGTTATCGCCGCCTTTGATCGTCGCCGCCGGATCCGTTGATGAAGCGCGCAGTGCAGGCAACAAGCCAAACAGCAGCGTAGCGCCCACGCTCAGCGCAGTGACAAAGGCCAGGACGCGCCAGTCCATGGGTAGACTTAGCCGCGCAGGATTGTCGGGTGAACTGATTTTCGAAACTAGGAAGGGAGCTGACCACCAAGCAAACAGGAGCCCAACACTTGTCGCTAGAATCGCCAACAATGCGCTTTCCACAATTACAAGCTGAATCAGGCGCGATTTGCCGGCGCCAATTGACACACGCAATGCCATCTCCCGGGCTCGACTGGCAGCCCGTGCAGTGAGCAGATTCGCAAGGTTGAGACACGCTATCAGCAACACCAACCCGACGATGCCCGCGATCGAAAGTAAGGCGATCCGATAACTGTGCTGCAGTGACGATAGCCCGGCAGCTGCGGGCTGGACTATCACTTGCTGCCGCAAATAATTTGCTCTGCGGTCCTGAGGCCAACCTGTGAAGCCCTTCGCGCGTTCTGTCTGTACGTTCGTCCATATTGATTGCAGGCGTTCTCGTACGACTGTCTTTGCCCCGCCTGGCTTCATCTGGATGTACGTGCGAAACCAGCTCCAATCATCGTGCGTCACGCCCTCATACATCGTGGTAGGAAGAAAGATATCGGTAAAGGCTCCTGGTTCCGTACCGGTGAAGCTTGCAGGGGCGACCCCGACAATCTCGTACAGATCGTTTCCAATCCGTAGTTTTCTACCGACGACGCTCCGGTCACGGCCGAAACGCCGGGTCCAATAATCGTAGGAGAGCACCGCAAAGGGACTTGCCTTTGGTTTGAGATCATCTGCCTCCGTGAGCAGTCTGCCAAGCGTGGGTCTTAGTCCGAAGGAGCTGAACATCCACCCGGACACAAACTGCCGGCGAGCCCACTCCATTTCGGTGTCCGACCCAAGGGTCAGATCAACGGTGTCCACGCCGGAAATGGCAAGAAGTTCGGCATCGGCTCTGACGGCCTCCCGCATAAGCAGGAATTGAGGATATTCACCCCACTCGCTGTCTCTGACGGAGCCGTCGGGGCCGACTCCGTGCAACACCATCGCGTACAAGCGATCTGCATTTTGCACGGGTAAGGGCCTCAGCAACAGGGCATCTACAAGACGGAAGACCGAGGTACAGGAGCCAATGGCGAGTGCAAGCGAGAGGATCGCCGCAAGTGACGCGCCACGGCGCTTGTATAGTTGCCGCCACCCGAAGATGAAATCTGCGCGAATGGAATCAATCCAGACAACTAGCTTCAGATCCCGGCTCTGCTCCCGGTAGCGCAGCAAGGATCCAAACGCTTTCTTGACTTCTTCGGGATCGCGCCCGTCCGCTATAGCTTCTTGGAAATGTGTTCCGAGTTCTTCATCGATTTCGCGGTTTAGCCGCTCGCTTCGGAAAAGACTTGTGAAACGCGACCACATCGACATATCAAGCCATCATCAACACGCGGTTTACGGCGGCGGTGGCGGAATCCCAACGCGTTTCTTCCGTCGTCAGCTGCTTCTTACCTTTCACCGTCAGTTCATAATTACGGGCGCGCTGGCCGTTGTCCTTGTCTACCCACTTGGCACGAATCCAGCCTGACTCCTCCATCCGGTGCAGCGCCGGATAGAGCGAGCCCTCTTCTACGCGCAGCACTTCTGCCGAAGTTTCACGGACGGCAGCCATGATGGCGTAGCCGTGCAGCCCCGGCCGCCGCGAGAGCAGTTTCAAAACGAGGAGATCCAGAGAACCGTGAAGCGCGTCAACCCGGGCCATATTAAGTCCTCCCAGAGGGCCGTCCCGGTGATTGATTTAGCGCGGATATGGTGCTTGGGATCGGTGTAGGTCCAGCGAATAGGCCGGGCAGAGTTTGTGTATGCCGGGATGTACTTCATGAGTTTGCGGCGGAGATCAGCGACCGAAGTAAAGACGCCACGCGCAATGACATCCCTTTCAATTTTGCTGAACCAGACCTCGACCTGATTGAGCCATGACGAGTAGGTCGGAGTGAAGTGAAACCGGACCTTGGGATTCGCCTCCAGGAAATCTCGAACGGCCTGCGTCTTGTGTGCCGATAGATTGTCGAGCACAATGTGAATCTCTTTGGCCCATCGGACGTGGTTGAGCAATCCGGTGAGAAAGTCGATGAACTCAGCACTGGTGTGACGTTGCGCAGTCTTGCCCTGCACCTTGCCCGTCTTGACATCCAGTGCGGCGTATAACGACAGCGTTCCGTGCCGATAATACTCAAATCCATGCCGTTCGGCCCGTCCAGGTGATAACGGCAGCACCGGGTCAAGACGATCCAGTGCCTGAATGGCCGATTTCTCATCCACGCAAAAGACAGCCGTATGCCGCGGTGGATTCAGATATAGGCCCATGATGTCGGCGGCCTTCTCCTCAAATTGCGGATCCTTACTGGCCATGTATCGTTCGAGCCGATGTGGTTTGAGCTTGGCCTGCGCCAGCACCCGTTGCACCGTAGTCTTACTCAGGCCCAGTGCCGTGGCCAGTTTTCGACACGACCAGTGAGTGCTGCCGTCCGATGGTTTCTGCTGAGCGCGTCGAAGGATGCGAGCTTGCACGGTCGGTGTGACCGTGCGCGGCTGACTCCCTTTGTGTTGCCCCTGCAACCCGGCCATCCCTGACTCCTCAAACCGTCTCTTCCATTTGGATACGGTGGGTGCGCTCGCCCCCAACCGCCTTTCAATCTCTCGATAGCTCAGCCCCTCGGCCAACCAGAGAATCAAGCGGGCTCGAAACACATCACCCGCAGGCAGCGCTCGCGACTGCGCCCACCGCTCTAACTCTTCCCTCTGTTCCGAGCTAACTTGCAGCAATCCCCGATTATCAACCACTCTGCTTAGACGCACACATGCTGCTGTATGTATCACAGGGACGGCCCACTAG
>DATIMM010000002.1:0-10521 GCA_035475295.1 Bryobacteraceae bacterium
CTCAGTAGCGAACCGGCCTTCGGATGGTTAAGAGGACGGACCGGCTCTAGCCAGCCTTCTTGTGTGCTAAACGGCTACACGCATCCCCGGCGCCCAGGATTTTCATCGCGTCTCCACCGAACTCAATGAAGTTGATCTTGCCTTGCTGGTCGATAACAAACGTAACGCGATTGGCGACTCCAGCCTGAGGCACGTAAACGCCGTAATCCTTCGCGACCTTGCGATCAAGAAAGTCACTCAACAGTGGAAATGGAAGGCCGAGGCTCTCCGCAAAAGCTTTCTGTGAGGGCGTGTTATCCGTACTGATCCCAAAAACTTTAGCGCCAGCCTCTTGGAACTTTTGCATACCAGACCGGTACGCTTTCATTTCGGCCGTTCAACCACCGGTAAACGCGGCCGGGAAAAATGCAAGTACGACAGTACCCTTGCCGATGTAGTCGGCCAGATGAACCTTGCCGCCCTCAGTGGAGGGCAGCGTGAAATCAGGAGCAGCGTCACCGACCTTGAGGGTCGTTGATGCCGGCTTTTGCGCCAGGAGCGCGGAGGTAATCGATATGGTCAGCAGAGCTAAACGCAGGAGTCGCATAACTGAACGGTAGCATCTACGCTATCACGCCTGCTGCACGGGTGAGGTGCCGTTTCTCTGTCTGCCAGGATGAACAGAACAGTAGCCGGAACAGGACAGGGGATAAAATACAAGCGAACCTGCAGAAATCCATATCCCGATGCGAGCAACCGTCCAACTTTCCCTTGATTTAACTACCTTGCAAGATGCTCTCGACACGGCGGAGACAGCTATCCGTGCCGGTGTCGATTGGCTCGAAATAGGAACGCCCCTGATCATTGCCGAGGGCGCGCGTGGCGTCCGCGAGCTACGCTCTCGATATCCCGACGTTCCGCTGGTCGCCGATGTGAAGATCATGGACGGGGCGTATGGCGAGACCAAAATCATGGCCGAAGCCGGCGCGAACTTCGTGGTCATCATGGGCCAGGCTCACACCGAGTCCATCGAGCTCGCCGTGAAGGCTGGCCACGATTTCGGCCTGAAGATCATGGGCGACAACATGGGAATGCCTGATCCGGTGGAAGGCGCAAGACAGCTGGAAGATTTGGGATGCGACTACATCGTTCATCACATCGGCTACGACATGCGGACTCTGCGGCAGCAACGGGGCCAGCATGCTCCTACTCCGCTTGACCGGCTCCGTGAAGTGGTGCAAGCCGTTTCGATCCCGGTGCAAGCTGTTGGTGGCCTCACGATCGAACAGGCGGTTGACTCTCCCAAGCATGGCGCGCCCTTGGTCGTCATCGGAGCACCGCTTGCTATCGACGCCTACTCGTTTCAGACCGCAACGGGCAACCTCGAAGACATGCTGCGCGTGATATGCGACAGGGTTCACGCTCATGGTGATATCAAGGTGGGAAAGGAGGCATTCGCATGAGCAGCACGATGCCGGCTTTAGTCAACTTCGCGCGCGATCCATTCTCGGTCGAATTGCGCGAAGTGTCTGTACCTGACTTTGGCGAACGGGACGTTCTCCTGCGGGTCGGCGCTGTCAGCATCTGTGGAAGCGAACTACATCAGTGGCGCGGCACGCACAGCTGGCAGGTAAATTACCCGTGCATTCTCGGGCACGAGTTTGCGGGCACGATCGAAAAGGTCGGACCGGGCGTCAAAAGATTCAAAGAAGGAGACCGCGTCGTTAGCGAGACCGCGGCCATCATTGATGAGACGTCTCCCTTCAGCCGCGCCGGCCTGTACAATCTCGATCCCACCCGCCGAGGGTTCGGCTATGGAGTGGATGGCGCCATGACGCAGTACGTGCGGGTGCCTGAACGGTGTCTGCACTCCATTCCCGAGTCGCTACCCTTCCATAAGGCGGCCCTGACGGAACCCTGCTGCGTCGCGTACAACGCCGTTTGTGTCAACGGTCGCGTGCGTCCGGGCGATACCGTTCTTGTTCTGGGGCCCGGTCCCATCGGCCTGCTCTGCGCCATGATGGCGAAACTGAGCGGCGCGGGACATCTGATCGTCGCCGGCCTTCCGCAAGATCGGGAGCGTCTGGGCATCGCTCGTCAGCTTGGAGCCGATATGGTCCTGGAAGGCGGCGTCGCTGACTACGTGGCAGGCCGAGGGGATGGCTTAGGCGTCGACGTCGCAATTGATGCTTCCGGCGCGTCAGCCGCACTGCAGGTCGCTCTCACGGCAGTTCGCCCCGCGGGCCAAATCATCAAAGTGGGTTGGGGACCTCAACCGCTTCAATTCAGCCTCGATCCGCTCGTACAGAAGAACATTACTCTTTCGGGCAGTTTCTCCCATAACTGGCCCATTTGGGAACGGGTCATCGCCATGATCGTCTCCGGTCAGATCAATCTCGATCCGGTGATCAGCCGGGTGTGCGATCTGCCGCACTGGAAAGAGTGCTTCGAAAAAATGGAAAAGGGCGATTATGTCAAGGCGGTGCTGACCACGTAATGCCGCTCAAAATTTCCGCATTTCCAAAGTGCTATCTCGAAGAAATTTCGACCGGGGGCATGACCGTCTTCGAGTGGATCAAGGTGGCAAAAAATCTGGATGCAGACGGGCTTGAGATGTATACCGGGTTCTTCCGCAACCTCGATCCTGGCTACCTGGATGAAATCGGTGAAGCTATTAGCGGCGGCGGTTTTGCCATGCCGATGTTGTGCTGTTCTCCCGATTTCACCGCCCCGGATCCCGACAAGCGCAAGCAGGAGATTGATCGCGAAGCAGACATGATCCGGGTTACACGGCGGCTTGGAGGACCTGGCGCAGTCTGCCGTGTCCTCAGCGGCCAGCGCTATCCCGAAGTCTCCTGGGAGCAAGGAAGAGACTGGGTCGTTGATGCCATTCAACAACTGCTGCCGGTAGCGCGTGAGCATGGCATCGTGCTCGGGATGGAGAATCACTATAAAGACGGATTCTGGACCTATCCGGAATTCGCTCAGAAGAAGGATAGATTCATCTCCATCGTCGATGCCATCCCGGACCGGGAGCACTTCGGAGTTCAATACGATCCGTCAAATGCTGTGGTAGCAGGCGATGATCCCCTGGAGTTACTGCGTCGCGTAGCGGACCGGGTCGTCAGCATGCATGCAAGCGACCGCTATCTAGCGGAAGGAACCACTCTCGATCAGCTTCGTCAGGCCGACGGAACTCTGGGTTACTCGCCGAACCTCCGGCACGGCGTCACGGGAAAAGGGATGAACGACTACGACGCTATTTTCCAGGTGTTAGCGGCGCAGGGATACTCGGGCTGGGTCAGTATTGAAGATGGCATGAACGGAATGGACGAAATGGCTGAATCGCTTGCGTTCCTTCGTAAAATGTCGGACCGCTACTTCGCATAAAGGGAGGAGCCCTTCAGCCGCTTCCCCCGGAGTTCCGAAACTTCCGCAGGCGTTAGGTCGCGCCACCCGCCGATTCGCAATCCGTCCAGCGTTAGCGGACCGAGTTTCACCCGCACCAGCTTCAGCACCTTGCTGTCCACCGCCTCCAGCATTCGCCGTACCTGCCGGTTTCGTCCTTCGGTAGTTGTGACTTCCAGGAACGTGTACTTCTCTGAATCGCGTTGCCGGCGCACGACAGCCGGACGAGTGGGGCCATCGCTCAGTTCCACGCCGTTGGCTAATCTCGCCAGCTGTTCGTCGGAGAGCAGCGTGGAAGCTTTCACCAGATAGGTCTTCGGCAGCTTGTGCTCCGGATTCGTCATCCTTTCCGCCAGCGCATTATCGTTCGTGAGCAGCAGGAGGCCGGAGGTATCCAAATCGAGCCGGCCCACCGTTCCCACAAATTGCCCCAGGCCGGGAATCAAGTCATAGACTGTCGGCCGGCCTTCCGGATCACGGTACGTCGTCAGATAGCCCTTGGGTTTGTAAAGCAGCACGTAGCGCTTCTCTGCCTGGCCCAGTGGCTTGCCGTCGAGCGTCACCCTGTCGCGCTCGATATCCACCCAGTGATCGGGCGTCTGAACCAGCTTCCCGTTCACCCGGACGCGACCGCTGCCGATCCAGCTTCGGGCCTCGGTCCTGGAACCAGCTCCCGCCTTCGAGAGTACGCGATCAAGCGTCTTCAGTACACGGCCGGGCGCCTTATCGGGCCGCCCGCCAACCATAGAGCGACTGTCCAGAAGTAAAGCTTGCCTGTACGGTCTGGGCATACTTGCGAGCTGTAGCCCGAATAATTGCGGCAGTGGTCAGGATGCCGCCGCCCAAGGCAAATGCGACCAACAGAATCACCAGATAAGTGGCCGGGCCGCTATCCTCGTCGTCGGTATTAAACGTCTTGTTCAAGTCCCTAAGCACGCCCGGCAAAGTAGTCGCCGCTGCGTAGGTGTTATAGACTTGCGCATACGTGTTGTAGCCAGCCATCCCGATGCTCATCAAATCCCGTCTGCGCCACGCTGCTGTAATCGAGCTGATCGTGATTCCCAGTCCGGAGCCGAGTAGCGGCAAAATGATCATCACGTAGCCCAGTTCGAGCGTCGCACGCGCATACTGCGGGGGCAGGAAGTGAAACGACACCGCGCCCATGGACAGAATCGTCAGATACACATACGTGAATCCGCAGGCCGACATTGTGGCTCCGCACCAGGCGAGCAGGCGCGGCCAACCGCCCATTGCTTTGGAGTCCGCCCAGGAGCGCCCCACAGACCATGCATTGAACCAGCTAATGCCAGCGTTCACGAACAATAGAAGAATTGCTAGAAACATAAGTCCACTCGTTTGACGTACGACAATCGTAGAAGTATTCAACTACCCCCGGACGCTGTACTTTTCCCATTCTCCTCCAATCGGACGCTGTCCAGAAAACGGGTCTGACCAGCCTGTCACGCTACATTTAAGTAACTGTCTAAGTGACTATGCGACTGGTGGTCGGAATCACGGGAGCTTCCGGCGCGATCTTTGGGGTTCGCGTATTGGAGGCGTTGAAGGCTCTGGATGTCGAAACACATCTGGTAATGAGCCGGTGGGCACGCGTGACGCTGGCCCACGAGACCGATTACAGCCTGGAGGCTTTGGAAAGGCTGGCCTCCGTTGTTCATCACCAGGACAATCAAGCCGCTCCCATTTCGAGCGGCTCATTTAAGACCAGCGGCATGATTATCGCTCCCTGCAGCATGAAGACGATCGCCTCAATTCGCGCGGGATTCAGCGATACTCTTTTGAGCCGGGCCGCCGACGTCACATTGAAGGAACGGCGGCGCTTGGTTCTCCTGGCGCGTGAAAGCCCGCTGAGCGAAATTCATCTGGAAAACATGCTCGCGCTTACCAGAATGGGAGCCGTCGTTCTTCCACCGGTTCCCGCGTTCTATAACCGTCCCAAGAACCTGGACGAAATGGTCACCTACATCGTGGCCCGCTCGCTGGACCAGTTTGGTCTCGAAGTGCCCGCGATGAATCGCTGGCAAGGTTTTTCCAATCCGTAACCTCAGATTCAAAGGAATGGCACGGCTATAATTCGACTTTCCCGTGGTCGCCGAGCGCGCTGATCTTTCCCGTCGCCCAGGCCTTGGCAAAGCTGAAGGTACGTCCCAGGAATGAACTGGGCGAATCCCAGTATTCCGCCTTTTCCACGGTTACTTTCAGTAGGGCTAATTCCGGGTCATCCAAGCCTTTAGGGAAAAACAATTTGTAGGGCGGCTTCCAAAGCTCTTCGACCTTTTTCCGGTCACGGACCAGATTGGCTGTTCCGGACACGGAGATATAGGTGTTCTTGTGCGGGTCGGAGAAGCTGACGTTTACCTGGTGATCCCGGTTCGCTTCCCAGACCTTGGCCGCGTCGGCCGAGGTGAAAAACCAGAGGTCTCCATCGAAGTCGCGGTCCTGCATCGTCATTGGACGGCTGTGCAGGGACCCGTCGGCGGCGGCGGTGGTCAGCATTACGAAACGAAACTCACTCATCAACTCAGCCAGTTTTTTGTGATCGTCCATCGGTGTTCTCTTCCGTGTGACTCGCCGGGGCCAGGGCCGTTACAGGGGCGAACCCGCTGTTTTGCGAAACGAACTCCACCTGTTACATTGGGTTCGTTCCGTAAGAATGGCCTCCAAGCCTAACAAGTCGGTCCTCTGGTTTGGAAAGTACCTTTCGCTGGCCCTCACACTTCCGGCGTCAGTAATGGGCGGCTATCTGCTTGGCGCGGCAGGAGATCATGTTTTCCACCTTCCGTTTCTTCCGGCAGTAGGCATCCTGCTCGGCATGGCGGCGGGAGTTTTCCAAATCTTCCGGGAACTAGCGCGGGATGATAGGAAGTTGAGGCCGCCGCCGAAATGAACAAGCACGAGCAATTGATACGCCGCCTCTACTGGCTGACAGCCTTCTTTGGGGCGGTTGGGTTCGTTTCGTATTTTGCCGTGCAAGGGCTAAACCCAGCGCTGGGATTTGCGGTGGGCGCGGTTTGTTCGGTAGGGAACCTGTGGATGTTCGACTGGCTTTCTCGAGCGATGGCTCCGGGAGAGCGGCACCGGAAGCCCTGGAAGGCCGGGCTGTTCGTGCTGCGCTATTTTGTTCTCCTAGGTAGTGGATATGCTATAGTTAACCTTTTGGGCGTCAACGCTTTGACGGTAATTTTGGGCCTTCTGGCAAGCACAGCGGCCGTGATGGTAACCCTTACCCTGGAACTCCTGCAAAGCATCTTTCGACGCGCCTCCAGCCACTGAATGGAACACGAACTCTGGATCACCGCACTGTTCGACAAGTATTTGAATGGACTCGGTAATGGCTTCTTAAGCGCGGTTGGCAGACCTGCCGCTAATCATGCTCATCCCTGGAGCGATTGGATGGTCTGCGAAATCCTGGTTTTCTTTTTTATCCTTATTTTTTTCGCAATTGCGCGAACGCAATTTTCTGTGGATAAGCCAGGGCGTTTGCAGCACACCCTGGAAGTGACGTACGAATTCATTCACGCGCAAGCGGAAGAAACGGTGGGCGACCAGACGGCGCGCTACATTCCTTTTTTCGGCAGTATTTTCTTTTGCATTTTATTTTTGAACCTAATCGGGCTGATCCCCGGCTTCGATTCACCGACTATGTTTCCTGTGGTGCCCTTAGGCTTCGCGGTAGCGACGTTCATTTTCTATAACGCCGCCGGTCTTCGAGCCAATAAGCTGGGGTACTTCAAGCAATTTCTCGGACCGATCCTGGTTCTCGCTCCCCTGCTAATCCCTATCGAAATCTTTACCCACCTAAGCCGGATGCTTTCCCTCAGTGTTCGTTTATATGCGAACATGTTCGCCGGCGAACAAGTTTACATTACGTTTTTGACCCTGCTGAAGATTATTGTTCCGGTTATTTTTATCTTCCTGCACCTGTTTGTTGCGGTTTTGCAGGCTTATATTTTCATGCTGCTCGCGATGATTTACGTCGGCCAGGCGGTATCGCACGAGCATTAGGCCTTATCCGCTCTCAGTGTGAGCGCCCGGCGTCCCAACGTGCGGTGTCGAACCACCTCCTGAGAGCACATTCATAGGAGAAACAAATGAAACATAAAATGATGCTGCTCGCTATCTTTCTGTTAGCTCTGGCGAGTCCGATATTTGCACAAGGAACCACAGGCAACGGCGGTGGCGGCGACAACGGGCTGCGCCTTGCCGGCGCTTATATTGCCATGGGCATTGCTTCCGGCTTTTGCGGAGTGGGACAAGGTAGAGCCACGGCTTCGGCAGCGGAGGCGATCGCCCGCAACCCTGGCGCACTCGCCTCGATCCGATTCTTCTTTATTTTCGGCATGGTGCTGATCGAGTCATTGGCGCTGTATACACTCGTTATCACGTTTATCGTCCCCCGATAGTTGTAAACTTTCCACGAGGCCTGTCGGCGCGTTGACGCCCGGCAGGCCTTTTCACGTATGAAACTTCAAGGGATTTTCCCCGCTCTTACCACCCCGTTCGATTACGAAGGACATCTGTACAAGGCGAAGGTCTTCCACAACATACGCAAGCTGAACGAGATTTCACTCGGCGGTTACACGGTTTGTGGCTCGACTGGAGAAGCGCCGCTTCTGACATCAGAAGAGCGCATTCGGCTGATGGAGTGGGTACGAGAGGTCAGCGCACCGGAGCGGGTGCTGATTGCAGGGGTGGGCTGCGAGAGCGTGCACGAGACGGTACTACTGGCGAGTCAAGCCTCCGAAATGGGGTACCACGTCGCACTTGTTCTGACGCCGCATTACTACCGGAACCAGATGCACCGGCCCGACACGCAGGCCCTGTTTTTCCGCGCCGTGGCGGATCGGTCCAAGCTGCCGGTGTTGCTGTACAACATTCCCGGCGTGACAGGTTATCATCTGCCGCCCGAGACGGTGGCCGAACTTTCGCACCACCCTAATATCGTAGGCATCAAGGACAGCTCCGGCGATCTCGATAAACTGCGGGAGACGATTCCGCTGGTCAAGCAGGGATTCCAGGTGCTTTCCGGCTCCGGGACGAGCTTCTGGGAGGCGCTGCAAATGGGAGCAACAGGCGCCATTCTGGCCATTGCCAATCCCCTGCCTTACGCGTGCGTAACCATTTGGGAAGCGTTCCGGACGCGGCAGTACGAGGCCGGCCGGGACTGGCAGGAGCGAATCCTGAATGCCGCGCGCCTGATTGCGGCAAAGCACGGCATTCCAGGACTGAAATACGCAATGGATCTTAACGGATACTATGGGGGACCGCCGCGATTGCCCCTCATCCCGCCCAGTAAAGAAGCTCAGAAAGAGATCGAGGCGGCCTTCGACGGCCTAAAGAGCTAGCGGGAAACTACCACGCGGAGGGAGGATCGCTGGCAGGAAAGCTGTCTTCCACGGTGATGTCGTGAGCTTTATCCACATGTTGCTTTTGCCTGCTGAACCGCCCGAACACACAGGTCCTACTCCAAAGCAAATAGGTGGCGACCGGCAACCCGGCTCCCAGGGCAAAGTACATCAGTTTTTGAGGCGTGCTTTTTGTCTCTGTCATTAATGGTGACTCTTCGATTATTCCATTGATGCCGGTCAAGGCAGGATTGCTACATCAGGAACTACACGCGTCCCAGCCCGTGTTTTTCCATACGATAGATGAGAGTGCGGCGGCTGATGTCCAAGTAGCGGGCAGCTTGCGTTTGATTGCCGTTGTACTTTTCCAAGGCGCGCAAAAGCAGTTCGCGTTCAATTCCTTCCAGGCTGATTCCATTCTCGGGAAGATCAAGCAAGAAACGGTCTTCTTTCTTGGGCGTGATGCGCCGAAGTTCGTCCGGCAGATCGTTTTCCCCGATCTCCTGTCCGGATGACAGGACGAGCATACGCTCGATTACGTTCTCCAGCTCCCGTACATTTCCGGGCCAGCGGTAGCCGGTAAAATGCGAGGTAAGTTTCGGAGACATCCGAACCGCCTCCAGACCGTGCCGCTGCTTCAGCTTTCGAAACAGGTGCTGCGCCAACTCGGGAATGTCCTCCTTGCGTTCCCGCAGCGGAGGCAGTTCGAGAGGCACCACGGCGAGGCGGTAATAAAGATCCTCTCGAAAGGTTCCGTCCTCAATCATGGCCTGCAGATTACGATTTGTAGCGGCGATCACGCGGACATCGACCACAGCGCTTCCGGTGGCGCCGATCTTTTCCACTTCTCCGTTCTGCAACACCCGCAGCAGTTTCACCTGCATTTCGAGGGGCAATTCACCGATCTCATCGAGAAACAGAGTTCCGCGATCGGCCATTTCAATCTTCCCCAGTTTGGGCGCGTGAGCTCCGGTGAAGGCACCGCGCGTAAATCCAAACAGCTCGGACTCGATCAGTTCCTTGGGAATGGCACCGCAGTTGATGGTGACAAACGGCTTGTTTTTACGGCGGCTATTGTGGTGAATAGCACGGGCAAGCAACTCCTTGCCGGTTCCGGTTTCTCCCTGAATCAAAACAGTGGAATCATGCTGCGCAACACGCGAGGCCATCTCCAGTACGCGTAGGATGCTTTGGGAGTGTCCGACAATCCCTTCGAACCCGTAGCGCTGGTCGAGCGCCGACCGAAGATTTCTAACTTCCTCGATCAGGTTTTGACGCTCCATGGCACGGTGAACCACAAGCACCAGCGCGTCGTAATCGATGGGCTTGGTGATGTAGTCGTAGGCACCGGCCTTCATGGCCTCTACCGCGGTTTCGACTGTTCCAAAGGCCGTGATCAAAATGACGGTGGTGTCCAGGTGTTCGTCGCGGATATAGCGCAGCAGGTCAATACCGGAGCTGTCCGGCATGCGCAGATCAGTGATGACCAGCTTGGGATGGTTGGCGTTGATCAAGTCCTGCGCCTGCCTGCCGTCTGCCGCCAGAACGACATCGTAGCCCGCCTCTTCGAGCTGCATTTTCACTACGCGGCGCAAGCTGACGTCGTCGTCAACGACAAGGATGGTGTGGCGATTCATATGGGGCGGTTCCTATCGCGAGGCAGTTCCAACTGGAAGGTCATACCTGGCCCGGTATTCTTGTGAGCGGTGAGCAGCCCACCGTGTTGAGCAACAATCATGGATGCAATGGCCAGGCCAAGTCCCGACCCGCT
>DATIMM010000003.1:0-40567 GCA_035475295.1 Bryobacteraceae bacterium
GGAGGCACGGCGGGAGAGCGGTGTCAAGGTTAGGGGAATCAGTGATACGCATCAGTTTCGGCACTCTACTCGAATCCACAGAATGTATTCGGGTTTCTGCCACGTGGCACACTGTAACTTGTCCAGCCAAATCTCGCGCAAAAGCTCCAGTTCAGCGTCTTTCGTGCGCTCAATCTCTGCCTCGAGGTCGCCAAGCCGAAGCGCCAATCTGTTTTCAGCTTCCCAGTGTACGTTGTTCATCCTGATCGGGAGATGTCCCGGTGAGTTTTTATCAAACACCGGAATCTTACGAACTCGCGTCAGTACGTGTGAGCAGTCAAACATTCGCATTGTGTGGTAGTGGCTCAATCTGAGCATGGGGAAGTTTTGAGGTATCGAATAGCCACGATTGGGGCGTGACAATCCAAGGGTTCAGCCTTTCTGAGCGAAACACCCCCATCCGTCATTGCGACCTCCAAATGTGCTGGCTACTTCCTGAAGCTCGTTCTCGAATGCTGTTATGCCTGCATACGAAGGAACCAATTCTCTAGCGATAACGACGTCCCAAGGTAGTTCTGGCACGCTATGGGTCTCCTCGCAGGAGACCTCGCATCCGAGGCGGCGGAAGTGCTCTGCGAACCGTTCCGCTGCTTCCTCGTTTTGAAACACAACCGTGAAATCGATGCTCCGCGCCTGCGTGAGATCATCACCGTCGCGTTGTAATCGGCGAAGGACATCACCGTTCTCGTCATCAGGAAAATCGTCTGGCACGAGCACAATGTTAGCGAACAGAAACCCAGTTACCAGCAATGTCAGAGCATGCTACCACGCCGAAGCCCCATCCGCGCTCTACAGTTCTGCGCCCTTCCCGCCGATAGACGTGTCAGGTATGGCACGACTGAAACAGGGCAATGGGCTACTCTGAAAACTTTTGCCGATACCAGGCGGCACGGGCTTCCGTGAGACCGTAATAAACGATCACAAGGGCGGACACGGGATCGGCCCACCACCAGCCAAACGCACTGTTAAGACAAACGCCAGCTAAAACAGCAGCAGCTAGGTAGGCGTCAATCAAAGTAACGTGTGCCTCTGTTATCAGTACCGGATTTCGGAGTTGGCGCCCGGTGATGTGCTTCCCGTATGCGAGCAGTAGCATTGCCGCAACTGTAAACGCCAGCCAGAAGAGACCGATTGTCGAGGGAGCGGGCCGCACACCGATTATCAGCAAGTAAACTGATTGCACCAACACATAGACCGCCAGTGCGAGGAACGCCCCGGCAATGTAACGTAGTGCTGCGCGTTCGCGGCGTTCGTGCGTCCCGTTTAGCTGCCAGACGACAATTATCGAGGCGAAAATTTCGATTAAGGAATCGAGGCCAAACCCGGCAAGAGCAACGGAACCCGACTTGATCGCTGCTGTGACGATTACAGCCGTGCCAACGGCATTCCAGGCGAGCGTAGTGTATTCCAGCAGCAGACCGCGCCGGACCAGATCACCCCACTGTTTCACGAAGGGCTACTTTCTTAATCACGCTTGATGTGCTCTCTAAGGATCTGGAGATTGCCGCCGTAGTTAAGCTGGTTCACGTCTGAAATGGATAGCCTACACTACCCATTCAGCAGTTCCGCAATCGTCCACAACCTCAGCCGGTGAATAGCGCTGTTCGCCTTCACGCGGTGAAGCGTAGATTTTAATGAGTTGAGCGAAATCGCAACGATCCGACAGGTTGAGATCGACGGCCGGGATGTAGGCTTGCAGTCCATCCGTGGTGAGTTGAAAGCGTTTGCTTGCGCTCGTCGCACGGCGCAGTTTCTCGGTGAACTCGATGGCATCCCTGCCGGTCCGCTTGCCGACTACGAACGTCAGCACCAGCTTCGTTTTTGCTTCAATGGCAACCAACGCAAGTATTGCATTTAATAGTGTCACACCGGCAAGCCTCGTACTGAAGGAGTTAGCTCAGTGTTGGTTCGTCGGTATCCGAGTATTCCGTACCACCCTCGCCATCAACTCAGCACGTCTTCAGTATTCAAACACGGAACTCGCAGCGGTGCTATACATTGCGTTTTCCACGTATTTCTGATGCGATCGGAACATTTTTCAGATCTGTGACGGGCATGCTCCGCACCCGCCACGCGGGAAGCTCCACCGAGGTCTCAGGGTGCTGCTCGCACCCCTTTTCATTCCAGATGTATAGGCTGTATCAGCTAGGAGTTAAAGTTCCGATACCAGATATCCGGCCGCCGGAATTAAGAAGAAAACAACTACGACGATCGTGATCAGTAAAGTCACCGCACTTTTCTGAGGTCGTTTTGTATCTCCATCCGTCGCCGCGTCTTGTATATCCCAAACTTGTGATACGTTGTCCATTGTCCTGCTCCTTCCATGTGCCTGCGGACGTAAAGAATTCTCGTAAAACTGTGCCATGCGTCACGTCGCCGACAATAGTCAGCAGGCCGCAACGCCAGGAGGCGCAAGCTTCTCCTCTCATATCGGCAGATCTGGTGGAAATTTTAGAAGGTATATCGGAACATTGTGCCGGAACGATCTCCGGAGGGCTGCTCCTCGTCCCCTTTCCACATCAAATAAGTGGGCTTAGCGCGAATGCGAAGAGGTGGAGGTAGGCAACGCCGATCAGACTGCGCCCTTGCGATTCCGGTAGCTTCGGGACTTTGCCGGTATCGCGACATACCTATTCGGCCTTGAGAATCACTCCATTTATGTTTCTCGCTCAGCGGCGGGAGAGGAGGCGGTTCGGCAGCCGGTGACTCGCTCAGTTGCAGCACTCCATGCGAACAGCCAGAAGGTAATCAGATTCGTTAGGCTGCGCCCCGCACAATCTGTCCGGCCAAAGCGCTCTGAGAAGTTCCCGTTGCACGTTTTTCGTGGACTCAATTTCGGCGTAGAGTTCACGCAGCTGCTGTTTTAAGACTTGTCCGGATTCCCCGTTCTGATGATCCATTTCCCAATCCGACGATCTGCTAACCATCCATAGACATCGGAAACTTACGAACTCGTTTCACTACCGGTAAGGATTTATACGTTCACAACTCGCTGGCGCTCAATTGGAGCTGGTCTTTGGCAAAAATGCTCCGATACTGTTCAGGCCAGCTGATCCCAAGGCACGCTGGTGAGACTGCGACGCTTGCCGCATCCGTCTGGCAGATTCCTGCGCCATCCAGTGGAGTTCTTCGGTAGAAAGTGACCGGAGCTGCCTCTCGAAATCGCCGTAACTCAGCCGCCGAGAGCGAAAGTCATCCAAAATCGAACGAAGCGAAGGAATCGGTGTGGCGCCTTTGTTCATCTGACAGTAACCTTTATGTCTTGCAATTGGATTATAAATACCACAAATATTACCGGCAGGGATATGTTAAGTTTTGTAACGAAAGTTCGAAAACCAGTTAAGTCGCTCTCTAGGGTCCAGAACTCATAAAGACCCACCGGCACGTCCAGGCGAACCCGGACCTGCCGGCTCATCCCCCCGGTACTCGCCCGTGGATCTGGCATCCCCTTAACGTTGGGATCGCCAATAAATGTTCCGCCTTTGAATCAGTTGCTTACGTGGTTCGACCCGCCGGGAGTGGGGCACGTTCCATTTTCCAATTCGACCAGCCACAATGTGCACGGCCAAATCGCTTTCAGCAGTTCCACATGAATGCTCCTGGTGCGCTCAATCTCGGCATAAACCTGGCGAAGCTGCTGCTTTAACACGTAACCCGCTTCGCGGCTGCAATTTCCTATCATCCTCCTTGAGATGAACGGCGTGAGCTGAAAACGGCTGGGAAAGCTACGAACCCGGTTCACTACGGGTAAGCTAGCTTTCAGACATAAAGCCAGGCGATGCCAAAACGAAACCCCGCGCGAATTGCGGGTCTCTTTCCGATGCCAGCAACGCCCAGAACCCCAGCTCTTCGTAAGCGAGAATAGAGTTATTCATGTTACGAGCCGGAATTGTGGGGCTCCCCAATGTGGGAAAGAGCACTCTTTTTAACGCGGTTACGCAAACGCGCAAGGCGATGGCCGCGAACTACCGTTTTTGTACGATTGAGCCCAATACGGGTGTGGTTACGGTGCCGGACGATCGTCTGGAAGTGCTTTCGAAGATGAGCGGGTCGCAGAAGATTATTCCTGCGGTGTTTGAATTTGTGGATATTGCGGGGTTGGTGAAGGGCGCGAGTACGGGAGAGGGTCTCGGGAACCAGTTTCTGGGGCATATCCGCGAAGTGGATGCGATTATTCAGGTGGTCCGGTGTTTTGAGAACTCCAATATCGAGCACGTGATGGACACGATCGATCCGGTGCGGGATATCGAGATCATTAATACGGAGTTGGTTCTGGCCGATCTGGATTCGGTGGAGAAGCGCAAGGCCAAGCAGCAGAAGGCGGCGAAGAGCGGAGACAAGAAGGCCATTGCGGACGTGGAGCTTCTGGAGAAATTAGAAGCGCATCTGAATACCGGGAAGACCGTAGTGACGCTGGATCTGACGCCCGAGGAAAAGGCGGCCGTCAAGGGTTTCTTTCTGCTGACGGCGAAACCGACATTGTTTGCGTGCAACGTCGCCGAGGAAGACCTGGCTACTGCGGACAGCAACAAGTACGTGCAGGCGGTTCGCGCCTATGTTCGGGAGCATCACGATACGAGTGCTGTGGTTGTTTCCGCGGAGATCGAGTCAGAGCTGGTGATGCTTTCGCCTGAAGAGCGGGCCGAGTATCTGGAGAGCCTGGGCGTCACCGAGACCGGGGCGGGCAACCTGATCCGGGAGGCATACCATCTGCTGGGGTTGCGAACCTATTTGACCACGGGCGAGAAGGAGACGCGCGCGTGGACGATTCATGCGGGCGACAAGGCTCCGCAGGCGGCCGGTGTGATTCACTCGGACTTTGAGAAGAGTTTGATTTCAGCCGAGTGTGTTTCCTTTGGCGATCTGGTGGCGGCGGGTTCGTACGCCCGGGCGCGCGAATTGGGAAAGGTCCGCACGGAAGGCAAGGAGTACGTGGTGCAGGATGGGGATGTGATCGAGTTTAAGACGTACGTGTAGGGGCGGAGTTCCTGGTACCTCCGGCGAGATACTAGGGTTCAATGATCAACCGGGACCATATCGTTGCGCTCGATCTTGGGACATCGAGCGTGCGCGCGCTTCTTTTCGATAGCCACCTTGTTCAATGCGGGGACGTCGGCTCCCAGAAAAAGTATCAATTCACGAAGATTGCGGATGGCGGCGTAGAGGTGGATCCGGACCGGCTGGTGAGTTTGGCCTGCGAGTGCCTGGACGAGCTACACGCGCAGATGATCAGCAAAGGCCGGAAAGCCCTGGGGGTGGGCATGTGCACGTTCTGGCATTGTTTCGTGGGAATAGATGCCGATGGTTCAGCTACAACCCCCATCGTTCACTTGTTGGATACGCGATCGATCGAAGAAGCACGCGGGCTGACGAAAACGTTCGAGGCTTCCTGGATTCACGCTATCACCGGTTGCATGCCTCACACGAGCTACTGGCCGGCGAAGCTTTTATGGTTTCGAAACCAGCGGCCCGAAGCGTTTGCCAAAACGGTGCGGTGGCTTTCGGTAGGGGAATACGTACTTCTTAAGCTCAGCGGACAGGCCCGAGAGTCGATTTCGATGATTTCTGCGTCCGGCATGTGGGATCAGCGCCGGGATGACTACTGCGAAGAGCTGCTGGAAGCTACGGGGGTAACGCGGAGCCAACTCTCGCCGGTGGAGATGCTGGACGAGCCGATTCAGGCATTATTGCCCGCTTTCGCGGAACGGTGGCCCCTGTTTGACGGGATTCCGTGGTACCCGGCGTACGGGGACGGGGCGTGCAACAGCATCGGCAGTGGCTGTACTACGCCAAAGCGGTTCGCACTGATGGTGGGTACGACAGGAGCGATGCGCGTGGTGGTGAACCAGAAGAACGTAACGCTTCCCGCGGGAATCTGGGGGTACCGGGTGAGCCGGGGACGATCCATTCTCGGCGGCGCCATTTCGAATGGAGGCGAGGTGTACCGGTGGGCTACCCAGACCTTTCTTCTTTCGGAGAAGGCCGAAGAGCTGATGGCAGGCCGGGAACCTGGCGCACACGGGCTGACTGTTTTACCGTATTTGGCAGGGGAGCGTTCGCCCTACTGGAGGCCGGAGTTGCGCGCCACCATTAGCGGCATGAGCCTCTCGACGACGCCTACCGATATTCTTCAAGCATGCCTGGAGAGCGTGTCGCTGCGTTTTCGGCAAATCTACACCCTGCTAACGCGGCCGTTTGCGCCTCCGGACGAGATTGTCGGCTCTGGGGGCGGACTGCTGCAGTCGAAGGTGTGGCAGGGAATGATGGCGGACGCATTAGGTCATCCGCTGCTGACGTGTCTGGAGCCGGAGGCATCCAGCCGGGGAGTGGCGATGCTGACTGCGGAACAAATGGGGATTCTCACGGATTTGGAACAGGCGCCTCCCCGCCTCGGAGTGACGATAGAGCCGGACACACAGCGGACGGCAGCGTATCAGCGAATGCTGGAGAGGGATAACCGGCTCTTCGACGCGCTTTATGGCCCGACTATACCGGCATGGGCAAGAGATTAAGCCGCAGATCCTAGCGGGGCGGGTTCCCGGACCGGGGATGGAACTGGGGATTGAAGAGATCAATTGGCGAGAACTCCAGGATTTTCCAGTGATTTTTTCGGCGGACGAAGCGGACGTGAATTTGCTGATTACGGGAATCCTGGATCCCGGGGTTGTTTAAATTGCCTAACGTGAGGGTCCAATCGACGACGGCATTGATCTGGTCCGGCGCATCCTGCTCGTCGACGACGTTTACTTCATTCGTAAGCTGGTAGCCGGCAGTCAGACCCTCGAAGTCATCACGCACCTTGTCGTAGTTGGGGAATGACGGATCGAACTCCTTCAGAGCGTCAGCCGGGTTGCCCTCGCTGAGGCCCGTGGCGATACGCTGAAGAACACCGCGGATGTCAGAAGATTGATCAGGGCTGGCTGGCAAGACAAACAGAAGGCCGAGCAGCAGCGCCAATACCGCGCGCCTACTACGTCCGATAGCTGCCATTGATTTGAATGTAGCCTTCCGTGAGATCGCAGGTAAACATGCGGGCCTGTGCTTTGCCGCCGCGACTCAGTGCCACTCTAATGCGCACTTCCGAGTAGTTCAGCTTATGCTTCAGCTCCCCTTCATCGAAGTTGGCGGCCAGACCCCGCTGGCATACAAGCTGGTCCTGTAGATAAATATCGATGCGGGACGGATCGAACTCCACACCCGCATAGCCGGCGGCGGACAGGATACGGCCCCAATTGGGATCGCTGCCAGCTACAGCAGTCTTCACCAGCGGGGAGTTCGCGATGGCTCTGGCAACCTTTCGTGCATCGTCTTCAGTTTTGAAACCCGAAGCTTCGATGACGATGAGCTTTCTGGCGCCCTCGCCATCCATTGCGATCTGGCGGGCGAGGCTCTCCATGACGCGCCTGACGGCGGCTCCGACGATCTGACGCTGGCGCCGATCAGGCTGAAGTCCGGAAGCGCCGCTCGCCAGCAGGACGACAGCATCGTTGGTGGACATGTCGCCGTCTACCGTCAGTGAGTTATAGCTGGAGCGGGTGGCCTCCGCCAGCATCTCGCGCAGATACTTGGCGTCGATGGCCGCATCGGTCATGACGAAACCGAGAGTAGTGGCCATGTTGGGATGGATCATGCCGGAACCTTTCGTCATTCCGGCGATTCGCACCTCGCCATGTCCCAACTTCACGGCTTCGGAGGCGACCTTCATTCGCGTGTCGGTAGTGAGCATGGCCTGCGCCGCCGCCTCAAACGAGTAGGCCGAAAGGCCGGCGACCAACTTCGGAATCGCTTCGGTAAGAGGCTTGGGATCAAGCTCGACGCCAATAACACCGGTGGAGGCGGGAAGCACGTACTGTCTTTTCGTCTTCAGAGCCTTCGCAACGGCCTTGCAGGAAAGCTCAGCCACACGCTCGCCCGTGCGCGTGGCGCAGTTTGCATTGCCGGCATTGACGAGAATCGCCGAGACTCGGCCACGGGACGATTTCAAGTGCTGCCGCGCGAGGCGAACGGGAGCGGCCTGAACAAGATTCGTGGTAAAAACCGCTGCCGCCTGGGCCGGCGAATCAGCTACGATCAACGCTAGGTCGTCGGATGACTGCTTCCGTATTCCAGCGTAGGTGGCCGCGTATCGAAATCCGAGCGGAAGGTTCAAAGGGATTCTCCTAGGAATTCAGTTTCGGACAGCTTATATCCGTTCAAAAACGAATCCGCCGCCATCCGTTTCTTGCCGGCCGGTTGCAGCTCCACCAGTTGCAGGGCGGTGTTGTGGCCGCAAGCGGCGAAGAGCGCTTTTCCCACAGAGTAGAGTCTGCCCGGCGGGAGGCCGTTACCATCGGCAACACGCGCACGAAGAATAGACAGTTGCTGACCGCGAAAGGTGGTGTAGGCGCCCGGCCACGGAGTAAATCCGCGCAGACGATTATAGAGTTCCTGCGCGGGACGATTCCAATCGATAAGGCCATCCTCCCGCTTCAAGATGGGCGCGTAAGTGGCTGCCGCATCGTCCTGCTTTTCGCGGACGGCGGTGCCCGCTCTGATTTGCTCCATCACGGTTAACAGGAGATTTGCGCCGAGGGAAGCCAGTCTCGCGCTCAGTTCCGGGGCCGTCTCGTGTGGTTCGATCGCTAGCTCTGCTTTCAGCAGCATGTCGCCGGTATCGAGTCCCGCATCAATCTGCATGATGGTGACGCCTGTGCGCGTCTCACCGTTGGCGAGGGCCCACTGGATGGGAGCGGCACCGCGATAGTGGGGAAGCAGAGAGGCATGCACGTTCAGAATCCCGTGCTGTGGGATATCGATGATCGCTTGTGGAATGATCTGCCCGTAACCAACAACGACCATGATGTCCGGAGCGAGATCCTTGAGGAGCGTTATATTTTCCGGGCGGCGTATTCGTTCGGGCTGACAGGTGGGAACGCCGATTTCGCGGGCTGCTTGTTTAACCGGGGATTCGGCGAGGAGATTGCCTCGCCCTTTCGGACGATCGGGTTGGGTGAAAACCGCGGCGACCTCATGTCCGGCGGAGGCCAGCGCGCGAAGAGACGGGACGGCGAACTCCGGCGTGCCTAGGAAGACGGTGCGCATGAGGACTGAGAACTAGTCCCACTCGCCAGACTTCTGAAGTTTTTTGATCTTGCGCCGAATCATGTCGCGCTTGAGCATACTGAGGTGATTGAGAAAGAGAATGCCATTGAGGTGGTCAATTTCGTGCTCCAGAGCGCGTGCCAGCAGTTCTTCGCCTTCCACCTGGATCGGCTCACCCTTTTCGTTCTGAGCAGCGACCACAACTCTGTTGGCCCGCTTCACCTGTTCGCGGAAACCCGGGATGCTCAGACATCCTTCTTCACCGACCTGAGATCCTTCACGCCGGATCACGGAGGGGTTGACGACCACCAGTTTCTTCGTCTCGTCCTCGCCAACGCTGACATCGACGACAGTAATCCGTTTCCGCAGGCCGATCTGCGGCGCAGCGAGGCCGACGCCCTTGGCCGAATACATGGTCTCCCACATGTCCTCGACGACTTGTCTAAGCTCGTCGGTATCGAATTCCGTTACGGGTTCGGCGACCTGCTCCAAAACCGGGTCGCCGTACTTTACAATCTTTCGAATCATCCTTTTCGATCTTGGCTTCTCTCAATGTGAGACGCGTATTCCCTCTTTCTAGTAGCTTTTCACCTGAGCGGCGAAGCCATCGTAGTTGCGCCGGGTCTCCACCAGCGAGTCGCCGCCGAACTTTTCCAGGAAGGCCTGCGCCAGCACCAGAGCTACCATCGCTTCGCCGATGACACCCGCGGCAGGAACCACGGCGACGTCACTCCGTTCGTAGGCGGCCAGGGCCGGTTCCCGGGTTTCCAGGTCTACCGACTCCAAGGGCCGCCGAAGAGTAGAGATCGGTTTAAGAAGCCCGCGAACCACAACGTCCTGACCGTTCGTAATGCCGCCCTCCAAGCCACCGGCGCGGTTCGATCCGCGATGAAACGCACTGGCGGGCTTATCGTAGTGAATCGTATCCTGTACCGTCGAGCCATAGGAGGCCGCGCCTTCTTCGGCGAAACCCACCTCCACTCCCTTTACGGCTTGAATGGAGACGATAGCCTGCGCTAAACGTCCATCCAGGCGCGAATCCCACGTAATATGGGAGCCCAGGCCCGGAGGAAGGCCATGCGCCACTACTTCAAAGATGCCGCCCACTGTGTCGCCGGTGCGATAAGCGTGATCTACAGCCTCTTTCATCCGGGCTTCGACCTCCTTATCCACGCACCCCAGGAGGACTTCTTCCTGCTCACTGAGGGCGACAATTTCGTCCCAGGCCGCCGGACGATGAAGCCGTACCGGTCCCACTGCCACGACATGGCTTAATATTTCGATGCTGAACTGCTGCAGGAAGGTCTTGGCGAAGGCGCCCAAAGCCACGCGGGCGGTTGTTTCGCGGGCACTGGCACGTTCAAGAATGTAGCGGGCTTCTTCGAAATTGTACTTGATCGCACCGGCGAGGTCGGCGTGGCCCGGCCTCGGCCTGCTTACTGGCTTTCCATTACCCGGCTGCGCGTCCTTGGCTTCCACGGGAAGGATGCCGCTCCAGTTCTTCCAATCCTTATTTTCGATCAGGATGGCGATCGGGGATCCAATGGTCTGCGAATGGCGCACACCGGAGACGATATGAACGCGATCGGTTTCGATCTTCATGCGCCCGCCGCGGCCGTAGCCTTGCTGGCGGCGCCAGAGCTGACGATTCAGATAGTCGACGGATACGGGAATTCCGGCAGGGAGGCCAGTGATGGTAGCGACAAGGCACTCGCCGTGCGATTCTCCTGCCGTCTCAAAACGCAACATGGATTCTTTATAGTAGCGAATTCACGGAATCGCAACCGGCACCCGGCCACCTTAGTCACAGGAAAGGATAGGGTGGTAAGTAGTTGAGAAATAAGGGGTTCTAGAACTAGTGGACCTTGAGCAAATAGTCGCATTAACGCTACCATCATGGGCGAGATGGTGACGCACGCAGCTTTTACAGAAACCGCCGATGCTGGCGAAGAGACGAAGGGGCTGGTTCCACTGTGCGTTGATCTTGACGGAACGCTGATCCGAACGGACCTGCTCTGGGAATCGCTGCTGCTGTTGGTGCGCCAAAACTTCTGGGCGCTGTTCCTGCTTCCGCTGTGGGCACTTCGCGGCAAGGCGATACTGAAACACGAAATTGCACGGCGAGTACAGCTGGATGTAGCGTCCCTCCCCTACAACGGTGAACTGCTGGAGTGGATTTTTGAACAGCGGCAGTTAGGGCGGAGTACGCTGCTTGTCACCGCGAGCAACGAAAAGCTGGCTCGGGAAGTGAGCGATTACCTGGGCTGCTTCGATGAGGTGCTCGCGAGCACAGAGGAGGTCAATCTGAAGGGGCGAGCGAAGCAGGCCGCCCTGACGGAACGGTTCGGGCGAAAGCAGTTTGACTACGCCGGCAATTCCCGCGCTGACGTTTCGGTATGGAGACAATCGCAAAAAGCGATTGTCGTGAATGCATCGGCAAAGACCGCAATCGCCGCCCAGAAGGTAAGTCCGGTAGCACGCATCTTCCCCCGGCCAGGCTTCAGCTTGAGGACCTGGCTCCGTGCGGCCCGCGTCCACCAGTGGGTAAAAAACCTGCTAGTCTTTGTTCCCCTGTTTACTTCCCATCGTTTCGCGGAATTGCAGAGTGTCCAAGCTACCGCCGTGCTGTTCTGCGCCTTCAGCCTTTGCGCTTCCGTTATCTACGTGATGAACGATCTGCTGGATCTTACATCCGACCGCAACCATGCAACGAAATCGAAGCGTCCGTTCGCAAGTGGCGCATTGTCGATCCCGCAAGGAATCGCACTAGGAATCGGAATGTTTGGGGCGTCTGTGGTCCTGGCGTTGTTTCTGCCCATGCAGTCACGGATCGTACTCGGCTTTTATCTTGTCCTGACGTCGTTGTATTCGATTCGATTGAAGCAGAAGCTCATCCTTGACGTGCTGACGCTGGCTGCACTATACACTCTGCGGATCGTCGCGGGTGCGGTTTCGACAGGGACAAAGCTATCCCACTGGCTGGTTGCGTTCTCGCTGTTCTTCTTCCTCAGCCTGGGAATTTGTAAGCGTAGTTCAGAGCTGATGAACCTGCTAAAGGCCAACCGAACGGGGGCGAGTGGACGCTTTTACGAGACCGGCGATCTGGAGCCGCTGAATATCTGCGGCATCTGCAGCGGCGTGCTGGCGTGCTTGATCCTGCTCCTTTACAGCACCAGCGCCCAGGCTACCCTGATGTACTCCACGCCGGCATTGCTGCTGTTGCTCTGCCCGCTTCTCTTTTACTGGCTTTCGAGAGTTTGGATTCTTACGTTTCGCGGACGCCTGAACGAAGACCCCATTCTGTTCGCCGTACATGACCGCACCAGCTACGCCGTGAGCCTTTGTGTTATTGCAATTGTGCTGGCGGCGGAGTTTCTGAAGCTGCCCATTAACCAGTTTCTGGATTAGCGGGAGGAGTGAGTTCACGAGCTGCGCCAATTCTCGTTGGCCCGGTTCCCTTCGGTAGGTCCCCTGCTCGTCGATACTGGCAGTTTTCGGCCGGATCCGGGCGGGAACGGCATGCGGGCGGCCCGGACTCGAGTGCTGGTTCCGCCTTTATCCGACAGGGTGGGATAATCTGGGCAAGCGATATTCTTTCCCATGCCGCAGAACTCCCACGGAAGTCCGGTAGAAGCGTTGGTGCGGTCAGCTTCACGCAGAAGGCATGGTCTGCTTTTTCTTGAGCAGTTCAGTTATGCCGTTGCCCTGGTTCTTAGCGGGGCGATTCTTATGCTCCTGCTGGGCACGCAGATTCTCCACTGGTACTGGCTCGTTCTGCTGGCTGCTGGTGGAATCACATTAGTTGTCTTTCGACTCCGGGGACGACTGCTGACGAAATATCAGATAGCGCAAGTGCTCGATCAGCGATTAAGACTGGCGGATACACTGTCAACAGCGTGGTTTCTGCTGGAAACGCCTTCCCGCTCCAACGTGCAGGCCCAACTTCAGATGAGGCAAGCGGAAGAGCTGGCGAAATCGGTTCAGCCCCGCGCTGCATTTCCTCTCCAGGGGCAGCGGGGGTGGGCCGTCACGGCGATCCTTTTGGTTATAGCGTGCGGTCTTTTCTCGGTCCGTTATCTGATCGCGGACCGGCTGAGTTTTCAGCAGGCGCTCATACCGATTCACTTCCGTAGTGTTATCGAGCAGCTTCAAACAAAACTGGGCGTAAATGCGAAATACTCTCCGGATTCGCAGGCCAAACGGGAGCTGAGCCGATATGATGCGTCGGGCCGAAGCCCATTCCAAAGGGAAGAATCAGGCGACAGAAACGGAACGAAGAGCGGCAACACTGGCGCTACTCCCGGCGAACAGGCGAACGATTCCCGCACGGGTCAGAAAGACGGCACTCAGCCCGACAATGATGCCCGCGCGAGTGACATGCGGCACGAGAATCGATTACAGGCCGATTCAGCAGATCCCTCGGGTTCCGCCGCCAAGGAACGTCAACAACCGCGGCCCTTGACGAATGGCCGGCCCGACGACAATGGCAAGGAAGCGAACAAAGAACAAGCGGCTAACAACTCTCCGCAAGAGCCCAGCCTGGCAAGCAAGATGAGGGACGCCCTCTCGGGCCTGCTGCAGAAGATGCACCTGGGTTCCCGGCCCGCTCCCGCTGGCCAGGAGGACGGGCGCTCAACTGGCGCCAAACAGGGCAAGAATCAGACGGCATCGGACAAAGATCCGCAGGCAGGCTCCGAAGAGGACGGCAGTGACCAGACAGAGGAAGCAAGCTCCCGGCAGGCACAGGCGCAGTCAGCCAACAGCAGCGCGAAGGTACCGGGCTCTCAAAGCGAGGGCGCCGACCAATCTGCGGGGCAACGGGGCTCGGATGCTCAGTCGGCTGCCGGCCGCCAGGATGGCTCCAAGGAAACCAGAGAGGCGGAGCAACTGAAGGCGATGGGGAAACTCGCCGAAATCATCGGCAAGCGATCAAATGACGTCACAGGGGACATGAGCGTAGAAACGTTCTCGGGCAAGCAGCAACTGCAGACGCCCGATACGCAACGTCTGGGGCAGCATTCCGGGCTAGGGGGCGAAATCAACCGTAACGAAGTCCCGCTGGAAGATCAGAAGTACGTCCGCGAGTACATGAAGCAAGTGCACGAGGAGCAGAACAACCGCTAGGCTTACTTCTTGTCGCGGCTGGCAAGGACGGATTCCGCATAATAGTTGACGACTTTCGCCTCACTCCGCGCCACTTCGTAGAATGCCGATTTCAGCACCTGATCTTTACGCTGAAACAACTCCGTGCGAATGCTTTCCTGCACGCGCGGGTCACTGAGCTCGCGCTGGCCCGCTGGCTCCTTGGAGATTAGCTTGATCAGGCGATATCCTTCGGCCGTATGAATAATTTTGGAGACCTGGCCCGGCGTCATCCCCAGAATAATCGACCGCAGCTCAGGGTTAGCCTTGTCGAGCGACGATTCCGGAATGAACCCGAGATCGCCGCCGTTGGGGGCAGTCTTGGAGTCTTCCGAGTAGTTTTGGGCCAGTTCCCCGAAGTCCTCGCCCTGGCGAATTCTTAGCTGCAGCGCCTGGATCTTGCTGCGCGCCTGTTCTTCGCTCCGCGCTTTATCGTGCTTCAGATTCTGGACGTTGGGATCGGGCGTAGGCGTAACCACGATTTGGGCAAGCCTGACTTGGCTCTCCGGCAGGTTAAAGCTCGCCTTGTTCGCCTTGTAAAAATTCGCGACGTCCGCGTCGGAAATGAAGATGTGGGAGCCGATCTCCTTGTTGAATAGTTTCTGGACGCTGAGATCCCTGCGAATTTGAGCGCGCAGATCGTTCTCCGACATTTTGCGCTGTTGGAGGAGCTTTTGAAACTCGTCCGGTTTGTAAGGAGCCTTGAGCTCGTTGAGTTTTGTGTCTACGTCGGCATCGGAAGCGAGCAGGCCCGCCTTTTCCGCCCGCTGCAGCATAATCTCGTTATCAATCAGAGCCCGCAGGGTATCCAGCCTGAGCTGCGTAGACTGGTCGTCATTGGTCTTCAGATTCGCAGTCGGAAACTGCGCGGCCAAGGCGCGATTGAGATCGGAATAGGACACAGGACGGCCATTTACCGTGGCGGCCTCGTTTTGCGACACCGGACGGTGACAACTTGCCGATAATATTAATAAGAGGGTGAAAGCAGAAAGATAGAGGCCGGGTCCCGTAGTCCCGTTCACTGTTTTATACATCAGTTATTTTGTCTTGATCGCCTTTCGTTCCGGTTAACCCTTAACCTTCTTGAACTCTTCCACCAGCGCGGGGACAACTTCAAAAAGGTCGCCGGCAATGCCGTAGTCAGCCGTCTCAAATATAGGGGCACTCTCATCCTTGTTGATGGCCACCACTGTTTTTGCCCCTTTCATCCCGACCAGGTGCTGAATGGCTCCAGAGATACCGACGGCAAGGTATAGCTTCGGAGAAACAGTTTGGCCGGAACTGCCCACCTGCCTTTCCATAGGGAGCCAACCGTTGTCGCAGATGGGACGGGACGCGGCCAACTCCCCGCCAAGCACCTGAGCCAGCTCCTCCACAATCGGAATGTTTTCCTTTTCCTTGATGCCGCGTCCAACCGAGACAATAATGTTTGCCGCACCAAGGTCCACGGAGCGTTGCGCATCGCGAAAGGGCGCTTCCGGCTTGCTGCGAATGTCGGAGGCACGAAGTTGTACGCCGAAGTTCTCGATCGGGGCAGAAGCAGGACCACCTTGAGCCGCACGGAATGCGCCCGCCTGGATGGAAGCAAACCGGGGTTCGCCCTTCACCTTCACGTCGGCGTTTAACTTGCCTTGAAAAAGCTGGCGAACAAACAGAACATCCTGTCCGTCGGCACGTACGTCCACGACATCGCTTACGAGCGCCTTGCCAAAACGCGCGGCCAGCTTCGGAGCGTAGTCTCGAACCTGGTAGGTGTGAGGAAAGAGCACCAGTCCCGGCTGCACGTGCTTGATGAGCTGCTCCAGAGCCGCCGTGTAACCGTCGGGCGTGTAGGCCTGCAGCAAGGGATCGTTAATGGTCCATACCTTTGAGACTTCGTAGGCCGCAACGTCGGCTCCAAGAGAGTCTATTCCGGAGCCCAGCACCACAGCTTCCAACGCCGTGTTCAGTTCCTGTGCTACTTTTCGGGCTGCTTCCAAGGCCTCGAACGACATGCGATTCCACTTCCCGTCCATGTGTTCCAGAACGACCAGCACACTCATATCACCCGAGCCTCAAAGCGGAGCTTCTCGGCCAACTGCTGTGCCACCTGCTGTGCGGAACCGGAGAGCATTTGCGTTTGCTTACTGCGCTGCGGCGAGTACACCCGCTCGATGACCATGCTGGGAGCGAGAGTTGCACTTAGCGAAGAGGCGGGGATCGTTTTCACCTCTTTCGACTTGGCTTTTTTGATTCCCATCAGCGTGGCATACCGAAGTTTCTTGATACCTGACTGCACAGTAAGGACGGCGGGAATTGTGAGCACGACGTGTTGAAACCATCCGTTCTCCAGCTCGCGCTTTACACGAATAGCGCCGTCCTGGGGCTCCACTTCCATCACGATCGTTGCATGGGAAAACCCGAGCAGCTCAGCCAGGATCACACCCGTCTGGCCGTAGCCCAAGTCGTCCGACTGCAGTCCGGTCAGTACAAGATCCGGCGACTCTGCCTTCAGCGCGGCTGCGATGAGTTGGGCCGTGATGAACGAGTCCGATGGCGCTTCCTCTTCCGTTGCAATGTGAATTGCGCGGTCCGCGCCCTTTGCTAAAGCGTCCCGTATGGTTTGCAGGACCCGCTCCGGACCAAGAGAAACGACGAGCACCTCACCGCCGAGCTTTTCCTTGAGCTGCAACGCCCCCTCCAGCGCATAAGCGTCGGGCTCGTTGATTTCGAAGTTGAGATCGGATTCGTCCAGCCATCTACCGGTCCCGTTCGGCCGGAAATTGGAATCGCGCGCGGGAACCTGCTTCACAGCGACAACTATTTTCATCAAGTCTTTGGGCAAACCAACCGGAGGTTGGCCTCGGCCTCTTTACAGTATGCCGAACCGGAATGAGCCACCTTGTTTGCGCGCTTATCGGGCAAAGGAAAGTCGCGGGACGCCGTGCACGAACGTGCCTTCGGGCGACAACTGATACCGGATGGGGGGCGGCGTCATTTCTCGCTTTTCCGATGTAAATATCGTGTCGCCTTGCGAAATGAGATAATCCGCCGTGCGCGCGGCCAAAGCTTGGATGGTGAGTCCCGGGTTGGCGGAGCCCTGGGTAGGCATGATGCTGCCATCACAGACGAACAGATTGGAAACGTCGTGAGTGCGACCGTATTTGTCAACCACCGATGAATCGGGGTCGCTTCCCATGCGTGCCGCCCCAACCAGGTGGGCGAAACGTTTTTCCTGTGACACTTCCTGTGCGCCGGCCGCCCACATTATTTCTTCTACTTTGTTCTTACCGAATTCTATTAGCTTGTTGTCGTTGTCGTAAAGATTGAAGGTGACCTTTGCGACAGGAATTCCCCATTGATCCTTGCGGTGGTCGAGTTCGACACGGTTGTCGGGCCACGGCAGAATTTCTCCTAATACACCGAGCGTCGCCCAGTGATTGTAGTCCATCATGATGCGCCGCATGCCCCATCCCCATGAGCCCTTCGCGGCCATCATCTGCTTGGCGAACGCGATTGGCAGGGGTCCCACGGTCTGGATGGCAAAGCCTCGCGCAAACCCACGCTTCGGATCGGTTTCGTAGAACTCCTCGCTGAGAGCATGGGCCGGAGGCGCTTTATAAAGGCGTACCAGGCTTTCAAACCTTCCCGCCACTACATTTCCCGCTTGCGCCATCAGGTATTTACCAACAGTTCCGCTGGAGTTCGCCAATCCGTTTTCGTGGCCGTGGCAGGCTGAGTTCAGCAACAGTCGAGGCGTCTCAATCGCATAGCCCGAGACGATGACGGCCTTGGCGCGTTGAAAGTGTTCGCGTCCGTCGCGGTCGTAGTAGAACACCCCGTTCGTGCGGTTATTCTTGTCCATCGAAACGCGAAACACCATGGAGCGATCTCGAATTTCGGCGCCATACTGAAGCGCTTCCGGTACGTGAGTGATGAGAGTGCTGGCCTTTGCGCCGACTTTGCAGCCCTGCAGACAAAAGCCGCGATAGATGCAATGCGGCCGGTTCCCGTGCGAGCCCGACAAAATGGCGACCGGACCACCGGCACAACTTCGGATGCCGAGCTTGGTACAACCCTTCACCAGGATGTCGCCAACACCGCCCATGGGGTGCGGACCGTAAGGATAGCCGTGAGGATCGCCCCAAGGGAAATAGGCGGGGCCGGCAACCGGGATCTCTCGCTCCAGAAGTTCGTAGTAGGGCTTCAGGTCATCGTAAGAAATGGGCCAATCAGCGCCAACGCCGTCTTCGGAATAGACGCGGAAGTCGGAAGGATGAAAACGCGGCGCAAACGCAGCCCAGTGAACAGATCCGCCGCCAACACCTTTTCCGCTGTTGTTATTGCCCAGCGTGAGTGGATTGTTCCCGCCCGTGATACGCAGGTCGTTCCAGTACAGCTCATGCGAACCCTTTTCATCGCTGACCCAATCACGCTCCGTATCCCAGAAAGGGCCGGCTTCCAGCCCAACCACTTTGAAGCCAGCCTTCGCAAGACGTTGAGAGAGCACTCCGCCGGCCGCCCCGACGCCGACAATACAGTAGTCTACGACCTCGTCATCACGGAACCGCTGCATCTCCGGGGATATTCGCTGCATAGGCCCCAGAATCTTTTCGCCGGTTTGCGGCTTTCGGAACTTGCCAAGAAGCGGTTTGTTCAATGGGTACCTCCCTGACGCGGATGATCGCCACCTCCCATCTCTTCCTGAACGTCAGAGATCGAGGTCAACGGCTGTCTCCATTCATACCGGCGTTCCGGTTTCTCCCAAGGCTCTGGCTGGCCGCCCTCCAGTCGCATGTAGGGCCGCGGATAAGCAGGTCCTCCGAAGCCGATCTCATCCCAGGCCCAAGGGTGTGAGTAATACGCTATGAGACAGTCGCCCAGTATCAACGCCCAAAAGCGAGAAACCGACAAGTGCTTCCAGGCGTCCTGCGCGGCCATGGGTTTGGCATCATGAATCGATTTGAGAATCAGGTCCTGCCGGATGGGATCGAGAGTGGCAAACGAGGATGAGTAGAGTTCTTGCGCCATGGCTTCGATCGCCTTCAGCCCCCTCTGGTAGGCTTCGGAGTCTACGGGCATGTCCTCGTATACATAGCCTTCCAACTCTTCCTTCGCCAACCGCTCGTCGATGTGATTGACGATGGGGATCTTTCTGTGTTCGACGCGGTCATCCTGCGGCACCAGACGGTCAGCAACCGCACGCATGACAGGCAACTCCTCACTCGAGAAAAAGCGGATGGACGGAGGATGGTCGACGCGCTTCTCGATCAACTCCCGCGTCGTCGCGTCCCAATAGGCTTTCTGACTCAGCGTGCTGTAGCCGGGATAGTAGCCGGGCTGTTCCATCGGGGGAATCGGCTGGCCGGTTTTTTCGTCGATGATCCAACGATCTTTGTTTTGCTCAGTTTTAGACACGCTTTTCTCTCCGTAAAACGCTTGCTAAAAGGCCCAAAGCTCCGCATGCCGAAAACAGCAGGGGCGCAAAGATCGGGGGGCCATAGAGAATGTTGTAGAGCCATTTCTGTTTTCCTCCCGGCCGGCGCAGAACTCCGCGGGCATGAAATCCGAAGCCCACCGCACCGTCCAGCGCGGTGACGACAGAAACGGCGGGAAGCAACGTGGTGGCCATGCGCTCGTTTACGATTGCGGCTACGCACGCTGCTACCTGCAGCGGGGCCAGGAGAATCGGAGACCACTGCACCTTGTATTGGAAATTGTTTTTGTAGTGCGAATACCAGGCCTCAAAACCAGAAAAGGCAGCCCAGAGCGCGGACACCACGGCCAGATGCTTTTGAAATTTTCCCTCGTACAGCTCGCGCTTCCAGCCGCTGTACTTTTTCGCACTCACTTTTTCCAATTCAGCTGGCGGAAGTTTGGGCTCACCCTCTCTTCTTAAATAAGAGGCCATCAAAGCAAGGTAAGCCGCGGTTCCGAATAACAAGGGTGCGAATATGGGCGGCCCCATAACGATATTGACGACGGGAATTCTCCACCCGCCGGGCTTGCGGGCGATTCCCCGGATGTGAAAACCAAAACCGATAATGCCATCCGCCAGCGTTATCGCGGAGAGCCCGCGCATCCATGTCCGTGCCGTGCGTTCGCTGAAGATTGCGCAGCCGCTCGCGACAGTTAGCGCACCGCTCAACAGGACCGGGCTATACATCACGGGATTGCTATAGCTTCCTTTGTAGTGCTCGTAGGACACCTCCAGGCCGCTGACGAAGCTGGATCCCGCAGCCACCAGGGCCAAGGAACGCTGGATGCGCCCATCGCGGATGTGCTCCGTGACGAGCTGGATTAGTCCTTGTACACGGGGCGCCAATTGAGTTTCTGCCTGGAAGATTTCGCTGTTGAGATCAGTCACATCGGTCCTGTCTATGTGCTCGTCATGCGGAGTGCACGGTGCGCTTTGCATGCTCCGCATCGACGCCTTTCACTGCGCGCCGGTCGACCAGAGTTAGTGGAATTGAGGAATACGCGGTACCCAGTGACACGCCAGGGAACATAGGCTGGCTCACATCTTCGATCATCGTGCCCGCACCGCAGATTCATCCCATAGCGTAGACGGACTAACAGCCAATCCGTTGCGAACGTACTGCATTTTCACTCGTCACAACTTTATCTGTACACCTTTCAGCGGCAATCAAATCTTACTTAATCAGGAGAAGAATATATGGCCAAGACAGCGGGCGACGTAATTGTGGAAACATTGATGGACTGGGGCGTGGATACAATCTTCGGTATCCCGGGCGACGGTATCGACGGGGTAATCGAGGCGCTGCGGAAACAGCAGGACCATATCAAGTTCATCCAAAACAGGCATGAGGAAGCAGCCGCTTTTGCCGCCTGCGGATACGCCAAGTTCACGGGCCGGCTCGGGGTTTGCCTGGCCACGTCGGGCCCTGGGGGAATTCATCTTTTGAATGGTCTCTACGACGCAAAGATGGATGGCCAACCGGTGCTTGCCATTACGGGCATGCAGTTTCATGACCTGATCGGAACGTACACACAGCAGGATGTCGAGCTCGACAAACTTTTCCAGGATGTCGCCGTTTACAACGAACGCATTATGGGAATTGCCCATGCGCGAAATATCACGGAGCTGGCCTGCCGTAGCGCCTTGTCGAGGCGCGGCGTAGCCCACATCACCATTCCGGTTGACTTTCAGGATCAGACCGCCAAGGAAGAAACGCGCTCGAAGCGTAACGTGCCGAATCACGTTTCCAACATCTTCTCTCGCGGGGCGCGCAAACCGGAACCGTTCGAATTACAGAGTGCGGCGAAGATCCTGAACGAAGGCAAGAAGGTTGCGATCTTCGCGGGACAGGGCGCACTGCGCGCGGGAACTCAGCTGGAAAAAATCGCTGAACTACTGGGCGCGCCTATTATTAAATCTCTGCTTGGCAAGTCCTGCGTTCCCGATAACAGTCCATACACGACGGGCGGCCTGGGTTTACTCGGCACGCTTCCCTCCGAAGAAGCCATGGGGGAATGCGACACGTTGTTTATCGTTGGCACCGTTCAGCCGTACATTCCGTTTTATCCGAAGATCGGACAAGCGAAGTGTGTTCAGCTCGATATCGATCCGACGCGGATCAGCCTGCGGTATCCCGCCGACGTCGCGCTGGTAGGCGATGCCGCGGAAACGCTTGATTTGCTCATTCCTTACCTGCAACCTGCAAAGGACAAATCTTTCCTGCAGAAGGCACAGAAAGGCATGAAGGAGTGGAACGAGATGCTGGAGAAGCGCGGAACCGCTATGACGATGCCCATGAAGCCTCAGGTGGTTGCCTACGAGCTAGGCAAGCGTATTCCATCTAACGCTCTGGTCGCCAGTGATTCTGGAACGAACACGACATGGTGGGCCCGTTACGTTCCTTCGCTCCCGGGGGCGATCCATACCTGCTCGGGAAATCTGGCGACAATGGCCTGCGGATTTCCGTACGCTATCGGAGGTCAGGTCGCGTATCCTGACCGGCCGGTGATTGCGTTCGTCGGCGACGGAGGATTCACCATGTTGATGGGTGAGCTGGCCACGTGTGTGAAGTACAACCTGCCTATCAAGATATTCATCGTCAAGAACAACGAATTGGGACAGATCAAATGGGAGCAGATGGTGCTCCTTGGCAATCCAGAATACGTCACCTCACTACAACCGATCGATTTCGCCATGGTGGCGCGCGCCTTTGGTGTGCCCAGCTTCGTCATTGAAAAGCCCCAGGAGGCCGGCCACGTAATAGAAGCTGCGCTGGCTACCAAAGGTCCGGTTCTGGTCGAATGCATTGTTGATCCTAACGAGCCGCCGTTGCCCGCCAAGATCAAGCCGGAACAGGCCTATCATTTCGCTGAATCGCTGGCCCGCGGCACGAAGGATTGGGAGAAGATCGCCGCTACTGTGGCCAAAGACAGGGTTCGTGAGTTGATCTAGGCTGCAGGCGAGAGACCACGATGAGCGCTTCCAGTCCCGTCGTCTCGTCGGGCAAAGTCTCCGCGTTCCGCATACCGACCGATTCACCGGAATCGGACGGTACTGCGGAATGGGATGCGACCACCATCGTGATTGTGGAGTTAACCGCCGGAGACGTTACCGGCTTGGGCTACACATACAGCGATGAGGCGGCGGCCCAGATCTGCAAAGAGTTTATTCAAAAGAAGGTGATCGGGAAAGATCCGACCGCCGTGCCGGAGCGCGAAGTATCACTGGGCCAGTTTGCGCGTAATCGCGGGAAACCGGGCATGGTCTCTTCGGCGATTGCGGCCATCGATACCGCACTTTGGGATTTGAAGGCGCGCTTGCTGCAGGTGCCACTCGTAACCCTGCTCGGCAAGATGAGAGACCAGATTTCCGCGTATGGAAGTGGAGGCTTCACCTCCTATTCAGACAAGCAACTCGTGAAGCAGTTGACGGGCTGGGCCGAGGAGGGTTTTCGTTCCGTAAAAATGAAGATCGGGCGCGATCCTGAGCAGGACCTCCAGCGTGTAGCGCTTGTACAGAAAGCGCTGAAAGGGCGGGCGGAACTTTATGTGGACGCAAATGGGGCATACACCCGCAAGCAGGCGCTACAGCAGGGCCAACGCTTCGCGGAACTCGGTTGTACCTGGTTTGAGGAGCCGGTGACTTCGGACGATCTCGTCAGCCTGAACCTGCTGGTGGAACGCATGCCAACTCCACTTCGGATCGCGGCCGGCGAATACATCTATGTTCTGGATGATGCCAAGAACCTGATCAACGCCCGTGCTGTGGACGTGCTGCAGACGGATGTCACGCGTTGTGGAGGGACGTCGAACTTCTTAAAGATCGGTCACGTTTGCGAGATGTTCCATCTGCCGTTCTCCGCACATACGTCGCCCTCGCTTCACGCCACTTTGTGCTGCGCCCTGCCGGCTGCTTTCAACGTGGAGTACTTTCACGATCATGAGCGTATCGAGGGCATGATTTTCGACGGGGCTGTTCGCGCGGTCAACGGCTATCTTCGGCCCGATCTCACACGGCACGGCTTTGGCCTGGAACTGAAGCGCGCCACTGCGGAGAAGTTCCAGGTTTCTCATCACGTGGTGGTTTGACCAGAGGCTGAGATCGTTCCAATCGGCTGGCCGCGTCCTCGCGAAGGGAGGCAACGCAAATCAGAACGTGTAGTTCAGCACGCCGTACGGGTAGTTGAAGTCCTTGCCGGTCGTAGTCTGATTGAGAAACTCGCCGGTAAAGAAGTGCGCATAGCCGACCCCCAGTTCCACGGACGACCTCCACGTATATTTCGCCTGAAGATCCATTTCCTGGCCAACATCAGTACTGACCGGACCCGCTACGGGCTTCACTACATATGTCCCACTGGTGCTGTAGAGCCCATCACGGCTGCTCGCCAGCCAGTCATGCTGGTAAGCGAACTTCACCGTCCACTTCGTACCGGGTTTAAGGTCCATACCGAATTGCAGGTTGTGAATGTTGCGCCATCCGATCTGGTCGGCGAGACCTAACTTGTCGTGTCCCGAAGGATAGAGTTGGTCGAACGTACCTTCGGTCCGGTCATGCGGATTCTTGTCTCCGGACGCATAGTTGTACGCGGCGAATGGACGCGGCTGCGCAGGCAGATCTTTGAACCTGCGCCCTACAGTCCAGTATCCAGCCCAGGAGTGAATAGATGCTGGCCCGAGGGATCCGAATTGTTTGGCCATTTCCATCTCGTAGTTCCAGTTCCGCGGAAGCCCCCCTACCAGCCGAAAGCCAAAGGTTTTCTCATCCAGATGGCCGCTCCTGCTGATTTCCCCCGGCGTGAGGCGGGCGTCTTCCAGTCTCCAAAAGAAGTAGGGCTCCAGGACGGCGTGAGGCAGTAAGCGATACAGGCTTCCATAGGCGCCGTGCAGGTCGTCCCCTTGCGAATGGTGATCCACCACGCCATCTCTCGATTGAACTACCGAGGAAGAGAAGAGGTCGACTCGAATGCCGTCCGTATGCAGCCCTAGCCGCACGGCGTCGAAGACCCGTGAAGCATTCGACCAGTGCGACGCGCCCACAAGCCGCTGTCCGCCGAACCGTAGTTCCTGCCGGCCGACCCGCAAATCGGCCCATCCCGTTTCCCTGTGCCCTATCTGGACATAAGTCTGATGAATATCGAATGTATTCTGGTACGGCGGCCGGGACGGAATGACGCTGTTAAAGAAAACGCGGGAGTCCTGCATCTGTCCGACGAAGCTGAGCCATTCGGTAGGCTTAATCTCCGTCGTGAACCAGAGCCTGCTCAGCAGATAGCCGTCGTCCCTCGTTGAAAAGTTCTGGCCAGCTTTCGCTTCCCAGCGGCTTCGATATTCTCCACTGAAGTGGAGCCAGGGCGGTAAGCGTCCATCGAGAGCTTCCAAAGAAGCAAACGAATTTTCCTCGGCCCGCACGGTTTCCGGCGTGAAGGCACTGAACGCAAGGACGGCGGTAAGCCAAAAGCGTTTTCGTGCCATCTCTGATTTCAGTTAGAGAGACAAAAGTCTACGATTGATAGCGCTTAAATATTAGACAGCCGTTCGTGCCGCCGAACCCAAAGCTGTTGGAAAGCGCATATTCAATGTCGAGGGGGCGCGCTTGATTGGGCACGTAATCGAGATCACATTCCGGATCAGGAACGTCGTGATTAATGGTCGGCGGCGCAATACCGTCACGGATAGCGAGCACCGTAATCCCCGCCTCCAGGCCCCCCGCGCCGCCCAGCAGGTGACCCGTCATTGACTTGGTGGAGCTCACGGCCAGCTTTTTAGCGTGATCTCCAAACGCGCGCTTGAGGGCAATTGTTTCCGCACGGTCGCCGACGTCGGTGGAAGTTCCATGGGCATTGACGTACTGAACGGCGGAGGGTTCGATCCCGGCGTCGTGCAGCGCCTTACGCATTACGCGGTACGCCCCGTCGCCATCGTCCGGGGGCGACGTAATATGATACGCGTCACCGCTCATGCCGTATCCGACCACTTCGGCAAGAATTGTGGCGCCACGGCGGCGGGCATGCTCCAGCTCTTCCAGGATCAGGATTCCCGCGCCTTCTCCGACGACAAATCCATCACGTTCCTTGTCCCACGGACGAGAGGCCTTGGCCGGCTCATCATTGCGGGTGGAGAGTGCTCGCATGGCGGCAAAGCCACCGACGCTCAACGGCGTGACGGCAGCCTCGCTTCCGCCGCAGATCATCACGTCCGCATCGCCGTATTGAATCAGACGATAGGAGTCTCCGATGGAATGGGCGCTGGTGGTGCAAGCCGTTGCCGTTGCGGAGTTCGGCCCTTTCGCACCATATTTGATGGACACATATCCGCTTGCCAGATTCACGATGCAGGCCGGGATAAAGAAAGGCGAGATACGGCCAGGTCCTTTTTCCAGAAGGTTGCGGTGCTCGCGCTCGATCACCTCAAAGCCGCCAATGCCGCTGCCGATGTAAACACCGGCGTTGTCGGCCTCCTCGGGCGAGATTTCCAGGCGTGCCGCCTTCATGGCGAACTCCGAAGCGGCCATCGCGAACTGGATGAACCGGCCCATCTTCTTGACGTCCCTCTTCTCGACGTAATGAAGCGGGTCGAAGTTCTTCACCTCTCCGGCGATACGGCAGCTGAACTGCGAAGGGTCGAACTGCGTAATGGGACCAATCCCGTTTTTACCGCTGCGAATGGCCTCCCAGGTTTCCTCGGTTCCTGTTCCTACCGAGCAAACCAAGCCGATTCCCGTAACAACAACTCTACGCCGCACGAAGATCCCTCAACAGATTCGCCTGTCGCCAACAGCTCAATACGTCCGCCCGTCGCGGACAGGAGGATGCAAGCTTTAAACGCAAGCTATTTTTTTTTCTTCTCTTCGATGTAGTCAATGGCGCCCTTTACCGTCGTGATCTTTTCGGCGTCTTCATCCGGAATGTCTAGATCGAAAGCCTCTTCAAAGGCCATCACCAGTTCGACAATGTCGAGCGAATCGGCGCCGAGATCGTCCACAAACGACGCGCTCGGCTCTACCTGGCTTTCATCCACGCCAAGCTGTTCGACAATTATCTGCTTTACTTTTTCTGCTACCGACATTCAGTTCTTCTCCTGTGTTCGCAAACGCGCATCTCACTCCGGCTGTTCCGCCCGGTCCAACACTTAAACTACATCATCGATCGAAGAGGGGAGCCCTTGGGGGAGGAGCTTGCGGCTGTGTTCGACTCAAAAAGATTGATTTTAGCGATACTTCCGATTTGTAGCAAGTCAGCAATACCACGCCGAACCGCTTACACTGTAGATGTTGCCGGCCCATTTGCGTGTCCTCTATCTTCATGGCTTTGCGTCAAGTCCGGAATCCCGGAAAGCTCGCTTCTTTTCTGAGCGCCTCCGACAGCATGGCTTCACGGTGGATACGCCAGATCTAGCGGAAGGCAATTTCTCGCAGCTTACCATTACCGGTCAGCTGAAAGTGGTAGAACAGGCCCTGAACGGGCAGTCCGGTATCCTGATTGGGTCCAGCTTGGGCGGGTACCTGGCTGCTTTATATGCCGCACGTCATGCCCAAGTGGAGCGGCTCATTCTTCTGGCTCCCGCGTTTCGCTTTCACAAACTATGGATGCAGCGACTCACGCGCGAGCAGCTTTCGTACTGGAAAGACAGCGGAACCATCCCGGTGTTCCACTACGGAGCGGGGCGTGAGCTACCGCTGGACTATCGGTTTATGGATGATGCCGCGAGCTACGAACCGATGCCTTCCTTCCCCCAGCCCACACTCATTTTTCATGGAACCGGGGACGACGTAGTCCCGTTCGAGTCTTCCACCGAGTTCGCCAGGATGCACGACAACGTCCGCCTGATCCCGCTGCCTTCCGGCCACGAGTTGACCGATGTCCTGGAAGAAATCTGGCGCGAATCGGAGAGTTTCGTTTTGGGACCGTTTTCAAATTCAGGATGACTGCTTCCTGAATTTAGAATGCTAGACTCGAATTACATTTGGATGCTGAAATGATTCTCCCTGGAACTGTGTTAACAAGTTTCACGTCCAAGTGGTACGCAGGCATAGGAAGTTAGGTTATATACGCCCGGCTTTTGCCATCGCAGCAGTGAAGTAGAGAAAGAAGACATGGAGAATCCTGAATTGGCAGGGCCTGACAACCGTTTGGACCCGTTGTTCACCGCGCCCAACCTGGAGGAGCCCTGGTTTAAATCCATGGTGCGCGGCGTTCGGGACATGCTCAATCCTCCGAAGCTTCCTCCTCTGGAAGTGACCTCCAAACCCGTCGAAAACGTGGATATGGGCGGCATGAGCGTGGTTGAGCAGTCTTGGTTTAAGACCTTCTTCACGAACGTGAAAGAAGCGATCCGCCCTCCGAAACTGCCCCCCCTGGAAGTGACCTCCAAACCAGTACAGGTGGGAAGTATCTGGGGCGCCTATAGCGGAGGAGAATCCAGATCGGGTGCGCTTTCGGTTGGTATTCACATTGGTGTTATTTGCCTGCTTTTGCTTCTTTTCCAAACACCGGCAGTTCGGAGAGTAGTCAATAACGCCGTAGTTCTTTATGATCCGATTCGCCTGCCTCCGGCCCTGGTGAAACCAGCGGGCGGCGGTGGCGGCGGCATGCATATGCCGAAGCCCGTGAGCAAGGCGGAAGCCCCGAAGCCCGCCATCAAGCAGTTCGTTCCGCCCACGCCTCCAGTTGTGAAGCCTAAGCTCCCGGTGGCACCCACGATCACGGCGCCTGCTCCCGAGATCAAGGCCGACACGTATGCTGATCCCTTAGCCAAAGCCATGGATTTCTCCGGGGGTCAGGGCTCGAAGGGCATGGGTAATGGGACTAATTACGGCCTTGGAAACGGTAATGGCAACGGAATGGGCGACGGCTCGGGCGGCGGTACCGGTACGGGCGCGTATCGAATCGGTGGCGATGTCTCCGCTCCCCAGGTGGTCTCGAAGGTGGAGCCGGAGTACTCCGAAGAAGCACGCAAGGCCAAATACTCGGGCTCCGTATTGTTGTCGCTTATCATCGACGCGAACGGAATGCCTCGGGACATCAAAGTAATTCGGCCCTTGGGCTTGGGATTGGACGAAAAGGCTATCGAGGCAGTCAGCCATTGGCGCTTCCGTCCAGGCATGAAGGGTGGCCGTCCGGTTGCGACACAGGCAAATATCGAAGTGAATTTCCGGTTGCTGTAAAACCGACGTTGCTCCGAGACCCGGAGGCGGCCCGACCGCCTCCGCTGGCCGTTAAGGCATATCCTGATAAATATCTGAACAGTGTCCGCAATTGAGAAGCGATGGGCTGGCGTCGTGACTCAGGCCCTTTGCTCCACAACGTCGCCCTTAAACGCGACTGTTGTGCGGAAGCTCGTGGTGCGCTCCCCTACCCAGCTACTGGCCCCTGCATTCCGAGCAGGGGCAAATCCTTCTTAGATGGTCGAACGAGTAGATCCCGGAGTTGTGACCGTCGTTCCAATAGATCCGAATGGCATACGATCCCACCGGCTCTACCGAATTCATACGCAGCGCGGGCTTGTACATGGGAAACAGCCCCGGGTTGGAGTAGCTCGACTTCTGGGGCTCGGTTCCATGGGCCCCGGTGCAGGTCGCGCAGGGGCACTCATCCCGCAGATATGCCAGCGAATAATCGCTGCTGTGACCGCCTAGCCAGTCTATTTTGATCCCGGTCGACTTTGAAATGGCGATGTGTTCTGGTTCCGCAGTTACGGTCTCTTCTACTTCTTTTGACATGGCTTTTATATCGCTGGGCGGTTAGGGCGCTTGTTGGATGCGCTCAATGTCCCTTACTCCTGGGATGCGCCGGAAGGCCGTCAAGACCCGTTCTAAATGCTTCTTATCGCGCACTTCTATGGTGATATCCACAATGGCGCTGTCATCCGTCCGCGAGTGATCGGCGCGAGCTTCCAGGCTCCGTATATTGCTCGATTCGTTAAATAGGATCGAGGTGAGCTGCTTCAAAATGCCGGGCCGGTCGTCCGTGTAAATGACAATTTTAACCGGTAACGGCTCGGTACCGCTCCGTGCCCATTCCACATCGATTTTGCGCTCTGCCTCGTAAAGGAGATTCTGCACGTTCGAACACTGCCCGGAGTGCACGGCAACCCCTTTGCCTCGCGTTATGTACCCGACGATTCGTTCTCCACGCAGAGGATTACAGCACTTTGCGCGATACACCATCACGTCATCGATACCTTTGACATGAACGCTCAGGTCACCGTCCCCTATCGGCGATGCCGGGCGCGTATGGGGCAATACCTCCGGTTCAACTTCAGTGGGCGCGGCTGCTCCCTCTAGGATGCCGGCGCTTTCTGGCGCCGCCTTCTGCAGAATCTGGCGGGCTGAAAATTTGCCATACCCCAGGGCGGCGTACAAATCCTCCACCTTGCTGAGTCCGTAATGGGAGGCGACCAACTCCAGATCCTCACGCGAAATCCGCCCCAGGTTTATGCCCAGACGGCGCGCCTCCTTTTCCAGCGACTTCTGGCCGATTTCCACGGCTTTGGCGCGCTCGGTGGCATTGATGACGTGCTTGATCTTATTGCGGGCCCGCGGAGTGCGCGCAATCGCCAGCCAGTCCTTGCTCGGCTGGTGGCCGGCCTGGGTCAAAATCTCCACCACGTCGCCGTTCCGCAGCACGTATTTCAGCGGCTTGATAGCGCCATTTACACGCGCTCCAACGCACGTATTGCCGACGTCGCTGTGGACCGAGTAGGCGAAATCGATGGGCGTTGCGCCACGGGGCAGTATGATAACGCGGCCACGCGGCGTAAATGTATAAACTTCCTCGGGGTACAAGTCCACTTTGAGCGTGGACATAAAATCACCGGGGTCGCGCACCTCGCGCTGCCACTCCACCAGTTGACGCAGCCACGCGATGCGCTGGTCATCATCGGCCGGCCCTTTTCTTCCTTCTTTGTATTTCCAATGCGCCGCGATACCCTCTTCGGCGATCCGGTGCATTTCTTCGGTGCGAATTTGCGCCTCAAATGCGATGCCTCCGGGGCCGATTACGGAAGTATGGAGCGACTGGTAAAGGTTGGGCCGGGGAATGGCAATGAAATCCTTTATGCGCCCTGGTACCGGATGCCACTCGTTGTGGAGCACGCCGAGCGCGGCGTAGCAGTTCTTAACCGAGTCCGTAACGATGCGGACGGCCAGCAGATCATAGACCTGATCCAGCGCGATCTTCTGCCGCTTCAGCTTCAAATACACGGAATAGGCACGCTTCACGCGCCCTTCCACTCGGGCCGGAATATTCTCGCGCGCCAGTTTCTGCTCAATCGTGCTTTGAACGCCCTGCAGCCATGCCTCATTCTCCTGCCGCTTCGATTCAATCTCGCGCATGAGCTCGCTCCAGGAATCAGGCTCGAGCGTTTTGAAAGCCAGGTCCTCCAGAGCTCCGCGAATTTTTCCCATCCCGAGCCGGTGCGCGATAGGCGCGTAGATATCGAGCGTCTCCTGTGCAATCGCTTCCTGGCGGTCACGAGGCAGCGAGTCGATCGTCTGCATATTATGCAGCCGGTCCGCCAGCTTTACGATGATGACGCGGATATCGCTCGTCATCGCGAGCAGCATCTTGCGCAGACTCTCGGCCTGCCGGTCTTCCCGGTTACCGAGTTTGATTTTGCTCAGCTTCGTGACGCCGTCGACGCAGTGCGCCACCTCCGCCCCGAACTGCTGTTGGATCTCCTCCAGCTTTGCGGCGGTGTCTTCCACCACGTCGTGCAGCAGGCCCGTCTGTATGCAGACCAGGTCCATCTGCATGTCCGTCAGAAGATGGGCAATTTCTAATGGATGGGTGATGTAGGGTTCGCCCGATTTACGTTTTTGCTGCTTGTGAAACTCTGCGGCAAAGCGGTAAGCCCGCTCGAGCGCGGCGAGATCTTCATTCGGCCGAAGCGCTTTAACCTTTTCGGCAAGGCTTCGATAAAGCTCCTCTACGGGAACCTGGGCCGAAACTATTGTGGACATTTAATTGCTGCTACTAGGTTAGACCAGTGATCGGGAAGGAAAGATGCAGGTCCCTCGTGGTTCGGCTGCGACAAGCCTCCGCCAGGGTCCGAATGACGCGATGGGACATGCGCTAGGAAGCGAACCAGGTCAGATCCCGAGCTAAGCCGCTTGATCTCCGGCCCGGCCGTTGTCTACAGAGACGATTCCCATGCAGGACCACTAAATTGATGTCGCCCCCCAAATAGTCCTGCCAAGATCCAGCACTTGGCGCGACCCTGGCGCCGCCCTCCCGCAGTTCCGATCGTCTGTCGGGCTTTGGCCCACAATATCCCCAGAATAATCTGAGAACTTCAGCCTTCGAGGGGCACTTCCGATACTGACTGCCGTCAGTAGAGGAACACTTGTGAACACCCGCTCCTTGTTTCGCTTATTTTCGTCCGACCTAGCTGTTGATCTAGGCACGGCCAATACCCTCATTTATGTCAATGGCGAGGGAATTGTACTGAATGAACCCTCCGTGGTGGCGCTCCATCAGGCAACCGGGAAGATTGAAGCCGTGGGCACTGACGCGAAAGACATGCTGGGGCGGACTCCCAACGGCCTGATTGCGGTTCGGCCGCTTCGTGACGGCGTGGTGGCCGACTTCAAGGTGGCGGAGCAGATGCTGACCCACTTTATCCATAAAGCTCACAAAAGAAAGAGATTTGTGCATCCACGCATTGTCATCGGCGTACCGAGCGGAATTACGCAGGTGGAACGGCACGCTTTTCTCGATGCCGCGCACCGGGCCAAGGTGAGCGAGGTTTATCTGGTGGAGCAAACGATGGCGGCCGCAGCAGGCGCCGGACTCGCCGTCGATGAGCCGTACGGCAACATGGTGGTCGACATTGGCGGGGGCACCTGTGATATTGGCCTGCTCTCCCTGTCTGGCGTAGTGTACTCACGGTCGCTCCGCGTGGCAGGGAATACCATGGACGACGCCATCATGCTTTACGTGAAGCGCCGGTACGAGTTGTTGATCGGAGAAAGAACCGCCGAAAGGATCAAGCTGGAAGTCGGTGCGGCGGAGGAACTGGACGAGCCTCGGACCGTGACCGTGAAAGGCCGAAGCATGGTAAATGGAATGCCCAAAACGATCACCGTCACCGATGGGGAAATCTGCGGAGCGCTTCACGACTGCGTTTCGAGCATCATTCAGGGCATTCGGACGGCGCTGGACCGGACACCACCGGAGCTGAGCGCGGATATCTCGGAACGCGGCATCGTCTTGACCGGGGGTGTATCGCTGTTACGAAACCTGGACAACAAGATCCGGTCCGCGACGGGATTGCCCGTCAGCGTGGCGGACGATCCTTTTTCCTCAGTCGTGCGCGGGACCGGGAAGATGCTGGAGGACTTCAAGCTGCTCCGGAGAGTCTGTTTGAACTAGGTCGGTCGGATCGAAAGCAGCTGCGCCTACTGTAGTGCCCCTAGCAACTGCCGGTAGATGGGCCACTTTCCCGTCACGCGCTGTCCGTTTTGCTCGAAGGTCCCCGAAGCCAGCAGGCCGGTCAGATCGCCTGGGTTTACCTGCTGGTGCTCCCGCACCAACTCCGCCCGAATCATCTTTGTCTGCATCTGCAGCTGTCCGCGAACCACATCGGCTTTCGGCAGCGTGGCGCAGTCGGCATGAAGCTGCAAGGTAAACGGAGCCGCTTCGTTTCCGCTGGCGTTCAAGGAAAAAAGCACCGTGTCGGCAGGCGCGAGCGAAATCGCAAAGATCCTCGCCGCCACCGGCAAGCTCTCCGGATGATCCAGGAGGTGATGCGATATTTTCACCCAGACCGGCTCGTTTGGAACCTGTTTGCCGGGCCGGTCCCGGCGGGGTGAAAGCTGATAAGCGGCGGACTTGTCCGCACTCACCGCCAGCCCCATCACATCGTCCTGAATGGGTAAAAATGAAGCCCAGCGCCCCGATCTGGTGGTCGGCACATTACAAAAATCACCGTGACACGCGCCGCCATGGGTCGTCGCATACTGACGCAAACGGTTCCACGAGAACCGCCCCCGTACAAGAAAGAAGATCTGGGAGCCATCCGTCTCCCCTGCCAGCGAATCAATGTCCCGCGTGTAGTCGAACTTCGTAGCCTGAACAAAGGCCCGATACTCGGGATCCTCCGCGGTTTGTGTTCCCGCCAGCAGTTTGAAAATACCCGCCCGCCGGAGCAGCGAAAAGTCCGCAAAGAAGACGGTCCAATCGCCTGCCGGCAGAAGTGTCACCATGTCGGCGGCCGACCGGACAAAGCGGTGCCGGTAGCGGTCGATTCCAAACATCAGTAGCGCCACGACGCCCGCTACGGCCAACAGGACCAATAAAGGCTTCAGGCGTAGGATCAAACGTTGCCGTCCGCCCTACGCTGTCGCCAGCTCGGCCACTCGGCTGGTGCGCCACAACTCCATATAAGGCTTCAGCTCCTGCATCATCCCGGCAAATTGCTCGAAGGTTAAGGACTGTGCGCCGTCGCTTATGGCCTTCTCCGGATTCGGGTGAACCTCCACGATCAGTCCGTCTGCGCCAATCGCCACGCCTGCCCGCGCAAGCGCCGGGACAAGGCTCCGTTTGCCCGTCGCATGGCTGGGGTCAAGTATCACCGGGAGATGCGACAGCTCATTCAAAACCGGAATGGCACTGATATCGCAAGTATTTCGGGTAGCCGTTTCAAAGGTCCGTATTCCGCGTTCGCACAGAATTACGTTCGGATTCCCGTGCGCGACCAGGTACTCCGCCGACATCAGCCATTCCTTGATCGTGGAACTCAGGCCGCGCTTCAGCATCACCGGGCGCTCCGCTTTGCCCAGTACCTTCAGCAATGCGAAATTCTGCATATTGCGCGCGCCAATCTGCAGAATGTCGGCATATTCGGCTACCATGTCCACGTCCCGGTCACTCATCACTTCCGTGATAATTCCGAGCCCGCTCTCGTCCTTGGCCTTTTTCAGGAGCTTCAGCCCCTCCAGTTCCATTCCCTGAAAGTCGTAGGGAGAAGTTCGCGGCTTGAACGCCCCGCCCCGGAGAAATTTCGCCCCCTGTTTGGCCACCGAGAGCGCCGTCTGAACGATCTGCTTTTCGCTCTCCACCGAGCAAGGGCCCGCCATCACGACGAACTCATCGCCGCCGATCTCAGTGCCGTTAGCAACAATCTGGGACTTTGTTTTGCGAAACTCGCGGCTGACAAATTTATAAGGCGCCGAGATACGCACCGCCTTTTCCACCTGCGGCATCGCTTCCAGCGACTCCAGACAAGCCGTGACGTCGCCCACCCCCACCACGCCGATCACCACGCGCTCATCGCCCTGGATGGAGTGTACCTTGTATCCGAAGTCCCGAATGCGTTCGAAGACCGCCTCCACCTCAGCCTTCGTCGCATGGAGTTTCATTGAAATAATCATTGCTTCCTCATTAGTCTATTCTCTCCGGGTTCTGCTGGTTCGGCCACCTATAAAACATCTCACTCCCCCCTTGTTTAACGCCTTGGGATTAAGCCAAAATGAGGATGCCCGTTTCCGGGAGCTATCATGCAATTTCTTAAACCCGCGTTGGCTTTGCTGCTCACCTGCTCATTCGCAAGCGCGGTCGGCCCACAAAGCCTCGGCCAAGTTCGCAGAATCTATGTCGCTAGAATGCCGAACAACCTGGATCAGTACGTCCGGACCGAGATATATAAACAATTTAAGGATAAAGTATCGGTGGTACTCGACCGCCGGGAGGCCGATGGCGTTTTGGTCGAGCCGGGGGTTGGCGGCGGCCGTGCGTTCCCCCTTCCGGCCATGAACAGCGCCGAGCCACGTCCTGGGAACGAAATCCTGATCTCCCTACTCGACCGCTCCGGCAAAGTGATGCTCTGGTCCGATGACGTCGGCTCACGCGATGAAGTCTACAAACGCGGCGGGGTTCATACGATCGCTGAGCATATTGTGCGTCGATTAAAGAAAGCTATCGAAAGCTCGAAATAATTCCGGCGGGGCAGGGCCACTTGTGGCCCTGATAGACTGAAGCTGTCGCAATGAGATGTGTTTTCGCACTCGCGTTGCTGGGGCTAACAATATGTGTGCCCGTGCTGGCCGCCGCGCCTGCAAAGCAAAAGCACTCACACACAAAGCCCACCAAAAAGGCATCCTCGCCGAAAACGGCCTCTTCGTCGAAAACCGCCTCTTCCTCAAAAACCGTATCTTCGTCAAAGGTGACGAGGCGTACCCGCGCCCGCCGGAGCCGCCGCGGAAAGCATGTGGCTGCCGGACCCAGCTACCAGTTGCACCCCGATCCGGAGCGTTATCAGCAGATCCAACAGGCTCTGGCCTCCCGTGGTTACTTTAAAGGCCAGGCGAACGGTGTCTGGGGAGACGACTCAGTGGATGCGCTCCGGCGCTTTCAGACCGACCAGAAGATCTCCGAGAACGATGGCAAGATCAATGCCCTCTCGTTGAATGCTCTCGGTCTGGGGGCCAAACACGACAGCAGCAGCCTCTCCGCCAGTGCCTTGGCCGGCAAGGTCGATTCGGAACAACCGCCTCCGCCCCCCACCGAAGAGCCAGCCGACAGCACGGCTGCTCCCGACAGCCCGCCCGCGACGCCGCCAAATTAAGTGAGCAAAATCACACCCGCCTCAGCCACAATGAATGTAGGTTAGAGGGGGTCTCTCGATGGTTATCGGTGTCCCGAAAGAGATAAAAGACCATGAGACGCGGGTCGGCTGTGTCCCCAGCATGGTGACGGCTCTGCTCGAAAGCGGTCATGCGGTACTGGTGGAAACCGGAGCCGGCGTCGGAAGTTCCATACCGGACGAAGAGTATCAGGCGGCCGGGGCCGTCATTCTCGACGATGCCGGCGAGGTTTGGAGTAAGGCCGATCTCATCGTCAAGGTAAAGGAGCCCCAGCCTTCGGAGTTTCCGTTCTTCCGCCCCGGGCTGATTCTCTTTACCTATCTGCACCTTGCCCCCTTGCCTGAGCTGACCGATGCCCTTTTGAAATCGCACGTGAACTCGGTAGCCTACGAAACCATCCGGGAACATGATAATTCCCTGCCCCTTCTCACGCCCATGAGCGAAGTGGCCGGCCGCATGTCCGTACAGGTCGGAGCTCAGTATCTGGAACGTCCGAACGGGGGCCGCGGCATTCTGCTGGGTGGCATTCCGGGCGTCGCGCCCGCGAACGTGTTAATCATCGGCGGCGGAGTTGTCGGCCACAACGCGGCCAAGATGGCCTGTGGCCTGGGCGCCAATGTCACCATCATCGACCGCAGCTTGAACCGTCTGCGCGAACTCGACGACATCTATTCCAACTCCATTCGAACGCTCGCATCGAATACCCATACCATTCGCGATGCGGTTCGCGAGGCAGATCTCGTGATAGGCGCTGTGCTCATTCCCGGTGCATCCGCTCCCAAACTCGTCCGCCGCGACATGATTTCCCAGATGAAGAAAGGCGCCGTGCTCGTCGATGTCGCTATCGATCAAGGCGGCTGCTTCGAAACGTCACACGCGACCACGCACACGGATCCCATTTACTACGTCGACGGCGTCCTGCATTATTGCGTCTCCAACATGCCCGCCGCAGTCCCCCACACCTCCACCTATGGGCTGACCAACGCCACGGTTCCCTATTTACTCGCGCTCGCGAATAAGGGTCTGGAGCGAGCCTGTGAAGACAGCAACGCCATCCGGGAAGGCGTAAATACATACGCCGGTGAAATCACCTGCCCGGGCGTCGCCGAATCTCAGCGCAAGTCCTGGCGCGAATTAAACGCAGTGATGTAAAAGCCGACGGGCACTACCGCGCGCCCACAGCCATCTTGCGCAATCCGTCTTCGTTCGCCATTGGATTGCTCAACCTTTGATAGCAGTACCGGGCAACGTAGAACGAACAGCCGACCGCGACCGCAAGGATCGCATTTACGACCAGTACCGCTACCGCTGTCGATAGAAACGCCAGAGCGTCCAACCGCCGCATCTTCGGAAGTCTCCGCCAGGTGCTCCATTCCAGCAGGCAGATACCAACATAGGCCGTTACGCCCGCCAGCGCCGGGATGGGAATGTGGGAAATATAGGACGCGCCCAACGCAACGAACGCGAAGATGAAGCCCGCGTGGAACAGGTTGGACATTCGCGTGGTACCGCCGGACCGGACACTTGCCAGGCTGCGCGCGGGAATGCCCACGCTCATGGGCGCTGCCAGCATTCCGGCGAACAGATTGGCAATGCCGAATGCCCCTAGCTCGGCGTCCGCATCCGCCCGCTTCAAATGCCGATGCCGCCCGCGGAAGTGTTCCACTACGCGCGAAGTAATCAGGATATTCACCGAGGATACGAATGCGAGCCCAAAGGCTTCCGGGATCACATTCCAAACATCGGCCGGATGCCAGGAGAAACCGGCAAACTGGGGAATTTCCAGCGGCAGCTTGCCCACTTCCCGTTGGTGAAGGCCGAACATGGTCGCGATCGCGACCGATGCCGCCACTCCCACCAATGGGGCTGGCGCTTTAGGAAAGAAATGCGCCGAAAGAAAGGCCGCGCCAATGACAACGGCGCTGATGATCAGAGCACTCATCTGGGTCTGGCTGACGTGCGATAAAATTTGCCAGCTCTGGTAGAGCATGTTGTTGGAAGTCCGGTCCACATGCGCTTTCACCCCGAGCATCACACCGAGCTGCGACAAAAACATCATGGCGCCGATGCCGCACGAAAAGCCCGTCACCACTGTCTGCGGGACCTTCTGAATGTGCCTGCCCATACGGAGCACACAGAACACCAGCATGAATACGGAAGCCGCCATGCATACCTTTGCCGCGCCTCCGGTGCCCTGGGAGTGCACGGCGTTCGCAATGAACGGAACCGTCGCGCTTGCGGTACCGCCGATCAGCACCGGGTTGCGCCCGAGTAGTGCCGTTATCGGCGCGGTGGCTATCGATGTAACAAGACCAAGTACTGGCGGTAATCCCATCATGCTCGCCAATGCCAGTCCGTAGGGCAATGCGATCAGGGCAGCGATCAAGCCTCCGGCTAAATCGCCAGCGCATGCCCGAAGGCTATATCGTAAACGAAAGAATCTCCGCAACTCCAATCCCCTCTGTATCCACACCCAGGCGACAAGTCGCCTGCGCTTATTTGTGGTTGCAACGGGGCATTCCGCCCTCAACGGACGTTGTTGAGGGGCGGAGTTATAAGTACCTATTTACGGTTCAAACACACGGAGCTTACACGTTATAAGCCTTCAAAAAGGCTTGCTGAAACTTACTCATGTCGTCTTTCGAGCCGACCGTAACGCGGACCCAATCAGGCCACACCGGCCAGACTCGCCCGATATAGACGTCCTGTTTGGCCATGTCCATGTAGAAGTCTTTCCCTGGCCTCTTCACGTTCATCATGAAGCAATTACTTTCCGAGGGAATAAACTCCACGTTCTTCGAAGTCAAAAAGCTAAAGGTATCTGAACGAATATCGTCCATGATCTTTCGCCGCTCCGGCACAAGAGTCTTGACCTTCAGGCTCCTATCGGCGCCGACCATCGCCGTAATGGGCATCATGCCAGCGGTCCAGCCGCCGATCTTTTCCAACAGGTCGGGCCTCGCGATCGCTGCGCCCGCGCGCAGGCCCGCCATCCCGTACAGCTTTGAAAAGGTACGCAACACAACAACGTCCTTATCCTGCCCGACCAGATCCGTACACCGGACTGCGTTCTTTGAGAAGTGTATATACGCCTCGTCAATCAACACCACCGAGCCTTTTGGCTTGTTGGCGACGAGATATTCGATATCGGACCGGCTGGTGATCGTCCCGGTGGGGTTATTCGGATTGCAAATGTAGAACAAGCCCGCGTTGGGAGCGGCGGCCAACATTCCCTTAATGTCGTGATCGTAAGTACCGCTGCGTAGCGGTACGTTTACCACGCCCGCTCCAATGAATTTTGCGGCTCTCTCGCCCGCCTCATAACCGGGGTCCGCCTTCACCAGCGGCCGGTCCTTTGAACAGAACGCGAGAACCGCTTGGTGCAGCGGCGCACTCGAGCCGGCGTAGACCGTAACATAACTCTCTTGCGGCTTATAGCTGAACTTTACGCTCTCCTGTTCCGCCAGTGTCTGCGCGAGCGCATACATGTCTTCATACTCGTAGCGCCCTCCCCGCTTCACCGCACTGTAGATCACTTCAGCCGCCTCCGGACAAGGCCCCATCGGGTTCTCGTTAGCGTTTATTTTTACCGCGTCCGGCGGCATGTTCTTCACCATGGAAAGCTGAGCTAAAGCCCTCTCGTTATAGAAAGGGAGAGCGGCACCTGCGGTCAGAACGGACGCAAACCGCCCAAAGCTTCTCCGTGAAAAACCGCGCCGAAGAAGATCCTGTTTTTGTTCGGCGCTTAAAGTCAAGCCCTCAAGGGTTGATCGGAGCTGGTCTCTTCGAGCTGCCGTATCGGTCAATGACATAATGTCTCCTTACTGCTAGTTAGTAATTTGTCCCTGGACTAAACAGCGGCGACGGAGCCCTGCTCATTACGCATTAGAAGAAAAATCGTACGCCAAGCTGTAACATTCGCGAGAAGTTTACCTGGCTTGTTATTGTTCCGAAGGAACTGCTCCCAAACTTGGTATTCGGATTCGGGAACAGTGGCGAGTTAAAGGCATTCAACGCTTCGGCCCGGAATTCGGCATTGAATTTCTCGGTAATCGCGAAATTCTTAAACAGCGAGATATCCCAATTCTTCATGCCCGGACCGCGGTAGGGAATCGTTCGCGCCAGATTGCCAAAGGTGTAGATCGGGGCCGATGAGAAAGCAGCGGAATTGATGTAGCCATTCAGCCGCTGCTCCACGCTCCCTGACATCGAAGGACTTACACCGGTCGCGTTCGGCCTTTGTACGGCTGTGCCCAGAATCGAATT
>DATIMM010000004.1:0-35693 GCA_035475295.1 Bryobacteraceae bacterium
GTGCCTTCTACCAGTTGATTCTCTCGATCGGTCTCTCTCCTCAGCAATAGGTCTAAGGAATTGTCGATAGATATCGAGAGTCGAGAGGAATAGAACGCACTATCTGAGCGTGACAGAAGGATCCCATTGCCGTCTCTGCGGCGGCGCGGTAGTTCCGAGTTTTAGAAAAACGCTCCTCCACAAATACGACGTAACATTCTCGAAGTGTGGACACTGTCTCTCGCTGCAGACTGAAACGCCTTACTGGCTTGAGGAGGCTTACGCGGACGACCGACCGCTGACAGACTGCGGAATGGTGACCAGAACCCTCGACCTTGCTATGAAAATGGACTTGGTCTTATCCATATTAGGAGTGGGGTCCGCGCCTCCTTGCATAGACACAGGTGGTTCTCTCGGCTTGTTTTCGCGTATGATGCGCGATCGCGGATATAACTTTTTCCGAAGCGATCCGTATTCCCGGAATTTCTATGTTCCCTTCCACGATGCAGAAGAAAACAAGCTCACGTCGGCAGCGGTTGTAACGGCCTTCGAAGTGATGGAACACCTGTCAAATCCGAAGCTGGAGCTTAACCGCTTATTCTTGTTGTCGCCCGACGTGTTCGTAGCCAGTACTGAAGTCTATAGGGACCAAACGCCCGACTGGTGGTACTACGCCCCGGATATCGGTCAACACGTATTCTTTTATAGCCCGAGCGCTCTTCAGGCCATAGCCGAATGCTACCAAATGCACCTCATCAGCAATGGAACACTGCATCTATTCTGCCGGAGATCTCCGCAATTTCTAAACTACGGCCCCCACGAACTTCTGAATTTAAAGCAGGTGTTCGACAACGGCCAGCGTTTCTATCTGGAGAGCCTGCAGCTTTTTGGTTCAAAATTGGTGGACCCCTACAGGTGGGTAAACAAAGATTACGTCGACATATTAGGACAGATTCGCGCGAAGGATAATGGAGCGGCGAAGATAGCCGAAGGCTTCCTTCGAAGCAGACAAATCTCTCCTACCACCGTTTAGATTTCGAGAATACCCCCAGGGGGCCCGCACTATACAGTGCGAGGGTTAAGAAATTGCAATTCACCTATGTGGATACCGGGCTCGTCAGTGAGCTTGGTCACCACGCTTTCTTCTGCCGCCATGTCGTGCGTGAAATTAGAAACCGCGGGTATCCCACAACGATCTTTGGGCACGCGAATATCTCGCAGGAGCTCCGGGCAGAATTGGACGCCAGGCCTCTCTTCCGCTGCTACACCTATCAACAGTTTGTGCGAGAGGGTGAAACACAATGGGATCCCCTTTGTGGATGGCTTAGCCATTTTGACATCGTCCGGCAGACGACAAAACAGGATCTCGATCGGATCGATTACCTCACAGCCGGCGACTTACTGTACGTGAACTCGGCGATGCCGCCGCAGCTCATGGCTGTCGTAGAGTGGTTCAAACAGAAAAGGGTTGAACAACGTCCAAAGGTAGTCGTGGAACTAAACCTCGACCCCGGAGTGTACTTGAACGATAGCTCCCACGAGAGTTTGCGAAAGGCCCCTGACCCGCGGGTGGATTCCCGGCCAACGCTGTACCGCTACGTTTCGAAGATGTTAAAGCCCGGAGACGAAGAATATCTGAAGCTGATGACGTTCGATGCCCCTACGTCGAAGTCCTACGAGAACGTACTAAACTACCCGGTTGCCGCTTCGCCAATGCCGCATAAAGCCCTGACCGATTGCCACACGCGTGAGGGGAAGAAACTGAAGATCGTCTCGCTCCTGGGACATCAGCGACCCGACAAGGGCTATTCGCTCGTCCCCGAGATCGCCGCCCGGCTCCTTTCAGCGAGACAGGACATCGTTCTCATGGTTCACAACGGATGCCCCGCTGAAATGATCCATGTGCAGCAGTCACTCCGGGCGCTTGCAGCTTCACAGGAACGCCTGATCCTGAATGAACAGACGGTAAGCCCGGAGCTATGGAGTCAACTCCTCGACGCCTCCGATTTGATCATCTGCCCGTATGATCCAGTGGCATTCAAGGCCAGGTGCTCTGGAATCGCGAATGAGGGAATAGCCAATTCGATTCCGATTGTCGTTCCATCAAACACATCGCTGGCTGACTTGTTGGACGAGTTTGAAGGGCCAGGAACGAAATTCGACCAACATAATACCGGGTCAGTGGTGGAAGCCACTGTAAGGCTGCTCGATAACTTCGACCATTTTGCCCGGATTGCTCACGAGGGCTCTCGGAGATGGGAAGATACACGCGGCTCGAGCCGGCTGATAGACGCACTACTGGCCTGGCAACAATCCGGTCTGGAAGAGCCCGTACTCGCTCCTCTCTCCGCCTAAACTACGTAAGCAAATGACCAACTTCAAATCAAAACGTATTTTGGTGAGCTGGTACTGTGATCCTTCGCAAACCCGTATCCCGCCATTTCGATTGTCCGACAATCAAGTGACTTCCGGCCCTAAGCTGGGAACCGGACCCGAGTTCTACGATTTCTTTACCCCGCACCAGCGCGTTTATGACTTGTACGAGGCTGCGCGGTCACAGGGTTTTGAGGATCGCTTCGATGCGGTGGTCGTATTTAGTGACTCCTCACTCATGAATCTGCCTTTAAACCTAAAGGCGTTTCAGTGCCCGACCGTCCTGTGCCTTGGAGACACACATCACCTCGATCGTCCCATTCAAAGGATGGTCGCCTACGCCTTAGACGCACGCTTTGATTTCGTCGTGTCGAACTACAACCGTCAGCATGTTCATTGGTTCCAAGAGGCAGGCATGCAGCAAACAGCGTGGATTCCCGGCCTTGCGGCGACACACGTTCCTCGCCCATTCCAACACCGCCATAAGCGAGTCGGCTTCGTTGGTCAAATTGGAAATGTTCATCCAAGACGGGCGCCAATGTTCCGGGCCATGGAAGAAGCAAACACTCCCATCATTGCAGGTAAGGCTAGCCGGACGGAAGCCGCCGACCTGTATGCATCCTCGATACTGTCGTTCAACGCAAGTCTGAATGGAGACGTCAACCTTCGTGTATTCGAGGTGATGTCTGCGGCGGGGTGTCTTCTGACAGACCGCTTAAGTCCTGAATCGGGTTTGCCGCTCCTGTTCGAGGAAGGCAAAGAATTTATTGGCTATGATTCGATTGAAGAATTACTGGACAGAGCCCATCACTACCTACGCAATCCCACTGACTCCCTTCGTATCGCAAAGGCCGGACACGCAGCTTACCTGGAACGCTTCCTGCCAGAGCACCAAGCCCAACGTTTACTCGATTGGGTATTTAACGGACGGCTTCCGGACTTCAATAACCCAGGTTGGGATTGCCGGCCCCAGATTGCGTCCCAGGAGCCCGTCCCACTTCCCTTGCGTGTACAGCTTTACGAGTACATTCAGGCCGCGCATCTATCACACGAGCATGTTCGTGTCTTGATCGCGCCCGAGGTTCCGCTCAGCGTGGCGGCCGACATGCTCGATTTGCGGCGCGTTCAATGCTGTCTGCTGGATGCCAGTCAGCAGAAAAGAGAACGCCTGGCGCAATTCGGGCTGGGAAAACGAGTTTCGTATCTGTCGCACACGGACGCGATGTCGAGCGGCAACTGGTACTTCATGATTGCCGGAGACACGAACACCGCAATCAGGCAAATTCCTCATCACAAACTCGTGTTGTTGCCTCTCCCAAAGCAGCAGTCGAGCGCGGCCTAGGTCTCCCGCACTTTAGTGAACAATACCGGCTTGTGTTTGCTGTTGTGGAGGGTTGTGCGGCGGCTCCAATCCTCCACAATCGGATTAGTTCCGGGAAGGAAAACGAACGGACGCTCCGGGGTTTGCCTTTGAGGTCTATTGGCCCGGCATGACAAGCGCGGCGTGCCTATATTTCTCAATTTGCCTTAGCCGAGCGAGGCTCGATAAACTCTGCTCCAGTGCCGAACGCTGCATTCTCACCACCGTGAGGGACCAGGCGGTTAGGTCCTGGGCTTGCACAAAGTATGCCTGGGCTTCTGGGTCGGCAAATGGGAGATTGCCGATCAAAACCCTCTGCTCGGCCAGGAGTAAATCGAGTTCGTCGTAAGCGCGGTTGTCGATTGCACGGCGAATGCTATCGAAGTTCTCCTCAATTGCTGAGTATGTTGACTTTTTTGATTGCATGTTACAGTCCGCCCATCAAGTTAGCCGTTTGTGTCTGGAAAAGCTGCGTGAAGAACTCGGCCTGCGAGCTCAGGCTGTAAACCGCAGCGTCGCTCTTTGCAAGCTGATTGTACAAAGTTTGCTGGTATAGATTGACCTGGCTCACTTGCTCGGTAATCTTGGTTTGCAGGGATGTCAAAGTCGTGGTTAGAGTATTTTCCGCGATCTTTAGAGCTCCGGAGATTGGATCTTCCAAGCTGCTAACGGCTGTGTTCGCCGCGGAGATAAATCCGGTTGTGGAGTCACCCAAAAACTGCGATAGTGTTGCGAAGTTACTGCCCAAAGAGCTGTTGAACTCGGCAGCATTAAACGTTAGGTGACCCTGGGTATCCAGATCGAGGCCGACACTGCTCAGATCGTTTCCGCTATTAGTGTAGCCATTGATCTTCGATAGAACTTGCTGTGCTGTGATCAGGATAGGGTCACCCGCAAGGTACCCGGCACTCTGTCCGTGCTGAGTCGCCAGCGCGTCTACGGCGTTGTTGTAAGCAGTAACAAGGGCCTGCAATGCCTTTTGAGCGTTGGCGGTCGATTGAGAAATGGTGATGTTGATAGGATTCCCGCTCGAGACGCTGAGCAAGTTTGCTGTTATGCCCGGCGCCAATGTCACAGTGTCGGAACTTCCCGAAATTGTGTAACCGTCCACGCTGTAGCTAGAGTTTCGCCCGGAGGAGGTGGTGGTCATTAAACTGCTTCCGGTGCTATCTGTTAACGAGAGGCTAACGTTTCCCAGATTATTGGCTTGCAAAGCTAACCGGTAATCGGGAGCGGCTTGACTGCCGACGTTCACAATGGAGGCAGTTGTACCGAGACTCGGAGTCGTATTGATTACCTGGACGAGCCCGGCAAGCGTGGGGGGTACCGCGTCAACCGTTACCGTCTGCGGCTGGCCGTTATTTACAGAGGGGTCGGTGACCGTAATACTGAAGCTGGAACCAGAACCGATATTTTGAGATGAGGGATCGCTGATCGCGGGAGACCCACTCCCGCTGATGGCCTGCGTCGCTGCGCCAAGATCCATCACTTGGAGTTGATACGAGCCGGCGCTGGCTCCGCTGCCAACTGACACGGAGGCGATGGAGGAGTTTGACGAGACGGCTCCTAACGCCGTTGGGCCTATGGCACTCGTCAACGCCGTGATAGCCGACTGAAGATTTCCGAAAATATGATCGAGCGGTTGCAACGTGCTTTGACGGTTTTGATAGTTATTCTGCTGATCCACCAGCGAGGCAAGTTGAACGGAGTCCGTCTGAACGGCTTTGTTCAAGATCTGTTGAAAACTGGCAGCGTACTTGCTCTGCCCGGTAAACGTCAGAGGAGTAATCAGATTAGAGATACTGTTGGAGCTTGAAGTGGAACTCATAAGAACCTCGCTGTAGACTCTCCATTTACCGACTTATCGGCTCACCGCCGCAAATCTTCGGTAGAATGCCGTAACAGAAAAGCCGGAGTGCTCGATGAACACCCCGGCTTAGCTATCACTTAAATTACTGGAGCAGCTTCAACACACTTTGTGCGGACTGGTTCGCTTGCGCCAGCGCAGCCATGCTGGACTGCATCAACACCTGCGATTGGGAAGCTTGCGTGGCTAACTGTGCCATGTTCGCGTCACGCAGGCCAGACTGAGCGGCAGAGTAGTTCGTGATCTGCGATTGAGCCAGGCTGACCGAGAAGTTCAGCTGGTTAATCCCGGCGCCGACTGTACCCTGGACTTTGCCGAGAGTAGAGACCGCAGCGGCAATCTTCCCGATAGCTGTTTGGAAGTCAGCGGCGTTCGATAATCCGAGGCCGTTGGGATTGCTGGCGCCCATGTTCACCTCGGAGCTGGCATACCCACCCAATCCTAAGCCCTGGGCATCAACGCCGTTGAAGAGGGCAGTGGGAGAGGTGCTGGCGGCAATCGAAGCGCCAGCGGCTTGCGCATTTCCGAAGCTGTCGGTGTATGCCGCAAACGAAGCTTGACCAGCTTGGGAGCTCGCATATCCCGGGGCGACGGATTCACCGGATTGACCAATTTGATTTCCGTTCACATTTCCGATTCCACCGCCGATATAGACGGAAAGGGACGTCGCGAAATTGCCGCCGGTATTTACGCCGACGTTTGAAGCTTGGCGCGTAATCTCATCGACGTCTTTGGCGAACTCATTCGCCAGAGTCTGGTAGTCGCCTGTAAAGGTGCTCGATGCACCTTCGGTCGCGAGCGTCTTAAGACGATCCAAGATTTGAGAGATGTTGCTCAAGCCGCCATCAATGATCTGGAGTTGCCCGATAGCGTTGTTTCCGTTCTGTACACCCTGCATCAACTCCGCGTTCTGATTACGCAATTGATTGGCCTGTGCCAGTCCGGCAGGATCATCCGCCGCAGTGTTAATGCGGAAGCCAGAGGTCATCTGTTCAATCGTGCTCTGCTGCTTCATCTGGTTCATCTGCAGGTTCTGCAGACCGTAAAGAGCAGCCACATTTGTTTGAATCGAAATCATTTTCCTGTTCTCCTTTATTCCTCAGCAGAAGTTTTGTTTTGGTTTCGATCTCTTCGGATCACCATCTGCCGTCAAATACCTTATCGGCGCTTTTCAGAAAAGTTCGGACGAAAATGGAAAATATTTTGCCAGTGACATTTTCTTGTCATTAGGCCGCCGGAAGAGACTCGGCTTTCCCGTCGCACCACAGTTGAAAGACCTGAACATAAGTGTTCTCCAGTCCTTTCGTAAACGTTTGTGCGTCATAGACGGGCGTCGCTGAAAGATTCGCGCGCATATTCTGACGTAAATTTGTCAAATGGTCGGGCTGCTTCGCAAATCGGACAGCAAGATCGATGTATTCCTCCGCAGATTCGGCAATGAAGCGGTCTAGACCGCTATTGGTAAGTACCGAAGCACTTACTCTCGAGACAAAGCGGTCGCCCCGAATGGCAATTACCGGAACGCCCATCCATAGTGCTTCGCAGGTGGTGGTTGTGCCGTTATAAGGGAATGTATCGAGAGCTATATCGACATCGTTATACACTTTACCGAAATCCCTTAAGCCCGGAAGCATCTGATATCGTTCCGGCGAAACGTTGCATTCACGGAACATTTTTGCGATCCGCTCGCGCACAAGCGGGTCCACGTATGTCCCATATCTCAGCAACATTTTGGAGTTTGGAATTTTCTCTAAAATCTTGGCCCACCAGGAAACGACGTACTTGTTGATTTTCGCCGGGTTATTCATGCACCCGAATGTAATGTAGCCGGTCCTGCTGAATGGGAGTTCGTCGATCTCGAATAAATCGGGCGATTGGAAGCAGAGATAGGAATGGGGCAGGCGGATGGGAGTTTCAGCGAAGTAGGCCGGTTCTCCCGGAGGCGCCACTACGTTGTCGACAATTATGTAGTCCATAACGTCGAGTCCGGTTGTGCCGGAGTAACCGAGCCATGTGATCTGGACGGGGGCAAGCCGGCTCGCCAGCAGAGCCAAATGGTTGTTGCCGCTGTGCCCAGCAAGATCAATGATGATATCCAGTTCGCATCCGTAAATGGCTTCCTTGGCTTCCGAACCGGTCATCTGCGAAATATCCACCCATCGATTGGCGTAGGTTTTGATGCGATCCGTCCAGGCGTCTCGTTCGCGATTGGCGGCGATCATCACGACTTCGAATTTGGTGTGATCATGATGTGCAAACACCTGTTCCGCGAAGCGCATCACCACATGGTTGTAAAAGTCTGCTGAAAGATACCCGATGCGAAGCCGGCGGTTATAATTCTTAGAGTTCGTAAAGTTCGTTCGTGCAGGACCGGTCTTTTGGCGAAGTAAATTGCCGTAGTTCACGTGCTCCTGGAGCACCTCCTGATTGAGAAGTGCTGGTTCGTACTGCATGACAAACAGCAGAAACGACGTGGATGCCCAAGCCTCGGGATCGCTCTGGAGAACACGCCTGAACATAGGAATGGCGACCGAAGGCTCTCCGATTTGGTAGTAAGCCGAAGCGAGCCCTTTGCACGCCACGACATTGTCTTTATCAAGGGAAAGCGCTAGAAGAAAATTTTGAACGCTGAGCGCGTACTGCTTCGTTTCTTTTTGCGCTTCAGCCAGGGTTAGCAGCGATTCCAGATTTTGAGGTTTAAGTTTCAACGCGGAACTGCTGGCTTCGGCACACTCCTTCCAGCGACGTGTGGTCGCATAGAGAGCTCCCAGGTTGGCATACGGATGAAATAGTGTTGGATCCTGCGAGGCGCTCGTTTTCAGTACCTTTTCTGCCTCCTCAAACTTTCGTTGGTTCAGTAGCGCATAGCCCAGGGCCGCATTTGGAACTGCGGGGCTGTAACCGTGGCGCACATAGGTGTTCACAACCTCCCGATAGATTTTCTCTGCGGCCAGGAAGTTTTTGGCGGCTTCGTACCTCTTCCCTTCCTGAAAGCGGTCCTCCAGGGCTCGAACGACATGAGGGTTGGCCGCAACGGCTTTCGGGAGTTTTCGTCGTTTCACTTATGAGTAGTACTCGGAATTGTCTGGGGCTCTCAGGCGAAGGGCGAACATGGCGGCGCTGTTAATCGCATGCCGCCGTATCTGGATGGCGCATGTCCAGCGAAATTCGTGCCTTAACTACTCAAGAAAGTGGTGAGGAATTCCGGGCGCTTCGCACGAATTGGCTATGAGGCGATATATACGCACTGCGGCACCAGTCATAACTCTGGCTTTGGCGGCCATCGGGCTGGAAATACGCGCGCAGACGCCGGACGATATCGCGGCTGGTATTGTGCATGCCCGGGGCGGCGCTGTGAGAATTCAAGGCATTCAAACCGAACGGATGACCGGCACGGTGTGGATAGGCGACCAGCAAGGCTCGTTTATACGTGAGGTGAAGCGGCCAGGGAAGATGCGTATGGAAATCACGCTCGGCGGGAAGACGACCATCGAGACGTATGATGGCGCGACGGGCTGGAAAGTAGATGGAATCGCCGGCAATGGGCAACCGCAAGAGCTCTCATCCGCTGAAAAGAAGATTCTCGCGGAAGAGGCCGATCTGGACGGCCCGTTTGTAGACTTTGCGGGTAAAGGCGTAAGGATCGAGGTGCTCGATAAAGAAATGCTGGGGCCCTCACTCGTCTGGAAGTTGAAAGTGACATTGAAATCCGGTGAGACCGAAGTCTATTACGTCGAGAGTACCGGCTGCTACATTCTGCTTCGCGAAAGTACGCGACCAGGCGCACAAGGCCCCACGACCTACGACACCCTCTATAAAGATTTTCGTCGAGTCGAGGGCGTTTTATTTCCCTATACAGTGGTCTCCTCCGTGAATGGCGGGGATCCCACTATGGCGCTCCGATTCGGCGGGATTCAGTTGAATGGGGCGATCGATGACGCCGATTTTGGAAAGCCGGGTAAGTGAAGCGGCATGGCTTTCCGTGTCAAATTCAGACACCCGCTGCTAGGGTGACGTGCGGCGATCGACAAACTCCGGGAACCACGATCAGGCACCCTTCTTGTCCGCGGGCGGCGAACTCTTGGTATCCTCCGCCGCCTTAAGCTTGACGCCGAGTTTTCCGCCTTTCGGTATTTCCAAGGTCTTCATATCGTCCGGCTGGTAAGCCACTACCACCGAAATCCTCCGGTTAGAAGGATCGGCGGGATTGCTGGTATTACGAAGGCGTTGGTCGGCATAGCCTCGGATCGCCTTTACCTGATCGGGACGGACACCGTGCATTTGCATAATGCGGCGGGCCGCATTGGCGCGGTCGGCCGAGAGTTCCCAATTCGTGTAACCTTGGCCGGGTCCATAGGGTGTGGAGTCGGTGTGCCCCTCCAGCAGGATGTTGTTCTGAAGCTCCCCCAGCTGCTGCGCAAGCACCGTAATGACCTCAATACCCAGGGCGGTGGGTTGGGCGCTTCCCCGCTCGAAGAAACAGCCGTTGGGATTCTCAATAAGCTCGATGCGGAGACCTTCGGAGGTAACATTCATGCTCACCTGGTTCTGGAGTTTTTTGAAGTCCGGAATGGTATGAAGGGCTTGGTTAAGTTTGTCTTTCAGCTGACCGAGATCCTGTTTGGAGAGAAGCATGGCTTCCCCCTCCCCGGAGAGTCCACTGCCGATCTGCTTCTTGTGTCCGGTGGGGTCCTTGAAATAATCAGCAACGGCTTGCTTCACCGGACCGTTGCTCGAAAGGAGCCACAGGACGATGAACAGCGCCATGAGAGCCGTGACAAAGTCAGCGTACGCCACTTTCCAGGCTCCGCCATGATGGCCCCCGTGAGCGACCACTTTCTTGACAACAATGATGGGCGGATGATGATTGGGCTTTCCGCTAGCCATGGGCCGCTTCTTTCGCGGCCCTGAAGGATTCTTCCATCTCCTTCATTGAGGGGCGCAGATGGGGCGGAATCATGCGGCGGGCGCTCTCAGTAGCGATGGGAATCGGCATGCCTTTGAGATAGCCGGTAACGCCGACACGGAGAACGCGATGAAAGTCCTGGGCCTCGTCATTGACCTTGGTCATGTTCGAGGCAAGCGGCCCGATAAACCCGTAACACAGCAGAATTCCCAAAAAGGTTCCAACAAGAGCGGCAGCTACTTTGTGCCCGATTTGTTCGGGAGGACCGCCGATAGAACCCATCGTGATAACCACGCCCAGTACGGCCGCGACAATGCCCAGTCCTGGCAGCGCATCGGCAACGGTCGTGAGCGCCGAAGTGGGTTTCGCCTTCTCGTGGTGGTGGACCTCCGCATCGCTCTCCATGATCATTTCGGCATCGTGCGGGGTGACTCCCCCTGTCAGCATCATGCGGAGGGTGTCGCAGATGTAATCCCGAGAAAAGGGATCGGCAGCGAAAAGAGGATATTTCTTGAAAATTGCCGCCTCAGCCGGCGTTTCGATTTCCGCTTCCAGCTTTGCCGGACCTTCTTTTTTGGCAAAGGTAAACAGCTCATAAAGGAGCTGAAGAGCTTCCAAATAGGCCTTTTTAGTGTATTTCGAGCCCTTAAGAACGCCAAGAAGATCTTTAAAGATGCCACTGAGAATATGGATCGGGTTTGCGATAAGCAGGGTACCAAGGCCGGCGCCGCCAATGATGACCAGTTCAGCGGGCTGGAGCAAAACAAGAAGATTACCCTTTTCCATCAGGTAGCCCCCCACTATGGCTCCGATGACAATAACAATACCGATTAACGCGAACATTCCTAAAGTGCTAGTGGCGCGGCAGGCCTGAAGTTATCGCTCGAATTGAGGTGGAATAGAGACACTGGCGCCCCGGTTTTTAACTGCTGCTGGGAATCAGTCCCAACACCGTTTGCATCATCTGATTCACCACTGTGAGCAGTTTGCCGGTAGCGCTGTAGGCCTGCTGATATTCAGTGAGACGTGCGGCTTCGGTATCTAAGGACACCGCCGAAAGATTGGAGCGCAGATTTTGCGCCTGGGAGACCACCTGCTCCTGTGTCGCCTGGTTCGACTGTGCGGTGGATGAATCACTGCCCACCGCGGCCGCAATGTTCCCGTAATAGGTGGTAAACGTGGTTCCCCCGAGAGCCGTTTGCACTGCGGCGCTAAGGTTAGAAAGGTTGACGGCATTGTCGTTTCCGCCCGGATTAGTGGACACCGCCGCCGCGATTTGGGAGGCTTGAACGCCGGTCACGCTGAGCGTATGAGCCGGCGCGGCAGCACTGTATGCGAACATTGCTACCCCCGCATTCCCGTTCTGGTCAATACCATTGGCAAGAGCGGTATTGACGGAATCCGCGACACTGGAGGCCAGAGTGTTGAGTTGCGCGGTGTAGCCCGGAATCGTTTGATTCGCTACTTGAACCAGCGCGCCTGCCTTCCCTCCCGCAATTAAAGACGTGACGTCTTTGCCATTAGCGTCTAAGACTTGTAGCTGCCCGGTAACCGATGGGGTACCGACGGTTCCGGCCGTCAGTTTGTTTTGAGTTGTTCCGAGCAGTAAAGCATCTTGGCCCCCGAGATAGATGTTTGTGGTTCCATCGTTGTTCTCCGAGGTCGTAAAGTTTGTCAGCTTCGAGAGGTCTTCCAGACTAGCGTAGAGCTGAGCATCAAGCCCGGGATCGGATCGACCGGATGGGTTGTCCCGCTTCGCGAGGTTGATCTGTTGAATCTGGTGCACCACGGTATTGATACCTTCGACCGCCTGCTGACCTTGCCCGATAGCATTGATCCTTGCTGAATCCAAGGCGCTGTAGGCATTGTTGAACGAAGTGGCTAGATTGCGTGCCGAATCCAGTACTACCTGACGGTTAGCCGCGTTGTTGGGATTGGAGGTCAAATTGGATACAGAAGAAAAAAGCTGATTGAGCGCTCCCCCGATCCCTCCGCCGCTAGTGCCGGACGTAGTCAAAGGGAATATCCCCTCGACCGGCGTTAAGCTCGCGACCACCGTCGCGGAGTAGTTTTCGGCATTTTGTGCCGCCTGCACATTTAGCTCGGCGTAGGAATCGCGGGAGCTTTGTACGGCTGCCAGGCTAACCCCACCCGGCTGGCCGCCAGCCACGCTGAACGAGTCGGCGGAAAAGATCGGGGTCTGATCGGCGTATCCTGGCGTAGTGGCGTTCGTTGTGTCATTGGAGACAACCTGTATTCCCTGCTGAAAGGTAGACAGCGAGTGGGCGCCGGACTGAAAAGAATCGACTAAACGGGCCATAGTTCTTCGTTTCCCTTATCGGCCGTTAAGGCATATATTACGGTGACTTCAAAACGAAATTCTGCCCGGATTACAGGATCGTTATGGAATATATTCTGCTTTGGCGCAATTTGATAGCGAAGCTACAGGCGATTCGTCCGATAAGCCCATTGAGGCGTGATGTTTTCTATCCAAACAGCGACGAACCAGTTTCTTTCCGGTCTAAGTGGCATTGAGAAGCGGCTGACAAACGACAACCGGCAGGTCAGCAGCGGCCTACGGGTCCAGACCGTGTCAGATGCGCCTGACAGTATCTCCCAGATCTTGCAGGTAAATGCGCAAGTCTCCGCCAGCAATCAGGTAAAGGCGAATCTCACGGCCGTCCAGCTGGAAGTGAACGTCGCTGAAGGAGCCGTCAATTCTGCTACCACCCTGATGGACCGGGCCGCCCAACTCGCAGCCGACGGAGCATCGGACGCCACTAGCGTGGACAGGCCCCAACTCGCGGCGCAGGTGCAGAACATTCTCGTCGAGATGCAGCAGCTGACAAGCACCCAGGTTTCCGGGCGTTATGTCTTCTCCGGAGGTACGGACCAAACCCCGCCGTATGGCGCCGTCGACTTAATCACAAATACAACCAACGGCGTGGGAACATACACCGGCAACAGTCACGTAAAGACGATCGGGGATTCCTACGGCTCACAGTTCCAGATATCTTTAACTGCGCAGGACGTTTTCGATGGCGGCCCTTCAGGGACCTCGTCCGATAGCGTCTTTCAATCCCTGACTCAGCTGTACAATGCCCTCGCCGCGAGCGATCAGGCGGCAACCGCGGCTGCCGCCGCCAACATCAGGACCTCCGCCAACTATTTGGGTCAGCAACAGGCGATCTATGGAGACTTTCAGCAGAGAATCTCCGACGCACTGGTAAGTCAAGGAGCTTTGGATACCAATTTGCACGCCGAATTGTCGAACCTGCAGGACGCCGATATGGCGCGGGCCATCACCCAACAGCAGACCGACACCACCGCGCTGACCGCCGCCCAGGTTGCCTACTCCTCGTTTCCAAAGAAAAGCCTGTTTGACTACATCGGCTAGTTTGAGCATTCCCCGCGGGCTGCCAATTTTTTGCCAGAGACCGTGATACGAATCCGCCAATGGAGTCACTAGTGTCTAGCAGACAAAATGCTGGACTCTTCTCAACCCGATCCCACCGATTTCCGGCCTGAAAACAGAAGTGCGAAAGTGCTTTGGCTGGCAGACACGTTTCCTACCCAGGATCTGTGGCGTGTTCTTCCGGCCGGGTGGAGCGGAGAAAAAGCCGAATCTCTGAGTGAGGCGGTCTTCCAGCATCGGGACAAGCAAAGCACATTTTTGGCCTGTCTGGTGTATCTGCCGCTCCAGGACAGCCAGCCTTCGGAAATCCTTGAGACCTTACTGCGTTACTTTCCAAGAGTCCCGGTCCTCTTCGTTCGCTGGGGAGGTGTGGCAGCCGAGGCTGTACAACTCCTGAAACAGGGCGCCTTCCATTACTTTGATCAAATCCCGGATCAGGCAGCGCTTAACGTCGTTCTCTCAACTATTCCGCGTTCGCTGGAAGAAGCCGATGAGCACTCGCGGCCAGCGTGGCGCCGGAAGCTGATCGGCAGCAGCCCGGCGATGCAGAACGTTGCCGACGTCGTAGCCTTGATCGCTGGGCGCCGGTCCACGGTGCTGATTCTCGGCGAAACCGGCAGCGGAAAAGAGATGGTGGCCCGCGCCATCCACCAGGCCAGTCCCCGGGCTGAGCGCCAAATGGTGACGATCAATTGCGCTGCTATTCCGGAAAACCTGCTGGAAGCCGAGTTGTTCGGGCACGTCAAGGGAGCCTTCACTGGCGCAACCAACGCGCGTATGGGCCGGTTTGAGCAGGCCGAAGGAGGCACTCTATTTCTTGATGAAATTGGCGACCTGCCCTTCGACCTGCAGGCAAAGCTCCTGCGCGTACTGCAAGAGCGAGAATTTACTCGGGTCGGCAGTTCCGAGACGGTCCGTGTGGACGTCCGAGTGATTGCGGCAACCAACATAGACCTGATGAACCAGGTCAAGCAGGGCAAGTTCCGGGAGGACCTGTACTATCGGCTGAATGTGGTTCCTCTCCGGATTCCCGCGCTGCGAGACCGGCCCACCGACATACCGGGGCTGGTCCATCACTTCGTCCAGAAGGTGTGCGTGGGCGAGCATCTGCCGCTGAAATCGGTTTCCGATGAGACTCTCCAGCGGCTTACCCGGCATCCGTGGCCCGGCAACGTACGCCAGTTGGAGAACGCCGTAGAAATGGCTGTAGTTCTTTCCGGAGACAGGACGGTCCTCGTCACGTCAGATTTCGCGTTGCTCTCCGAAGAGACGCGCAAGCCGGTTATGGTGAGCCGGGATCATGCAGTTCCACTGCCGGATGAAGGGATCGATTTCGAAAGCGTGATTGGGCAAATCGAAATCAATCTCCTGGAACAGGCTCTTCGACGCGCTAATGGAAATAAGAGCCTTGCTGCCGAGATACTGGGGCTAAAGCGGACGACCTTGGCCGCCAAGCTAAAAAGCCTTGAGCCTTTTGCCAATCGCTAGAAGGACAACGTCGCCCCAATCTGTACTTCCGCCCGGGGTGGCCGCCATCGTGATGGTTCCAAACTGAGGTTCATTGACGAAGCGATTCGGCGCGTCCAGATTGGTGTGGTTTAACGCATTAAAGAGTTCGCCGCGGATTTGAAACCGAATGCGCTCGGTCATCGTAAAAACATGCGCTAGGGCCGCATCCGCCGTCGCCCGGCCGGGATCGTACAAGTTACTGGGGCCGGCATTGCCGAAAGTACAAGCAGCAGGCGTAGCGAACGCCTCCGGATTGAACCAGCGCTCCACGATCCGCGTTCCCGGGCCAAACACCGGCTGTCCTGTATATTTCGCACGAATGGGATTCTCCCCAGCAGGGTACCCGCATTCGCCGTGTCGCCAAACACCGAAGTGGTTCCAGCCGGGAATGGCGTACACCGCCTTCAATGCGAGCCCGTGCTGTATATCGCAAGCCGGCCCCTTCTCCGCATTCAGATCGTTGCTGTTCTGCGGGATGCTCGACTCAAACATCGGCGAGCAGAAGTCGGGCGCATTACTCAGATCTTTGGCGTACATGTAGTTCGCAAGCAGGCTCAAGCCTTCGAGTAGCGCCGCCGGAAGTTGACGTAACCGGCGTCCTACCAGCTTCGAACTTGTTGGGGAACACAAGACCGCGCGGCATGTCATTCTGCCCTCCGATAAACGCCTGAAGCTGACCGTTGAAGTACTCCAGATTGGCCCACTGCCGGGCGACATCCACAAGCGGGGCCGGCTTCGCGCTGCGAGGGCGCCGGGAGACCAAGTATAAAGCTGGCGAGCCCGGACCCGGTGCCGTCGTTGGTGGCCGTCTCCGTAGTAAATCCGTTTGTGAACTGATAATACCCGCGGTTTTGGAATAAGCCCCACATGGGCCAGATATACCAGCTTTACGCCGTGCCGAACTTCAGTCTGCGGCGGTTGTGTTGCCAGCTCAAGTCATCGCGTCCCTGGATCATCGTGTCCCAGGCGTGCATGGGAGTCGCCAGAAACTTGTCACCGAAACCCCGAGTATCCCTGCACATTGAAATACGGCGCCCCGGGTGCTTCGGGGCGCCGTACCTAACACCCCGGATGCCTAATTCCTTCACAATGTCGTTGGTACCGCTATTCTGCGAGTAGCGGAACATGGTCAGCCACGAGAACGCAACGCTCGCGCTGTTCACCAGGTTGGGGAGATCATGTGCGTCCAGGTGATGCTCGCATTCTGGGCAAGGTTGTTGTTGTATGCCCCGAAGCCGGGCAAGTTTTAGGGAGTGAACCCGGCTTCACTGCTCCCGGAGTAACGCGCGAATTCTGGCACCGCCGATCCCGAGCCCCATGTTCATGCCCCTATTCATCCCGTAGTTCGAAAGCGGAACGTACTTTTGCAGGAGTTAATAAGCAACCGGCCTCTGGCCCGACACCGGAATCATATTGCTCGGAAACATGTCGCGCAGGGTCTTCGGGTTATTTATGCCAGCGGGCTCCGAAGGGTTGAAATTAGGATAGGGGCCAGACGTCGCCAGATCGTACACACTGGCGCCACTCACTCTGATGTCGCCGGAACGCTTCCTCTCCGTCGGCACAGTTTCGATCTGCGTCATCGCCTCCAGCATTTGAAGGCCTTCGTAGTTCAAGAAGAAGAAGGTCTTTTTCCCGGGAAGCGGACCACCCAGCGGAGCCCAAAATTGTTGTGCACCAGATGATTGGCGCCTGGCATTTCGTTCAAGCTGCGGGCGTCCAGCGCACTGTTGCGAAGGAACTCATACGGCGTGGCGTGGTCGCACTTGTGCCGGATCGTGTGATCACGATTCCGGCAGCTCCACATTCGTGACTTACAATCCCTCACTAACCTGTTTTTGGAATGAGATTTTTCCGAGATCCAAGGGCACTTGTCTTGAGGTGAAATAAGTACGTCAAGCCGCCTATCGCTTGCCGAGGATACTGATGACGTTTATTGTGGATATGGTGTTTTTCCTGGCTTCGGGTATTATTATTCCCCTTGCCTTGCTTGCTATTTCTTCCAGCTCGTTAGGGTGGGCCCGCTATGCCGCCCTTGCCGCGGCCGTACTGGCCGTGTTCTTCAGCTTGCAGTTCTAACAAGCACCCTTCCGTTCGCCTTCAACAAGCTGGCGGCGTTTTGCTCCGTGCATAATAACTGTTAGCGCCCTTTTGCTCCGTGCATAATAACTGTTAGCGCCCTAAGGAAGAATGTCGGCGACTCATGCCGCTGGCCACACCGAATCACAAACGCCCAAAACTCCGCCGATCGTCGGGCACTCCAGCGGCCGTAGACCTGCGCAGCCACGTAGCGGGCCTCCGTACCGTCGCTTCCATCGAAGCGCTGAAAGGCGTGCTGGCGATCGCACTTACGGTCTGCGTGTTGCTCCTGCTCCATAAGGACGTCGAGCAGATTGCAGGAGATATGCTGGACGCTCTCCACATCAGCCCGGATCACGCCTTCTCGCAAGCTGTTATGAATGTGGCTCAGCACATGACCGACCACCGGATCTGGGCCATTGCGGCTGGTGCGCTTGCCTACGCCCTCGTCCGATTTGTCGAGTCGTACGGCCTTTGGAACCGACGGGTATGGGCGGAGTGGTTTGCGTTATTGTCCGGCTCGCTATACATCCCTCTGGAAGTCACCAAGGCCCTGGAACACCCCGACTCCATCCACATCCTGGTGCTCGTGATCAACATCCTCATTGTGCTGTATATGCTTTGGGTCAGAATCAGTTCTCTGTGGCCTCGAGAAAACCTGGTTGATACCGAGTTTTGATGATAGGAATATCGGTTTGGTATTGTGAGGCTTCATGACTCTGGCACGATTAACTAGGCGTGAGGCGTTAAAGTTAGCTGCGGCAGCGCCGGTCCTGCTGAAAGCCTCGCAGGCCGGATCAGAGAGTGCTCCTCCACCGCCCAGTAAAACGATGTTCCTGGCCCTGAACAGCGTTTTGGTCTCCGGGCGAGTTCCTTGGCCAGACTTTCCGCGCCTGGCGGCCAAGGTGGGCTTTCCCGGATGCGATGTGATGCTTGCATCGGCCATGAAGGAAGGGGTGCCTGCCACCAACCGGCTTTTCAGGGAGCTCAAACTAAAGCCGGCCGCCATCGACTTTCCCGTCGAGTTCCGCAAGGATGAAGCCACCTTCAAAGAGTCGCTGCCGCGATTGGAGCAGGCGGCTCCCTTTGCGAAGGCGATTGGATGCCCGCGCATGGTGACGTATATCATGTCCTCCAGCGACACGCCGAAAGACGAACTTCGCCGCATGTACAAGCGCCGGTTCACCGAGTGCGCGCGCATTCTGGCGCGCTCCGATGTGCGGCTGGGCCTCGAGTTCCTGGGTCCCCTTGAGCTTCGCCGGAAGTTTCCGCATGAGTTTATCTGGCGAATGGATGAAATGCTTCAGTTCGCGAAAGAATGTGGGCCCAATGTGGGATTGCTGTTGGACGCCTGGCACTGGCACCACGCCGGAGCCACGACCCAGGATATTATTGCGGCCGGGAAAGACCGGATCGTGCATGTCCATTTCGACGATGCACCCAACCTGCCGCCGGAACAGATTCATGACAATCAGCGGCTGCTACCCGGCGAAGGCGTCATCAACCTGGTCGGGTTCCTCCAGGCGCTTCGAAAGATCGGCTATACCGACGCTTTGAGCGTGGAAGTGTTCGGCCGCGGACTCAACAAGATGACTCCCGAGGAGGCTGCCCGGCTTGGATACCAGAAATCCAGGGCGGTCTTGGATAAAGCGGGTATAGCCTAGACCCCAAAGGTACTATTACCCAAAGTACTACTCACTAGTAGCTAGACATTAAAAACTTGAAACAAAGCGTTGCGAAGGGGCTTCTATCTAGCGCAACCTTAGAGGTACGGAGGAAATGCCGTATGAACGTAAGCTACGAGGCGGCCTGCAAGACGCCGAGTTGCAAGAACGTCCTTCGCCTGTACGTGCCGCCCCTTCCGGGCACGGAACGCAAACAATGGTGCCGGGAATGTGATCAGATTCACACCTACTCCCGGAGCGATTTTCACATCAATCGAACTTCCGCTACGCCTTTTCTCCGATGGGCCGCCAGCATGGCTGCCGCAGGAGACTAGGACGCAGCTACCTTCGGGGACTCCGCTTCTGCTGTTGCCTCGAAACCCGGCGTGTGCTTTCCGTTACCAAGCGCTCCGCCGAGCTTCAGCAATTGCCGGAGTTCCGCATCAATCGTCCGGCAAAGCTCCGGACGGTCGATTAACGTCTGGCGGGCGTTATCCCGGCCCTGCCCGACACGTTCGCCTTTATAGCTGTACCAGGAGCCGCTCTTTTCCAGCACCGTCTGCTGAACGCCGAGGTCAAGGATATCGCTTTCACGGGAGATGCCCTTCCCGTAAAAAATATCTACCTCCACTTCTCGGAAGGGAGCGGCGATTTTGTTCTTCACTATCTTTATTTTTGTCCGGTTACCGATAACCGTCTCACCATCTTTAATGGCTGTGGTCCGGCGCACCTCCGTGCGTACGGAAGCATAGAATTTGAGCGCCCGGCCCCCGGTGGTGGTCTCGGGATTCCCAAACATAACCCCGATCTTCTCCCGCAACTGGTTGATGAAGATCAGGCAGGTGTTCGCGCGGGAAACCGACGCCGTTAGCTTGCGGAGAGCCTGCGACATCATCCGGGCCTGGAGCCCCATGTGGCTGTCGCCCATCTCGCCTTCGATCTCGGCCTTGGGCGTAAGCGCGGCTACCGAATCGACCACAATCACGTCAATGGCCTGCGAGGCCACCAGCGCCTGCGCAATCTCCAGCGCCTGCTCGCCGTAGTCCGGCTGCGAGACGATCAGGTTGGCCGTGTCCACGCCCAGGTTGGATGCATAGTTCGGATCTAAGGCGTGCTCGGCATCAATGAAGGCTGCAGCGCCCCCGTTGCGCTGAGCCTCGGCGATCACGTGCAGAGCAAGCGTGGTTTTGCCGGACGACTCCGGACCGAACACTTCGACCACCCGGCCACGCGGAAAGCCGCCCGCCCCCAGTGCATTGTCCACGGCCAGGGAGCCGGTGGAAATCACTTCCACGGGAAGCGTGGCACGTGACCCGAGCATGAGGACGGAGCCTTTGCCAAACTGCTTGTCCATTTGCGCTAGCGTCGATAGAATCTGTCTGCGGCGGTCGTCCATTTTTGGTGTGCCTCCTGGCTGTACGTAAAGTAGAGTCGGGCCAGTGCGCCTCCGCTCTCTCCCGAGAGCCTTAGGAAAACCCTGAGGGACTCTTCCGTGGCCAGGGTCAAAGTCGCGTCGAGATTCGGCGACGTTGAGGAGAGGACCTCCGGAATCCGCATCGGAACGCCCATTACGGCTGGCCATCGCGGCATCGAAATCGTCGATTTCTAGCACGCCGTTCTGGCATCCGGCTACCGCTTCAACATTAGACGACGCGACCTCAAAGGCATCGAAGTTACGGGCGTTGTTATTACCCCAGCGTCCGGCCTTGTGAGTGGGATCTCAACAGAGGCGAGCCGAAAACCTGTGAGCGTACGGGCTGATTGAGGTGCGCTACGGAAACCGCAGAAGTCATCGTAGCCCTGCGGTGCCGGTTCCAAGCACTGCGAGGCCCGCAGCGACACCTGGGTACGTCACCTGGAAGCGAGTTACCTCTTCCGGTACGGCAAACAGCAACGTTATCGAAATCGGACCAGGGTGGAAAGAGTATTGCCGGATGGCGTCTGTAGCAGTAATCAATACTTCCGATGTGACGCACATGGCCTCAGCACCTGCAAAGCTTTTTTTGCTTTGCCCGGGCTCCCCAAAGACAGCGGTAAATGCGCCCTCTGGTAACAGCACAGTTCCAGAGCTAGGCACCAGGCCCTTCAAGACGACCTTTACACTTTTAGTCCCTGCTTTCGGCGACAGAGCAGCAATATTGCCCTCCGGTGTAGCGCATAGAGTACTGCTATGGGAGATCTCCGTACTGGCGACTTTTAGGTTGAAATTGGCTGGATTCAGCAATTCCTCACAAGCTGCCGAGAGCGGCCAGAGACACAGAATTCCGAAAATGATCACGCTGGTTGAGACCGATTTATGAAGTTTCATCGGATTCCCGTGTGCACGTGACTAGCCGGCCAGAGTAGCGTCCACTAAGTGGCTGGGGTTCTGCGCGGAACGGGATAATGTTACATTTCATTCGAACTCGTTCTGAGGCACATCGCGCAGCACAGTGGGTTTTCACTCAGTTCTAAGCGATAGGTTCAACAGCATCGAAAATGCATCGTGCCCGGACCTGACTATTGCAGTTTTCGTTGTTCATACGGTATAGCCGCAAAGATGAAACCAACCGTGGGCATCTTGTGCCGTGATTGTCCTCAATCCTTGGTCTTCCGCTTGTTCGAGCGCAGGCCACAGCAGCGCTTTTGTGGTTCGCAGAAAGGCACCAGGCTGGTTTGTTATGGATTGAGTTATGAAGACGAATGCCGTCCGCCTTCTCGACGAGATGCAAATTCCATACGAGCTGAGGAATTACGAAGTGGACGTAAACGACTTAAGCGCGGAAACGGTGGCCGGGAAAATCCACTTGCCCATCGAGCAGGTTTTCAAGACGCTGGTCGTAAAGGGCGATCGGAACGGCGTATGTCTGGCCGTCATTCCCGGAAATACGGAACTCGATCTAAAGGCATTGGCCAAACTTACAGGTGACCGGAAGATGGAGCTTGCCCCGCTAAAGGAACTGCAGCCGCTGACCGGTTACATCCGTGGCGGCGTGACCGCACTGGCGGGGAAAAAGAAGTATCCGGTTTATCTGGACGAAACGTACGCCCTGTTTCACGTCATCTCGGTTTCGGCCGGGGTACGCGGCACCCAGATCCTGATGAACCCGGAGGGCTACCGGCGAGCAACCGATGCTGTGGTCGGAGCGATCGGAAGGCCCAAAGAAGTCTCGCCGGACCAGAATCACTGACTAGGGCGTCGAAAGCTTCTTCACCAACTCGTACAAGAATGTCTGGCCTTCATAAAACGATTGCACCAACATCCGTTCATCACGGCCATGGGCACGCACGTCATTGCGGTCCATAAAGAATCCCTGTATCCCATAGGTCGGAATTCCGGCTGCGCGCAGGTACCGCCCGTCTGAGGCTCCAGTCGACATCTCCGGCACCGTTATCACGCCCGGCCACATGCTGTCGGTCACTTGGCCGAACGCTTTCATGATGTCCGGCCTCATAGGCGAAGCGGGCGCCTTCCCCTCGTCCTCTTTAATCGTCACCTTTACCTGTTCGTCGGCCGCCACCTTCTTCAGTGTCGACAGGACGTTCTCGACCGTATCCTCCGGCAGAATGCGGCAGTTCACATTCGCTGCGGCCAACTGCGGCAGTGCATTCGGGGCGTGGCCGCCTTCGAGTTGCGTCGCCACGCAGGTCGTCCGCAGCATGGAGTTCATGCCCGGCGACTGCGCCGCGACACGCTCCATCGCTTCCTGCGAGCCTTGCGCTACCTGCGCCAGATCCGCCGCCACAGGACCTTTCTCCACCTTGGCCATTTGTGCAAAGTAAGCGCGAGTCACATCGTTCAACTGCATGGGGAACGAATAGCTCGACAAACTGCACAGGGCTCCCGCCAGATGATAAATTGCATTGTCCGGCACAGGTCGCGAACTGTGTCCGCCTTTATTGCGCACCTCCAGACGAAAGTCCGCGTAGGTCTTCTCGGCCAGGCCGATTTCGTTGGCCACGCGCTTGCCGTCGACGATCTCGCCCCGTCCACCTTCATTCAGAGCGTAGTCCGCGTCAATCAATTCGCGCTTGTTCTTCAGCAGCCACTCCACGCCGTTGTAAGGTCCACCGCCTTCTTCATCGGCCGTTAGCGCCACAATCAAGTCCCGGTCCGGACGAAACCCTTCGCGCTTATACCGAAGCAGGTTGGCGATCCAGATCGCCGCCTGCGCCTTGTCATCCGACGTTCCGCGCCCGTAGAAGTAGCCGTCTTTTTCGATCAGCTGAAATGGATCCATGCTCCAGTCCTCACGCTTGGCCTCCACAACATCGGTATGAGCCAGCAGAAGAATGGGCTTGCGCGCACCTGTTCCGTGATAACGCACGACCAGGTTGTACTTGGTGGGGATTGCTCCCCCTATATAGATGTCGGAATCGGCGAAGCCTGCGGATTTCAGTCGCGCCGCCATCGCTTGTGCAATGGGCGTTGTGGATCCAGTGGAGAATCCTGATTTGCTTTCGATCATCTCCTGATAGATTTCTCGCGCTAGTTGTTGATCCCTCTCCGGAGGCATCAGCGCAGCCGCGCTCACCGAAACGCATCCCCAAAGGATGAACCAGGCCACCTTGAACATTCTCGTGTGCGTACAGGTTGAATCGATAAAGCTCATTGCATAGAAACTCCGTTGGAAACGTAAGGTTAGCTGATGCGATCCCCAGTGCTGGCCGCTCAATCGGGTGTGCCTGGAGCTTTTTTGTCACGCTTCTGATCTCGTCCTGTTGCTTTGGCGTGGGCTGTTCCGAATCCGAACCGCCTCCCGATGATCATCTTTGCAATCAGGTGGTCTGTGCTGTGAGTCACGCCCACTCCCACTCCGAAGTTGAACTCCCAGTTGGGGCCCAGATTGAGATCGACAGCTGGCAGGATCTGCTCCTGCTGATCTCGAAACGGATCGAATCCTGTCACGGGCCCGAGCGAACCGTAGTACTCGAGTCCCGCATTGACCCGGCGAGTGAAGTCGTAACCAGCCTTGAAGTTTGGAGAGAATGAAACGCCTTGGGTAACACCCGGACCGTGGAAGGACCGGTCCAGTGTGGGATTGAAGGACAAATACCAATGTCCCAGTTGCTTGTCGATAATGGGCCGGATCTCCATTGTCCACGTATCCTGGGAAAACGCGTGACGTTGGTAGCCCGCTTCCACGGACAAGCTTGCCCCGACGGGCCAGCCCCACGATTCAGGGACACGCACGCGGGGACGAATGTGGTCACCGACCCATTGCCAGCCTCGGTCTCGCGGAACGCTCGTGAAGATGTAAAGGCCCGTTTCGAACCAGGGTGTCCAACCTTGCGTTATCTCGACCGTTTCGTGCCAGGCGCCCTCTGTTGGCAGAACGCCATCCACCACATCTCGCGATCCCGAAATCGTGTAGTTGCTGTGAAGTTCAACCATGGTCCGATGGGGAGCAACCGTTTCCGAGCCATACACTTGAATTTCGTAGTTGTCTTGCGCCTTTGTAAATGGCGCAAAGGTCAACAGCAGAGCGACGGTGGACAATAAGATTTTCATAGCTGCAAGAGCGATTAGATCAAACGTGCTCACATCAGGGTATCGGAATCGGATCCTTTCGCGCCAGCCGGAACCACGGACGCCATTACTATCCAATTAAACGTCGCTGGCAGGAATTGCGAATCAGCTTCCCGCGCGACCCCTGCAGCTGCAGCAAGACTAAATTTCTGATCGCACCCAATATTTTGAATATGGGAACTCCGCGTTGCTCTTCGAAAACTGATTTACCATTGGGAGTCAGCCTCACATATGCTCATCAACGTTCAACCGGCCGCACTGGCGTCGGGTGCTCCCGCGCCGCTTGTCGCCGATCTCGCGGTTCCCAGCTCATTCCCTTCGGCAGAGCAGCTTTAAGGGTGTATATGGCTAAGCTTCTCGCACTGCTGTTGCTCGCGTGTTGCGCTTATTCGGAGCCGCTTTCCCCTGCGCTTTTTGGTGGAATGAAGTGGCGTCTGGCCGGACCCTTTCGCGCGGGCCGCGTCGTGGCCGTGACAGGCGTTGCGACCGAGCCGAATACGTTCTACTTCGGCGGAGTCAATGGCGGCATCTGGAAGACGACCGACGCCGGCGTGGTCTGGGAGCCGGTATTCGACGGGCAGCCGATCGAGGCCATCGGAGCAATCGCAGTCGCCCCATCCGATTCGAATGTTCTCTATGCCGGTACCGGTGAATCAGACATCCGCTCTGATTTGGCTTCGGGCGATGGCGTATATAAATCCACCGATGCCGGAAAGACGTGGACGAATGTCGGCCTCCGCGAGTCGCGGCAAATCAGCCGTGTATGGATCGACCCTGCAGATGCGAAACACGTCTACGTTGCGGCGCTGGGAGATCCATATGGGCCGAATGCGGAGCGCGGGGTTTATGAATCCGCCGATGGCGGCGCCAGATGGACCAAAGTTCTGGACAAAGGACCGGATACGGGTGCGGCCGACCTTGCGATGGCGCCCGATCAGCCGAACATCCTGTTGGCGGCGATGTGGAACGCCCACCGTCCTCCATGGAGCACGTACGCGCCTATCGGAGGACCGGGTAGCGGGCTCTCTTTATCGAAGGATGGCGGACGGCTCTGGACATCGCTCGCTGGCCATGGCCTGCCGGATGGAGATTGGGGACGCGTAGCGGTTGCCATCGCGTCGGGAACGCACGGCCAACGGATGTATGCGTTGATCGACGCCAAGCAAGCTGGGCTCTACCGGTCCGATGATGGAGGCACAACGTGGACGTGTATGAACAGCGACGAGCGTTTGACCAGCCGCCAGTGGTACTTCGCGAGCCTCACGGTGGATCCGTCTAATCCCGACGTCGTGTACGTTCCCAATGTTGCGCTGTACAGGTCGAAAGACGGCGGCAAAACTTTCTCCATCCTGCGGGGTGCGCCGGGCGGAGACGACTACCACCAGATTTGGGTGAGTCCCAAAGATTCGTCTCGCATGGTGCTTGGCACAGATCAGGGAACAACCATCAGCGTGGATGACGGCGCTACCTGGAGTAGTTGGTACAACCAGCCGACGGGGCAGTTTTATCACGTAGTGACCGATGATGCGTCTCCTTATTGGATCTACGGTGCGCAGCAGGACAGCGGCAGCGCGGCGGTTGCAAGCTGGACGCACCATGGGAAGATTACCCCGCGGGATTGGAATACATCGGGTGACAGCGAGAGCGGGTATCTCGCGCCTGATCCGAAGAACCCCGACATTCTGTATCTCAGCGGAACGTACGGCGAAGTGAGCCGATACAACAAGCGAACGCAACTAAGTCAGAACATCGCACCGTGGCCGATGCCCGGATTCGGAAAAGAAATTTCCAAGCGCAAGTATCGCGATACCTGGACTCCCGTGCTGCTGTTCTCGCCCTTCGACAAGAAGACGCTCTACTTGGGAACGCAGTACGTCATGAAAACTATCGATGGCGGGCTGCACTGGGAAAAGATAAGCCCGGACCTGACGGGCGCATCCGCCGAGACACAGAAAGATACAACGCCCGTCACTCTGGCCAATGCGAAGCAGCGCGGCTATGGAACGGTGTTCACGATCGCGCCCTCTGCCCTGCGTGCGAACTTGATCTGGGCGGGAACAGACACCGGCCTCGTTCACTTAACCAGTGATGGCCACACGTGGAAAGATGTAACGCCGTCCGGGCTTTCGGACTGGAGCAAAATCTCGTTGATCGAAGCGTCGCATTTCGATCCGGCGGTGGCGTACGCGGCCGTGGACCGTTCAAGGCTCAGCGACAACAGGCCGTACATTTATCGGACCAGGGATTACGGGAGAACCTGGCAGCTGGTTGCTAAGGGAATTGGCGGAGAGGCTTTTGTTCGTGCTGTCCGCGAAGATCCGAAGCATAAGGGATTATTGTTTGCGGGGACCGAGCGGGGAGTTTACGTGTCGTTCAACGATGGCGACGATTGGCAGCCGCTACAGCAGAACCTGCCGGTGACTTCCGTGCGCGACCTCGCCATCCATGGCGACGACTTGATCGTGGCGACACACGGGCGGGCCTTCTGGGTGCTCGACAACATCACGCCCTTGCGGCAGGCCTGCGCCGTAGAAGCCGCGAACACCTACTTGTATAAGCCGGCCACGGCGGTGCGTATCGATAACGATGTTTTCCCTGGAACACCACTGCCGCCGGAAGAGCCCACGGCGGAGAATCCTCCCGCCGGCGTTTTCATTGACTACTATCTGCCGGGCCCAGCAGCGGGTGAGATCAAGCTTGAAGTTCTCGACGCATCGCAAAAAGTGATCCGGCACTTTTCTAGTGAAGATCAGGCCAGCCGCGAGCACAAGCCGTTACCGATTGCGGAACGCTGGTTCCCCGAACCGCAGCACCTGGAGAGTACGTCCGGCATGCATCGTTTCATCTGGGACCTGAGGTCCGGAAGCTCCTCCGTCGCTGGTGAAGTGGACGAGGATACTATTTTCGTACCGCCTGGACCTCGCGTGCCTCCCGGATCGTACAAAGTGCGGCTGACCGCGGGTGGACATACGTACACGCAGCTCCTGAAGGTCGTGATGGATCCCAGCAGCCCTGCCATCCAGGCGAATTTAGTCCAGCAGTTTTCCTTGAGCCAAAAGCTCTTTGACGAGACGCTGAAAAGCCGGCAAGCCATGGCGGAGATCGAGTCCGTGCAGAAGCAGCTTACCGGGATGCGTCAGAAACTCGGCAGCGGTCATCCTGGCGCGGCGCAATCGATTGACAACGTGCTGAAACAGATCGGTGAACTTCTCCAGGGCAAAGACGATGAGGGTTTAGCCGACGCGAACACGGGATTGAGTGCGGCTTTGCGTGTGGTGGAAGGGGGAGACCGCAAGCCCCCGTCCCAAGCCCTGGAACTTTACCATCAGTCCAGCGTCCGGGTGACGACAGGAAGGCAAAGCTGGAAGCAACTCAAGGCCGGAGCGCTCACGGAGTTGAACGCCCAACTGCGTCGACAGAACCTGGAACAAGTTCAGATCTCCGAGATCGAGAGCGAAATATACGAATTAATGACGCGCTGAAGAGCCGCGCGAAGATGGGGCAGTGACACGTCGCGAGATTTTACAAGGCAGTGCGTTGATTGGTTTAGGCATGGGGATGAAGCGGAAAGCACGCGCACGCGCCGCGGAAAGCTACATTTCGCAACGACCCGCTCCCGGGAAACGCAAGTTCACCAGTCGCGCGGTTGAAGAGACCATAGTACGCGTAAAAGCGCGGATTGGAGACCCGAAGCTTGCCTGGATGTTTGAGAACTGCTTTCCGAACACCCTGGATACGACGGTGAACTTTCGCCTGGTGGACGGCAAGCCGGACACATTCGTCATCACGGGCGACATCGACGCGATGTGGCTGCGCGATTCGTCCGCCCAGGTTTGGCCTTATCTGCCGCTCGCGAAGGAGGACGCGAACCTACGGCGCATGATCGAGGGATTGATCCGTCGCCAAAGCGCTTCGATCCTGATCGACCCGTACGCGAATGCGTTCATGCCCGATCCCAACGCAAAACCGCTGCCATGGTCGGTTCACGATAAGACCACTATCAAACCCGGCGTGGGGGAGCGAAAGTGGGAGATCGATTCGCTGTGTTATCCAATCCGGCTCGCTCATGGCTACTGGAAAAACACCGGTGATACAGCTCCATTCGATGAACACTGGAGGGCGGCTGCGCGCGCTACGGTCGCCACGTTTCGAGAGCAGGAGCGGAAGAATGGCCCCGGACCGTACAGATTTCAACGGCAATCCTTGTCTCCGACCGAGACCCAGTTTCTCGGCGGCTACGGAAATCCGACGCGGCCGAACGGCATGATTCATTCGATGTTCCGGCCCTCCGACGATGCCTGCCTGTATCCTTTGTTTGTGCCGGCGAACCTGTTTGCGGTCGCTTCGCTGAAGAACCTGGCGGAGCTGGCCGGCGAGGCCGGAAAAGATACATCGCTCGCCGCAGAGTGTCTGTCGCTGGCCGGCGAAGTGTCCGAAGCAGTAGAGCGGTATGGGCGGATGAGCACCAAAGCGCACGGCGAAGTATGGGCCTATGAGGTCGATGGATTCGGCAATCAGCTTTTCATGGATGACGCGAATGCTCCCAGTCTGCTCAGCTTGCCCTATCTCGGCTGTTGCGATGTAAGCGATCCGCTGTATCAGCGTACCCGCGCGCGGGTCTGGAGCAGAGATAATCCGTACTTCTTCCAAGGCGCGGCGGGCGAAGGCATCGGCGGACCCCATGAGGGGTTGGGAATGATCTGGCCGATGTCGATCCTGATGCGCGCTTTGACGAGCACGAAGGATACGGAAATCCGCCAGTGCCTGCATTGGATAGCCACTACGGATGCGGGAACCGGCTTCATCCACGAGTCATTCGATAAAGATAATCCGCGTCATTTCACTCGCCCGTGGTTTGCGTGGAGCAACACGTTGTTCGGGGAGTTGATGCTCCGATTAGACCAGCAGAAATCTCCGCTGCTGACTGGAGGCTGATGGTAAGGTTTCGTACACTTAAGAAACAATAGGGGTGCGATCTGGATTACGAGATAAGCGATCCCAATAATAACCGGCAGCTCCTCACAGATTATGAGCGGCTATATCAGCTTCAGGTTCGAAGCTTAAAGAGCTACGCCATGTTCCTAACGGATTCGCAGGGGAGAATTCTTACCTGGAACGAGGGGGTACGGGAGTTGCTGGGCTACTCGGAAGAAGAATGGGTGGGGCAACATTGCTCCATCATCTTTGTTCCCGAGGAGCAGGCGGCGGAGCTGTGCGCGGCGGAGATGCGGGTTGCCGCAGAACGGGGAGCAGCCGCCGACATTCGCTGGCATCGGAAAAAGGACGGCACGGAGCTATTCGCGCACGGCGCGATACATCCGGTCTGGGAGGCCGGTAATCTACTGTGCTTTGTAAAGGTGATTTCCGATGAGACCGCAAGGAAGCACCTGGAGGACGCGCTCACGGAGTCGAACGCCGCATTGGAACAGTTCGCGGCCACGGCCAGCCACGATCTACAGGAGCCGCTGCGCGCCATTCAAAGCTATGCGGAACTGCTGCGGAGGCGTACCGGCGGCAAGCTTGATATAGAGGAGCAGGAGTTTCTGCAATACATTTTGCAGAGCGCGCAGCGAATGAGTTGTCTGACGCAGAATCTGTTAGCCTATGCCAGCCTGTCCGCGCCAAAGGAAGAGCCACAAACGTTTAGCCTCAACGATGCCGTAGAGGCCGGGATCTCACAGCTCCATCAAACATTGCTCGACACGGACGCCCAAATCACCTGCGATCCCCTTCCAAATGTTGAAGCGGTGTACAGCCAGATGGTGCGCCTGTTCCTTAATTTGTTCAGCAACTCCCTAAAATATAGACGGCCCGAAACGCCGTTACGAGTTCATGTCTCGGCGCGACAAAAAGTCAGCTTCTGGGAAGTATCTGTTTCCGACAATGGCCAGGGTTTCGAGCAAAAATATGCGGAAGAGATTTTCTATCCGTTTCAGCGGTTGAAAAACAAAGAACAGTCGGGGACGGGGTTGGGGCTGGCCATTTGCAAACGAATCGTCGAATCTCACGGCGGGTGCATCCGGGCGGTAGGCGAACAAGGCAAGGGAGCTACGTTCTTTTTCACAATCCGCGTCCGGGCTAACGCATAAGGCCGGAGCGGACCAGCTCAGAAATACCCGGCTTGTCCGACAAACTACGAGTAGCTAGGCCGGCCTGAATTCGCGTCATTATGTTGTAAATCATGGACGGAGCTGTTCGAGCTGCATTTGGCTATTTCTTCCTTGTCTTCATAACGAGGGTTGTCGGCAGACGGCCCGGTCGACAGATGACGCCTTTCGAGTACGTCCTTATTTTCTTCATAGGCGGACTGACCCTGACTGCGATGGTTGGCGACGACCGTTCCATTGCGAACGCGTACTCTCAGATCATCGCTGTAGCCGCGGCGCATTTCGCTCTCACGTGGATGAAGAAGCGCTGGTACCGGTTTGGCCTTATCGTCGATGGGACACCGCTAGTCCTTTTAGAAAAGGGGAAATGGCGGACCGAAACCATGAGCAAGAGCCTCATACAGGACGACGACGTGATGGCTTCAGCCCGAGACAAAGGATTGGAGAGACTGGATCAAATTGATTACGCGGTCCTGGAACGGAACAGCGAAATCAGCATTATCCCCGCCTCAAAAGGTTCCTGACGGAGAGCTTTGCAGTATGCCCAGTTTAAGAACAAGCCCGGTGGAAGATTCCGTTCCGCGGATAAATAACGAAATCGCTGTCGGTGAGGACCTAGAGTTCCAACGCAGGTGGTGGCGTTTCGAGAATATTCTGTGGATCTTTTTGGTTGCTATTCTGGCGCTCGACGTTACCGGTTTGCTCGGGCGAGGCTATCTAGCGAAGGGGACCGCCCAAACAAAGGACGGGGCTATGGTGGTAAAGTACGAGCGCATCGAACGGTTTAAGACACCGTCCATTCTGACGATACAGTTTGGACCGAGTGCCTTGCAGAACGGGAAGCTGATTCTCTGGACCAGCGACAGCCTTGTAAAAGACCTGGGAGCGCAGCGCGTTATACCCCAGCCTGAGGCCTCCGTTATCGGCGAGGGAGGACTCAGATATGTCTTCGATGCAACACCAGGCCCGTCATCAGTCCAGTTCGCGCTCGAGCCCGGCAAAATCGGCCTACATCATTTGACCTTGCGCGTACCTGGTTCAGAAGATTTAAAGCTTGATGTAGCCGTACTGCCGTAAGCTGCTTCCTGGTTATTATGTCTACGATCCTTCATGCCGTCTTCGGCTACTTCTTTTTACTGCTGATAGTCCGCGTGATGAGCCGGAGGCCTGGCGGACAATTGACGATTCCGGAGTTTGTGGTGGTGTTTTTGATTGGCGGCATCATCATTCTTTCGACCGCGGGCGACGATCATTCGTTTACGAACTGCGTCTGCGGAGTAATCACGGTGGCACTGATGCACCGACTGGTCGCCTGGCTCAAATCGAAATCACCACGTTTCGGAGCCCTTGTGGACGGCACGCCGTTGGTAGTTCTGAAAGACGGGCAGTGGCAAAACGAAGCGATGGAGCACGCGCACCTGGACGAACAGGATGTCATGGGAGCAGCACGCACCAAAGGCGTCAGAACGCTGGACCAAATCAAGTACGCCATTCTGGAACGAAACGGCGCCATCAGCATTATCAAAGCCGACAAATAGCATCGAATGCCTTCACAACGGACGATTGAAACAGAGGTGCCGGCGCGCCTGGACCGATTGCCATGGAGCCACTGGCACCTGAAGATCATCATCGCGCTGGGGACATCCTGGATGCTGGACGGCCTGCAAGTGACGCTGGCCGGATCGCTGGCGGGAATTCTCGAGAATAAACAGGGGCTGGGCTTGAGCGCTCCCCAAGTAACGGCGGGCGCAACCTTCTATTTAGCGGGCGCGGTGCTGGGAGCAATTCTGTTTGGCTACTTAACGGACCGGCTGGGGCGCAGGAAACTGTTTCTGGTGACGCTGGCTACCTATGGCGCGGCCACCGCAGCCAGCGCGCTTTCCTGGAACTTTATGAGCTTCGCCATCTTCCGTTTCGTTACCGGATTGGGAATCGGCGGCGAATACGCGGCGATCAATTCGGCAGTGGACGAGTTGATTCCGGGCAAGGTGCGGGGCACGGTCGACCTGATCGTGAACGGTACGTTCTGGGTGGGTGCGGCACTGGGCAGCGTGGCATCGCTGTTTCTATTGAACGGATCGTTGGTGGCGCCGAACGTGGGCTGGCGCGTCGCTTTTGGCGCAGCGGCGGTGCTGGCCCTGGGTGTATTGTTCCTTCGGCTGTCGGTTCCGGAGAGTCCGCGGTGGTTAATGCTGCGCGGCAAGGAAGACGACGCCAACAAAGTAGTCTGCGGCATTGAAGACAAGGTCTCTCAGAAAAAGGGCAAACTGCCGAAGCCGGAAGGCAAGAAACTGAAGCTGCGGGTACGCGACCATACACCGCTCGGGGAAATCTTCAAGAGCATGTGGGTGGATAACCGGAAGCGCTCCATGCTCGCGATGATTTTGATGATCGGACAGTCGTTCTTCTTCAATGCGGTGTTCTTCACGTATGGATTGGTGATTGAGAAGTTTTACAAGATCGGCGCGCAACAGTTGCCGATTCATCTTTTGCCGTTTGCGTTGGGCAGTTTTTTGGGTCCGCTGCTTCTTGGCAGACTCTTCGATTCGATCGGTAGAAAACCGATGATCTCCGCTACGTATGGGATATCGGGAATTCTGCTGGCGGCCACGGCGTTTCCATTCGCACAGGGAATGATGTCGCCGAAGACGCTCGACATCTCGTTTACCGTGATCTTCTTCATCGCCTCGTCGGCGGCGAGCGCCGCTTACCTGACCGTGAGCGAGATCTTTCCGCTGGAGATCCGCGCGCTGGCAATTGCGATCTTTTATGCCATCGGCACATTGATTGGGGGCGTGGGGGCACCGTATCTGTTTGGTGTGCTGATCGCTTCCGGTTCGGCCTGGCACGTGGCGTGGGGTTATCTGCTGGGCGCGGCGCTGATGATCGCGGGCGCTGCTGCGGAGTTGATGATCGGGGTGGAGGCGGCGGGAAAATCGCTGGAGTCCATCTCACAACCGTTGCAAAGTCAACGCTGAGCGAAGAGGCTGTTATATACTTTCTGCGCTTAAACCACGCATGAAGAGTATCGTCGTTCTGTTCTGCCTTGCGGGCGTTGCATCCAGCAGCCCGTTGTCGCTCAACCGCGAGAATCCGCATTACTTCGAGTACCGCGGAAAGGCTACTGTTCTGGTGACGTCAGGGGAGCATTACGGCGCGGTGATCAACCAGGATTTCGATTACCGGCGCTACCTGGAGGAGCTGGCGCGGAATCACCTGAACCTGACCCGCGTTTGGAGCGGCAGTTACCGGGAAGAGCCGGGTAATTTTCATATCGGCAATAACACGCTGGCGCCGAAGCCGGAACGGTTTGTATCACCGTGGCTGCGATCGGAAAAACCGGGAGCTTTGGATGGTAGCAATCGGTTCGATCTGAAGCGCTGGAATCCGGCGTACTTCGCGCGGCTGCGTGACTTTCTGCGGGAGGCTTCGCGGCGCGGCGTGGTGGTGGAACTCGATCTGTTTTGCACCTTCTACGAAGACTCAATGTGGAACGTCAGCCCGTTGAACGCGGCGAACAACGTCAACGGCATCGGGGATGTGCCGCGCACCGAGGTGCTGTCGATGGAGCATAGCGATCTGCTGGAGGTAGAAGACGAACTGGTGCGCAAGATCGTCACGGAAGCGAATTCGTTCGACAACCTTTACTTCGAGATCTGCAATGAGCCGTACTGGGGAAAGGTTTCGGCAGAGTGGCAGCGGCACATCTCCGGGGTGATTGCGGATACGGAGAAACGATTGCCGCAGCGGCATTTGATCTCGGAAAACGTGGCGAACGGCGCGAAGAAGGTGGAGAACCTCGATCCGCATGTTTCGATCTTCAACTTTCACTATGCACGGCCTCCCGCAGCGGTTGGGCTGAACTACGGGCTGGATCGAGTGATCGGCTTCAACGAGACAGGGTTCGACGGGCAGGACGATTCCACGTATCGCGTGCAGGGCTGGGCGTTTCTGGCGGCGGGTGGGGCGCTGTACAACAACCTGGATTATTCGTTTGCTGTCGGGCACGAGGGTGGGGATTTCCCGGTGAGCAAGGAAACTCCGGGCGGCGGGGGAAGGGAGCTTCGAAAGCAGTTGGGCGTAATGGCTGAGTTCTTTCGGGGGCTTCCGCTAGCAGAGCTCCGGCCGGCCGGAGATGCGGTTACGGTGAGGGCTTCCGATGGGGCCCACTGGTCTGCTTTAGCGGCTCCCGGGAAGGTGTACGTGATCTACCTTTACCGTGCGGGCGTTCAGCCGGGGGCGAAGCCGCATTTTGTTTTTGAGGGCGGCGAGGCTCGGGCTTCCCAGGTGTCGGTGCGTCTGCCTTCCGGGAAGTATAAGGCGGTGTGGAGGGAACCGAAGAGCGGTTCTGTTCTCCGTACGATTCGATTCGAGCAGAAAGAAGAAACGCGGTTGCTGTCGTCGCCTCCGTTTTCGGAGGATGTGGTGTTGAAAATCGAGCGGCAGTAGGGGCGAGTTCGGGTGTTTTGCGAAACGAACTGCCCGGGGTGAGGGGTGGGGTGTTCAGGGCCGGTCACGGCGGTCGATAAAAAATTGTGAGTCTTTGGTTTGTTTGAGTTAGGTAGGGTTGGGGCGGCTGCGGGAGCGGGGGCGCTGCGAGGCTTGCGTGCGAGATGCCCGAAAAGCCTGAAGACGCCGAGCCGCTGTTCTCGCATATCCTGCTGCCGGCTGAGCCGGCGGGCAAGTCTACTGGGCCACGGACGCCCGGGGGCAAGCAGCGGTCTTCGCAAAATGCGCGGACGCATGGGTGTACGTCGCGCACGCTGATTCTGCCTGGCGAGCGGCAGGAGGATTATGATCTGCTCCTGGCCGACTGGCTGCACGATTATGCTCCGCAGGTGGCGACTGCCTATGAACTCGTGGTGCAGACCGCCCAGGCGCATTGGTTTTATCTGCGCGTGCTGCACCAGTGTGACCGGGCCGAA
>DATIMM010000005.1:0-4891 GCA_035475295.1 Bryobacteraceae bacterium
TCGGCGTTCGCGACGGCGCCCGAACCGGCAACTTGGGAGATGGCAGGAATCGCTTTCGGAGTGCTGTTGCTGACAAGAGCTTATAAGAGCCGCCGGGGAGCGCCTCTTAAGGGCTGCTGGTATAAAACAGAGTCTTTTCAGACTCGATGAACTTGGGGCAGGGAACCCGTGGCTCGTGTGCCGATGAAAGGACGGGAAGCCCTTACCGACTTGACCAGATTTAGGCGGACCTGCTTTTCGACACACAGCCGGACCGCTTCAATGCGTTCGGCGACCCAGTTCTCGGACAGACCAAAATCCTCTGCTAACTCCTTTGGGGAACGTCCCAACATGTAATCAGCGTATAGTCGAAAAGGGAAGTACTCGTCGTAGAGAAGATCGAATACCGTGGTGTCTGCCATATTTCGAGAGTGGCGGCGGTCGGTATATTCTCTCTCCGAACTGATAGCAACCCACTAATTTTTGCGAAGGTAGCAGAAACACGAGCCGTATAAAGGGATGTCCAACAGAATTAACGAATATCGAGAGGCGAAAGACACCTATTTCAGATTGAGAAATCAAGCTAAAAAGGAGTTGATCGCCCGTTTCAACGAAGTGGCGCAGGAGCTATTCCAACTACAGCGCGAGTTGCTGGAGGATTTTGGTGAAAAGATCGCCATTCCCTCTAAGCCGAAGAAAAAGCGCCCATCAAAGGCCGCAAAGACTACCGGTGCAAAGCAGAGTCCGCCGCAGGCCGCCCCCTCTCAAAAAGTGACGGCAGCCCAACAGCGGTTGCAGCAACAGAAAAAGAAACTGGCGGATCTCCAGGCGGCCGGGAAGCCCACCAAGGCGGTGGAAGATCGTATCTATGAGTTGGAAGATGAGCTAAGGCTCGCCCAGGCTAAATAGCGGCTATGCGGCAAAGCGGAGTGGCGATGCGAGTACCAGGCCTTGTAACGCTACGGCCAGGCGCCGCCGCTTCCCCGGTCCCTCCAATTCATGTTACAAAGGACATAGTCCCAACAATTTAGATTCGCTGGTCTCCGCCAGCCCTGAGGTGCCGTATCACTCCTCCCTACATGCGTCCGGGCCACGCCAACTCGCAAGGCGTCGCTCAAGCCATCGCCGCCAGTCGCCGCCAGTTTCTTAAGGCGGCCACTGGAGCCACGCTTGGGGCTTCTCTCTTCTCCTTTGCTCCTTTACGCAGCTTGGCAAGAACCATCCTGCCCGGAAGAAAGGCCGTCGTCGTCACCTTCGGCGGCGGCGCCCGAGATGAGGAAACATTCATGCCGGATGGGCAGCGGAATATTCCCCATCTGCTCGGCGAACTAATCCCGCGCTCCACCTTCTTTACGCAAGTCGTGAATCGCGGTATTCTGGGCCACTACGTCGCTACCGCAAGCCTCGCTACCGGCGTTTATGAAACCTTCAACAACTTCGCCGCCGTGCGGCCCGATAACCCCACTGTCTTCGAGTATTTCCGTAAGGACCTGAAACGCCCGGCATTCGACGCCTGGGTCGTCGCTCCCAGCAATGGCTTCAACGGTATCGGGGAGAGCGGCAATCGTTCGTATGGGGACGGCTTGGGTGCCGGTGTCATTCTGCCCAAGCGCCTGTTGAACGCCGCGCTGCTGAACGGAGACGCCAGCGGCCTCGAGCATATGCTGCGAGACAACTACGAAACGCCGCTTTATGCTCCACAGATCGGCAACAACACTTTCGAACTCCACAAGATGTCGGAGCTGCTGAAGGTGTCTGTCTCCGATTTCACCACTCACGCGCGCAGCCTAGCCAGCCCTGATGAGCTCTCGGTCTATATCGCCAAACAGCTCATGCGGCAAATCGCGCCCAGTCTCCTCTGGATCACCTTGCATGACATTGACTGTGCGCACGCTGGCGCCTTCTCGCTCTATATCGATGGCATCCAGCGCTCCGACCGCCTGTGCTCTGAGATCTGGAGAACGATCGAAAGCGAGCCCGAGTACAAGGGGAAGACAAACCTCTTCATCCTCCCCGATTTTGGCCGCGATGCCGACACCGATGCCGGTGGTAATGGGTTCCAGCATCACCGGACCGGCGATCCCCTTTCGCGGACGACCTGGATGATGGTAATGGGGCCGGGCGTGCGCGAGAACGTCGTGATTGACCGCCCCGTCGAGTCCATTGACCTGGTGCCGACATTAGGCGCCATGCTCGGCTTTTCCCCGAGTCTTTCGAAGGGAAAATCGCTGGTGGAGGTGATTTAGCGCATGTTGCCGGATCAGCTCAAGCCCGAAGATTTCAAAGCATATCCTCCCGAAGCGCGGCAGCGGTGCGTTGCTCGCATCGCGCTGCTTCGCCAGTTGCCTCTCGCCTTCGTGCCGCTTCTGTTGCGGGAAGTCATCGCCTACGATTGGAGGTTTCCCGTGGAGCGCCATGATCTCGATGCCCAACTCGCATACCTGGCAGCGATGTCGCCCGAAGAGCTGCACCGTGCGATGCTCCCATTCTCTGGGCTAAGGCTTTCGGGAAAGCTGGAAGCAGCCGATTGGGTCAGCAGTCCGGCCCAGTTTTCGGAACAGCTCACAGCTCATCTCTGGGCCACTCATCAGGTCGATACGTTTCGCGCCGCGGCGGTGGAATATGTAGACAAGTTCAACGCTGCGAAGCCGAAGATCACCCCTGAAGTCCCCCGGCTGGGAATCATCATGATCGGCCAGGGGGTCACCGGAAACACCTACCCGCTGTTTATGAAGCTGCGCAGGCAGGGCGTGTACTTCAGCAATGTCGATCCAGCGAACGGGAGGCAGGCCATCTTCGAAACCGTTACGAAGCGGGCGGCAGCCCATCCCATTCCCTTTGCCCATTGGTACATCGACGGCGGTGATACACAGCCTGCTGGCCGAGGTCTCACCTGTGTCTCCTACAACGCGCTCGGTCCTGTGCGCGACGCTCTGCTTGCGAGAATGCAACGTGTGATGCAACAGGGGGGCGGTGGTCCGGAGCTCCTGCGAACCGAACTTGCTGGAATGCGTCCTGAGGATGTCGGTATGGCGGAGTTCGGCGGTAATCCCGTGTTGAACCGCTTCCAGTTGAGCTTGCTGACGGAAGGCTCCGGCACGCAAATCTATAGCACCACGTTCGTCCAGTGGTCCGCGCGTGAAGCGCTGCGCCGCGCAGAACCTTTGACGCTTCTGGCCCGTTTTGCGCCGCGCCGCCGCGAACAGTCGATGAGCGAGCTGATCTCCGGCGTGGCAGACCAGCCCGGCATCGATCCGCAAGGCTCCCTCATTGATGCCGATATGGCCGCCTACTACACCTGGCTCAACCAGCAACGCTTGTCTGGTGCGGACAAATCATCGTTCCTGGTATGGTTTGAAGCTGGCAGGGAAGCCGTTGCGGTGGGCCCGTCCATGCCCCGCGAAGCGCAGCAGAACCGGCCCATCGATATCCCTGGAATTTTGCGCCAACTCACGTAGACTGCACGCGCTCGCTACTGCACCACGAGAGGCTGTTGCAGCGTCGTGCGTACGTCTGGCGGCAGTTTGTCTGCGTTGGCTAACATCAGGCTCACCTGCCACATCTCGGTATCGCTCAGCGAACCAGTGTAGGCTGGCATCCCCGTCAGGCGAATCCCGTTGCTCACCTTCCAATACGTTTCGCCGGCCGGATCGTCCGTGACACCATGTCCCTTGAATAGCTGTGGCACTTGGGGGAACATGCCCTTTGCGATGGCCGTTTTCGACTGTCCGGGTAGCCCATGGCACACCGCACAGTGCGCCCGGTACACACGCGCGCCCGCTGCATAGTTCTCGTCACTTTCCGGGATCGGTGTATTCTTAGGCGCCTCTTTCTCAATTCGCGCGTGCAATGCCATACGCGCAAGTTGCTTCTCAAAAGGCATGGGCGAGGAAGCAGTCGCCACCGGAGCGTACCCGAAACGGAAGTACAGCCATCCGAACAGAGGCAGAATAATGAGGCCCAGAATGAGTCCAACAATGAATTTGAGCATGGAGTCTAGGATCTAGATTACACGTAGGCGCTTGCGCTACTGACTCATTCCATCCGTCGGTTTCCCCGCAGCCATAAGTTGTGCATGGATATCTCGCTCCGTCTTCGCTTTTTCCGCTTGCCCCATCCGTTCATACACTCTCGCCAGATGATAATGCGGCATCGGCTCCTTGGGATTCAGCTCTACGGCCCGCTCCAGCTCCGCCGCCGCTTCTGGATAATGGCGCTGCTTGGCGAGCAATTGCCCCAGTTCAAAGTGCGAAGCCCAATAATCGCTTTTTTCCTGTATGGATTGCCGCAGCAGCTTTTCCGCACCCGTCGCGTCGCCGCCCGCCAGCTTCGCCTTCGCCAGCAGATAAGCAGGCTCAAAGCGCTTCGGGAATTTTTCGTACCATGCCTGGTAATCCGCTGTGATCGCCGGCAGATGATCGCCTGCTTGGTCGAGCATTCTGCCCAGAAAGACATACGGCTGTGGAATCGACGGATCTAACGGAATCGCTTTCAGAAACGCGGTAATAGCCTCATCGAACCGGCGCTGTCCGTAACGGGCCACGCCCAGCGCCAACACCAGTTGAGGGTCCTTAGGATTAGCCTGTGAGGCAGGCTGCAAGACGTCTGCCGCGCGGGAAAAATCTTGTTTCGTTAACAGGGCATGAGCGTAGTCAAACGTGATCGCTGGATTGGTCGGATCTCGTTTGTATGCGGTGGCCAGGTTCTGGATTCCTTCCTCGACGTTTCCATTGGCAACCAGCGCACGCCCCAGCAGGTCCGCACCCGCCGCCGAAGCATTCGCCTCCTGATTCTTTCTTGCCAACGCCAGAGCCTCTCCGGGGTCTCCGGCATTCAGAAACAGCTGCGCAGCCCGGGCAAGTGCATCCCGATCGGCGTTTGGAGCCCCCGCAAATTCTTTCTCCAAGGTAGC
>DATIMM010000006.1:0-58671 GCA_035475295.1 Bryobacteraceae bacterium
CTTAAGCCGGATGACAAACCGCATTCGTTCGTCCATAACAGATCTTTCCTTCCACGGCATCCCCTCATCCGCTCCCTCCGGAGCGAAAAAGTGTAACCCATGTGTCCGGTACGTTCTGTTACCTATGTCTCGGGTCGGTCATTTCATTCAATCCAAGATCCTTGATGCAGTCCTGGCGTTTGCTGGTTGGAGAGCCCTTTCGGTCGCCAGAGCGGAGCATCTGCGCTTGATTCGCCGCGACGGCCGAGTGCCAGTTATTATTGGACGCAATCAGGGCAGTGAGGTTTTGGACCCAAGCCGATGGGTGAAAGCGCCCAAGTGGTTCCCCAAGCTCTCCATATTGGATAACGGAACAGCAGACCGATTATGGCAGCGGGTTTGCGTAGGAGTTGAGCAATGGAGGCCGATGAATGCTGTTTTTCCTGGCAACTACCCTCGGCATTTTGTTGCTTTCCGTGCTGGCGCTTGCGACGTTACAAAAAGAGCGGCTTTACGGGAGGTTGCAGTCGGAAGCAGCCTGCGGCACGGAGAGCGCAATCCTGGCCCAAATCGACAGGCTTAAGCGTGTATCCGTTGTTATCACGCTAGCTTTCGTCGGTTTAGCGATTGGTCTTATTCTTTTCTTGTTTTTTCTTGACTGACAAGAATATGCCTTCCGTCCGGACGAACAATGCCGTTATTGAACTTCGCGAAAAAGGGACCGTTTCACGAGCTCCACAGAGACCAGATACAAAGCTGTAACCAGTGCCAGAAAAACAAAGAAGCTTCCAGGCAGGGCGACAAATCCGAGTGGTGCCGCCAGAGGGCTCAGCGGAATCAAGATGCTTATCAACACTGTGCCGAACACGGTTATGCATAGCGGCAGGCTTGGACGGCTTTGTATCGGATTTCCGGATGTACGAATGACCAGCAGAACCAAGGTCTGGGTGGCCAGCGACTCGACAAACCATCCCGTGTGGAACTCAGACTGACTGGCGTGGAAGTAGGTCAGCAGCACGTAAAAGGTCACAAAATCATAAAGAGAACTGATTGGCCCAACCAGCAGCATGAATTTCTGAATGAATCGCATACTCCAGCGGTGAGGAGCTCGTAGATACTTTGCATCGACATTGTCGGTCGGAATCGAGATTTGAGCCACATCATAAAGGAAGTTGTTCAGCAGAATTTGAGTTGGCAACATCGGCAGAAATGGCAGGACGAGAGACGCACTCGCCATACTGAGCATATTCCCGAAATTCGAACTTGTTCCCATCAGCAGGTACTTCAGAACGTTAGCCGAGGCCTTTCGGCCCTCTAAAATGCCAGCATGCAAGACGTTCAAGCTAGGTTCGACCAGTATTATGTCGGCTGCTTCGCGAGCGACATCAGCCGCGCCATCGACGGAAATTCCCACGTCGGCCGAGTGAAGCGCGGGAGCATCATTGATTCCATCGCCCAGATAGCCAACGACGTGGCTCCGGCGCTTCAACGCTAAGACGACCCGATTTTTCTGGGCCGGGGATAGCCGGGCAAATACATGGGTTTGCTCAACAACATGATCGAGGGCAGGGTCGGTCATTCTCGCAAGATCTTCTCCGAGTACCAGACCTCCCGCATCCAATCCAACTTGATCGCAGACATAGCGCGTGACTAAATCGTTATCGCCCGTGAGCACTTTGAGTTGGACGCCATCACGATGCAGAGAATTGATCGTGGCCGCGGCGTCGGCTCGCGGAGGATCGGCAAAGCTGAGGTAGCCAGCAAAGACGAGATCAGTCTCGTCAGAGCGTCCGTAAGCACTCCTTTTTTCTAATGGCTTGAAGGCTACCCCTAGCGTGCGGTAACCTTTCGCGCCCATAGCACGGAATAGGTTTAATGAGGTCTCCTTTTCGGAGGTAAGAAAGGGACGTACGCCGTCGTTCGCCTTGCGGCTAATGGAACGTTCAATGACACTCTCGGGAGCACCCTTAAGGATCAGAAGGTGCTGCCCATCATGTTCGACCACTACCGAGATGCAGCGCCGTTCGAAATCGAACGGAATTTCGTCACATTTTCCATACTCGTTGACCGCGGGACAGGGCTGCTCCAGAATCGCAGCATTGAGCGGGTTGTGAAGGCCGGTTTCGAATTTGCTGTTCAAGTATCCGAATAGGAAGACGTCGTCCGACGGCTCGCCGAACGGGTCTGTGCGCTCAGTCAGCCGCATTACGCCGGCCGTCAGCGTTCCGGTTTTGTCGCTACACAGGACATCGATGCTTCCCAAATTTTGGATGGCTGGCAGGCGCTTCACTATTACCTTTTTCCGGGCCATCTGGGCCGCGCCATTGGCCAGGGTCACGGAGGTGATCATGGGCAGAAACTCCGGAGTCAATCCGACCGCCAGAGCCACGGCAAACAGCAAGGATTCGAACGGATCATGGCGGAGTACGATGCTCAACCCAATGAGGGACACAACCAGTATCAGGACTACCCGCATGATCAGGTATCCGAACCTCCGGAGGCCTTTTTCGAATTCAGTTTCCTGGGGCCTTTCCGCAAGGCGCGCGGCGATCCCCCCGAAAGCTGTTTTTGGACCGGTCGCGGAGACGCGGGCTAATCCGAACCCACTGATAACGGAAGTGCCTAGAAACACCATGTGGGCAGCATTAGGATCGGCGGTCTGGGCTCGGCTTCGACCGACTTCCTTCTCGACCGGCAGCGACTCGCCGGTAAGCGCGGCTTGCTGAACGTAAAGATCTTTGTCCTGGACGAGCACCGCGTCCGCCGGAACCATATCTCCAGCTTCCAATCGAACTAGGTCGCCTGGTACGAGTTCGCGCTTGGGAATCTCCTGCCAGTGTTGATCCCGCAGGACTGATGCCGTGGTTCGTACGGATGAGCGAAGAGATTCGACCGCGCGCTGCGAACGATAGGTTTGCACGAGGTTCAAGGCAATGCCAAGCAAGACCATGACAAGAATGATCGTGGCATCCACCGCTTGGCCGAGCAGAGCAGAAAACAGCGCCGCGATAAGCAAGATCACCGCGAGCGGATTGAGCAGAAGCAAGATCAGCGTCGTCAGCGCCCGGTGGCGCACCACCGGGACCGGATCGTTTGGCCCCCAGAGCTTCAGTAGCTTGGCGGCTTCCTCACTCGTCAGTCCGCTTTCAACCTCGGAAACCAAATCGACCGGCGGTGCCGAGAGTACGGAGCCCTGATTTCTTTCATTACCGTTTACCTGGGCATTCATCTCCAGATTTCCGGTGCTTTCCCGCTCTCCAGGGCGAGATTCAGCGTTCAGAACCGATTTGTCGGGGCTTAACAATGACAAACCCCGTTCCAGAAAGCAGATTTGCTTGCGGTGGAGATTTGTGTCTGAATCAGACCTGCCACTACTGCCTTCAGATCTGCGATGCGGTGCCAGATTGCCATATAAGGGACCTGCTTTCCTGCCGATTGAGCGATCCTGGTGACGCTTCCAGACTTTGCAGCAAGGGGACTGCCAAAGCGAAGGATGCTCCAATTAACTGGCCGTGATTGAAACATCGGGCCTGCCGCCGTCCGGAAATGGTGGACGGCTTGCTCTAGACAAGCTGGAGTAAAATCATGACACCAAGGACGAAGAAGAATCTTGAAGCAGCAACCGCCTGTGATGCGATTGGTAGTGCAACCTATTTGCGTTATGCCGCACGAGCCCGCTTAGAGGGTGACTGGCACCTAGCCAAGATCTTCCAGCAGGCAGCCGAGGCTGACCGTCTTGAGAACTTCGCCAGGGAGGCTGATATTCAAGCGCTTATTTCCAGTACTCCAAACAACCTGCGGAAGGCAATTGCTTCGGAGAAGAAGGAAATGGAGATGTATCAGCGATTCGCATTTGAAGCCGAGCAGGACGGCGACCCTGCGGCAGTCCAACTCTTCCGCCGGGTGTATCGAAATAAAATAGAACGGTGCCGAGTGCTGGAATCGGTTCTTGCGAGTGGAAGACCTCACACTGAGGCAGAGATCGTTGGAACATAGGTCCTCATACGGTTGTGTTGCACCTCCCATCTCAGCTGCCATGACGTATACCGAATGGATATGCAAGCCGGAACCGAAGCTGCCAGTTCAGCTGGCCGCATGACTGAACTGACGCTCGAGACCATACAGCACTATCTCCGTTCTCTCAAAGGCGAGGCGGTCCAAGTCCTTGGCTTGACCGCGTTAGGAGAAGACCGTCGAGACAAAGCGATCAAGTTTGGCGGATACGGCAGCCCGATTCGGGTCGATTACCAATTGCCGAGCCAAGCAAAGGCGCAAAGCTTAGTGCTGCACACGATGCGGCCCGGGCCTTTCGGGCACGAGCACATGGCGGATCGAGCACAGGTGCTCCTTTGGCAAAACCAGGCTTTTCCTCGTCTGGCTCGCCATGCTCGCTCGTTTGATGTGGGAGGATTCCGGCCAAACGGGACGCTGCTCTCGCTCGGAGAGGTCGAAGAGTTCTTTCTGCTGACGGAATATGCGGAAGGGCAGGGATATTTCTGTGATCTGGAGCATCTTCGTGAGAACGGCACGCTTTGTCAGCTTGACCTGGACCGCGGCGACGCGCTCTGTGAGTATTTGGTAGAAATTCACAGCGAGCGCGGCACTGATCCCGGGTTATACACTCGACGGGTCCGCGAGTTAGTCGGGCATGGAGAGTGCATCATGGGCATCGCGGACAGCTATCCTCCTCATCCGCTGATCAGTAGCCACAAGCTGGAGCAGATTGAGTGTCAGTGCGTGAAGTGGCGCTGGCGTTTGAAGAGCCTGACGCACCGGTTGCGGCAGGTTCACGGAGATTTCCATCCGTGGAACATCCTGTTCCGGTCGGGAACTGATTTCAGTGTCCTCGATCGCTCCCGCGGAGAGTATGGTGATCCGGCGGATGACGTCGCCTCTCTCACCATGAATTTCATCTTTTTCTCTCTGCAGCGCAGTGGAAAGCTCGACGGGGCGTTCGAGACTTTGTTCAGCCGGTTCTGGAAGCGTTATCTCGAAGATTCCGGAGATCGGGAAATGCTTCGTGTCGTGGCGCCGTTTTTGGTCTTTCGCGCTCTGGTTATGGCGAGTCCAGTGTGGTATCCGAATTTGGCAGAAGCTGTGCGCTCGAAGCTACTGACATTTATCTTTGGAGTGCTGGAGGAGGAGTCTTTCGATCCCGCTCAGGTAAACAAATACTGTGGCGTCTAGATCCTCATCGGCGTTCGCTGTCTGGATCACCGGCCTGCCGGCTTCCGGAAAATCGACTCTTGCGGCCGCAGTAGAAGAACAGCTTGCTGCGCGAGGAATTGACGTGGCGGTCTTAGAATCTGATGAGTTGCGGAAAGTATTCACTCCGGATCCGCATTATGACGAGCAGGAACGAGATAGTTTCTATCGGCAGATCGCGTACGTGGGCGCGTTGCTGACAAGGCATGGAGTGCCGGTGATTCTGGATGCCACTGCGAACCGCCGGGCCTATCGTGAGCGCGCCCGGCAGCAGATTCCTCGATTTCTGGAAGTATACGTCGACTCGCCGCTCGAGACGTGCATTGCTCGAGACCCGAAAGGGATTTATCGTCAGGCACAGAGCAGCGGAGCCGGAACAGTGCCCGGAATTCAAGCCACATACGAAGTTCCGGAACGGCCAGACCTCATCGTGCATGGAGATCACGAGAGCTCGGAAGCCGCAGCAGGGCGAGTCATTGCGAAGCTGATCGAGCGAGGATATCTCGACGACAAGCCGGAGGTTTTCCTCTAGCTAGTTAGTAGAGTAGCGGCGGCGTGCTGCGCAAGAAGTTCGTCAATTTCTGGCCGCGTGAGTGTTTCCTTGCGTATGAGCGCATCTGCAATGGAGCGAAGTTCGCGGCGCTTTTGCGCCAGGATCGAATGAACTCTATGGTGGATCTGATCGATAATGCGGCGGGCTTCCTCGTCGATTTTCTGTGCCGTACGCTCACTATAATTGCGCTCCTCGGCGGTCAGGCCATTCGGCAAAAATCCATTCTTGGAGGGATGCCCGTAGGTCAACTGTCCAAGTTGTTCGCTCATCCCAAAGCGCATTACCATCTGGCGAACCAATTCTGAGACTTTTTCCAGATCGTCTGCTGCGCCCGTGGAGATCACGCCATGGTATATGATCTCCTCAGCCGCACGTCCGCCGAGCATCACGGCGATCCGGTCTTCCAATTCGGGCTGGGTCATCAAAAACCGTTCGTGTGTCGGGAGTTGCAGGGTATACCCGAGCGCGCTGACGGACCGGGGGATGATGGAGATGCGGTGTACCGGGTCTGAGTGCTCGACCGAGAGTGCGACAAGAGCATGGCCGGTTTCGTGATAGGCGACGCGCTCCTTGTCTTCTTCGCTCATGACACGCGTCCGTTTCTCGAGGCCCAGCATGACGCGATCTATGGCTTCCTCGAGGTCTCGCATCTGCACCTCGTCTGCGCCGCGTCTGGCGGCGAGCAGAGCGGCTTCATTGACAATGTTCGCCAGATCGGAACCGACCATACCTGGCGTGCGCGCTGCAATGGTTGCAAGCTCTACTCCAGGACCTAGCTTTACCTTCCGGGCGTGAAGCTTCAGAATCTGTTCCCGTCCGGCCAAATCGGGGCGATCAATAACGACCAGCCGATCGAATCGGCCAGGCCGAACGAGCGCGGCATCCAGCACTTCCGGGGCATTGGTGGCCGCCATTATGATTACGCCCTTAGACGTATCAAAGCCATCCATTTCGACGAGCAGTTGGTTTAGCGTCTGTTCGCGTTCATCATTGCCGCCGTTAAGTGCACGGTGCGTCGAGCGGGATTTACCGATGGCGTCCAGTTCATCGATGAATACGATGCAGGGGGCCTTGGCTTTCGCTTGCTCGAAGAGATCCCGGACGCGCGCCGCTCCGACCCCCACAAACATCTCCACAAAGTCCGAGCCCGAGATAGAAAAGAAAGCGACACCGGCCTCTCCGGCCACCGCTTTGGCGAGAAGCGTTTTCCCCGTACCGGGTGGGCCGACCAGCAGCACGCCTTTGGGAATTCGTCCGCCGAGGCGCTGGTACTTCTCCGGACTCTTTAGAAAATCGATGATCTCTACCAGTTCCGCCTCGGCCTCATCGACGCCGGCAACATCTTGGAAGCTGACATTGAGACGATCGGACTGATCGTAGATTTTGGCCCGATTCTTTCCGAATGTCAGTGCAGGGGAATGCCCAAGCCCCTTAATTGCAGTCATATAAATGCTGCCTAGCAGTAGAAGCGGAAGAACCCAAATCAGCAGTGTGCTCATCCATGAAGAGCCGGATTCGCCCGACCCAGAGTACTTGACGTGCTGGGCATCGAGCTCTTTTAGCAATTCAGTATCGGGGATGCCTGGCAACCGCGTTGTGAAGATCAGGCGGCCGGCTGTAGACTTCTTCGAATCCCTGTTGTCCAGCTTTAGGGTGCCTACGAGCGTTCTGTCTTTGATTTGAACCTCGGCCACATGCCCGGCCCGCACCTCGGAAAGAAACTCGCTGTAGGGAACGTCACTGGAGTTCAACGGCGGCTGAGAACCAAAGAAGTAGACGAAAAGTATTGCGAAGAGGAGCGGAATCCAGGGCCACGCCCATTTGCCCCTAGCGTCGCTTTTCATTGGTACCGAACTTCTTTTTCGATGCAGATTGCATGGATACGCCGCGCCACGATTTGCACGAGCAACGGACATTCCAAACCTCATAGATTGTTTGCCGCTCGAACTGGAGTAGGAAGTGCTCCGAGAAGTTTGCAGGAGAGATCACCATGAGCACCCTTCAAAACTGTTTGAATTACCTCGATACGCGGGGCGTTAGATACGTCCACACCACGCACTCGCATGCCTACACTGCGGAAGAAGTGGCGGCGGCAGAACACCTGCCGGCGCACCGGATGGCAAAAACCGTGGTCTGCCGGGACGACGATAGTTACCTGATGGTTGTCGTACCCGCCGATTCGCATGTGGATATGACACAGCTAAGGACGGCAATCGGGGCTCCCAGCGTTTCCCTGGCAGACGAGAGCGACTTGTATCTGCTCTTCCCCGGGGCTGAAGTCGGTTCAATGCCGCCCTTGGGACCTTTGTTTGGCCTTCGCGTTTATCTGGACCGCGAAGTGGCCAACCAGGAATTCGTCGCCTTCAACGCCGGTACGCATCGGGATGCGGTTCACATGAGGGCCGCCGATTTCCAAGACCTAGTCCAACCCGTGATCGGCGATTTCTGCGAGCCCAATTACCGGCTGACCAGTAGCTTGGCCTGAGGACCGGCGCTGGGTGTATTGACCCAGTTGCGTCGTCTCATCGCGCACCGTGACGTTCGGAATCGTACAATCCGCAAGGTTGGGCTCGCCACAAGGTCGCTGGACTAGGGTCCGGGCGGAAGATCGTTCCCGGGCTGACCAGCAGCCTAGGGAAAGTCCACCAGACTATTGTGCGACGTGCCCCGGGCCTGGAAAGCTCTGGCGGCCAGGTTATCGCCTTTGACCAACGCCATACGGGAGTTCGACGGGAGGACACAGTTTCCCAATGGCCGCTCTTGTGCTTACCGCATGTTCATGAGAGTTCGTAATTCAGTCTCCGCGAGACTGCTCCTGGTCGGAATACTATGTGTCTGGCCGCATTCAGCCTTTTCACAAGAACTGCTCAATCCGGGTGAATTGAACTTCAAGGTAGTCAGTGCAGAGGTTACGAAGGAACCTGCCTTATGCATTTCTCCGGAGGGTGCCCTCGGCATGTCTTCGGCGACCCCAGGAGCCAAAATGGTTAAGGTGACCTTGAAAGGTCAAGTGACTCGCTCCGGCGATCTGATCTTAATAGACGCAGCGTTCGCTGCTATCTACGAAAGGCCTGGACAGAAGAAAAAGGGGGTCGTAGTCGCCAATGCAATGTGTGTGACGGAAGGTGTTCTGATTGGCACGTCTCCAACGCAGGTTCGGGAATATGCGGTGAATCCGGGTTCCATCGAGGTAACCCTGCTCTTTGCCATACCCGACGAAGTGGATCGCTTCCAGGTTACGTATCCAGCGATTGCTATGGGAGCCGCAGCTGTGGAGACCAAGGCCGCCCATCTAAGGTGAGCAATGCTACCTCACAATGGTAAGAGCTTATGAGCGGATCTACTTAGGACCAAGTATCGTGTTGGTGAGCTATTGGGATCAGCAATCTATCGTGCAGTTCTCGGCCGTCCCCGACATCAGAGGGGCATGAGATGGCTCGCTCGAATCGAGCAGATTGAGCCGAACTTGTTTCTGGAAGCACAAGCGCACAGCTTCCAGACGTTCTGTCACCCATTGCTCAGGAAGCCCGAAATGCAAGGCCAGTTCCGCCTGCGACGAGCCCAACATGTAGTCAGCGTACAGCCTGAACGGAAGATATTCACGGTAGAGGAGATCGAAGACTGTGTCTGGCAGCGTATGTGTTGGGCCGGAACATGGAGCGACTTGCCGGGCTCCAGGTCCGAATCTTGTCGCTGAGCGGCATCGAGACACGGGAGACCGCACTGGTAGGGAGTACAAACTCGCATTGCCAACAAAGATAGCCATAACCCTGCCTTGCTAAGCACGCGAGCTTCCGCAATGTCTGAGGCGGTACGAACGGTGTGGGAACCCAAGCCGACCAGCCAAGTGAAAGCTCTTCTATCTTCGAGATACGTGCGCAGCCCTGAGCCGGTTTAGCGGCAATGTGCGTTCTGTAGCACGATTCACACACTGAGGACCGGGCAATGCGATTGACGGATTATTTCATACGCATTCGGACGAATCTGGCTGATTTCAGCGTCTTTTTGTCGTCGACCGATGATTAGTAAGTCAGCTCCAACGGACTTGGTGTACTCACAAACGGACTGTGCCACGTCACCGCGCCGAACGCAAACCATGGAATTGCTGGCGCCGACATTGGTCAGCAGTTTGTGGATTTCTTGTCTGGCCGTCGTTTCGAATTCCTCATCTACAGCGGAAGAGACGACCACCCTCAGGGCTGGATCTAACCGCGGTATCACATGAACAATCGTTAGCGTAGAGCCGAAGTCGCGGGCGACGTTGGCCGCCCAAGTTACAGTGTCTGCGCTGTGACTGCCCATAGCGACTGCGCAAACGACATGTGAGATCTTGAGCGGCTCCACTCCGGTTTGCTGCCGGACGTGTGCACCCGTGAGCACCGGGCCCTCGATATCATGAAGGACTTTGGCCGTGATGGAGCCGAGCAAGAACTTACGGAAGATTCCATAGCCATGAGTGGGCATGACAATCAGCTGTGCAGCTTCCGTTTTGGCCGTGGTTACAATCTGCTCAGCGGCATCGCCTTCATAAGTTAAGCGACGGACAGGTAGACCGTCCAGTTCGCCGACCGCGAAACGGTCCAGTTTCTCAGCCCGACTCGTAAAGACCCACTCCGGCACGGGCAATATCTCTGGTCCAGAGATGTCCGCCTGAGGGATGGCGTACACGGGACTGACAACATGAAGCAGTATGACTTCGGAATTGTATCTTCTCGCGAAGTGCCTCACGTACGGAATTATGCTCAGACTGCGATCGGAAAAGTCGACTGGAACCAGGATTCGTGGAAGTTCGAGCATAACGTCTTCGGCGGTGCAATTGCGGAGCCACCCGGCAATTCGCTAGGTGTTAACAGGAAGTCGAATTCTGCGGAAAATCTACTACCGCTAAGGTTCTCCGCTTCGCTTTCATACCTTGCAGCTGAGCCTCTAATCGTGGAAACGCTCAGCGTCCTCCCTACCATTAATTACCGTTTCGACCACCGCGCCTTCGACGAGAGTGTTGTGGATCAGGCACGCTTTAACGGCGCGGAGCAGCCTCGTTTCATGGTTGCCCGGGGCCATCGGAACGTATACCTCGATCCGGAACTCGCCCAGTCGTGGCGCTCGCTCCGACTTCTTTGCATGTACTCGTATTCGCAGTCCGTCTGTCGGCAGAGAGCGTGTAGTCAGGTATTGAGCCGCGTAAAAGCCAGCGCACGTGCCGAGAGAAGCGAGCAGAAGCTCAGGAGGCGTCATCCCTGCATCTCTTCCTCCGTTTTCCGGAGGTTGATCACTGATGACGTGGTGGCCTCGAGCAATCGCTTCAAACTCAGTACCGCTGACATGCTGAACGTCTACAGTCATCAATAAGCTCTTTTCTTACTCGAATGGCACACAGACAGGAACTCTCCAGCGTTAAGTAGAGCGATTTTTGGGTGGAGGCCGAGAATTAGGGCGGCGAGGCTGAGCGACTCTCTGGTTAGTCTGGTGTTGATATCCGACATGGCGGCGGATGCCGGGATGGACCCATTGAGAGGACAGGGCTTCGTACAGCTTGTATGCTCGTTGCGGCACTGCCTTCGTTAGACGTCGGAATTGCTGTTGCAGCGCAGATGCACCGCAGCCATCAAGGCCGGCAGTCGTCACGCCTATGTGTGACATCCGATTCCTGGGGCGAATATGCCCCAGCCATTCACCCGCATTCCTGAGGCCATTTCGTTGCTGAGTAGCGAGGTCTTCGCAACTCGAATCCGACGGCGAAATTCAGGATTGCGGGACCGGCCGCTCCTTGACAACCGACTAGACTTGCGGACCGTTGATACTGATTACCTACTTCATTCTCTGCCGCCCGCAGATTCCGAATCGTAGCAAGAAACCAGATCTGTGGAGAGTAATGTGCACTTGAGGTACTGGCAGTCGGTAACCTGGGTGAAACCACGCATGTCCGTTAGCCACCTGGGTCCGGGAACCCAATCTGGTAATTTACTGGCGCGCCGTGCAGGCAGCTGGAGCGCTGTAAATCACGGCTATAGGAGGTTGCGTCGAAGTTCGAACTATTGGCTAAGGGCCTGCAGTAAGACCGTTGAGTTTCGGTTATGTCACGGACAGCAAAGGAAGCAGAAAGAGGCCTAATATGAAAATCGATCACATCTTATTTCCCATAGACTTTTCCAGCCACAGTCGCGCCCTGAATTCCGAGGTAGAGTGGTTGGCTGCGCATTTCAACTCAAAAGTAACCTTGCTGCACGTCTTAGAGATACCGACGAGCTGGTATGGAAGCGGTGAGGCGACGCTGATGAATTCCGAGATCCTCATCGAATATATGGAGTCGGAAAGAGAGCGCCTCAAAGACTACGTCATCAATATTCCCGAAGCTCGCATTGAGCGAGTGTCCGCGGAGGGAAGTCCAGCATGGCACATCGCAAAATGGACGAAGGATCACGACGTGGATCTCATTGTGATGGGCACGCACGGCTACGGAACTTTCCGGCGCATGATTTTAGGATCGGTTGCTATCGAGGTGCTCCACGATGTTCATTGTCCTGTCTGGACGCATCCTGCTCCGGCTGAAACAAAATCGGCCCGGACGCCCGGCATCTCCAGCATCGTTTGCTCCATAGAACTCTCCGACGAGACGGTTCCTCTTTTGCGTTTTACAAGGGACGTGGCCGATGAATTTGGTGCTGCTGTCCGTCTTGTACACACGGTAGGTGCTGAGCAATCCAGGCCGGCCAAGTATTTCGACTGCGAATTCCATCGGATGGTCAGCGACTTAGCTCGCGAGGAGATCGCCAGGCTCCAGCAGGAGGCGGGAACTGATTTCCCTCTGAGTCTGACCGGTGGGCTTATCGCTCAAGATCTATCCGAAGTGGCAGTTGATCAGCACGCAGATTTAGTTGTGATCGGACGAGGTAAGCTACAGGGCACCTTGGGAAGCTTACGTACACATGCTTACGAAATCATTCGACAGGTTCCTTGCCCGGTACTCAGCTTCATGATGGCTGATGTTCGACAAGATGCACGGCACGATGAAACCCCGAGACTGAAAGAACAGGTAGCAGGCTAAACGGATATTGGACAGTGCAGTCCGAGACAGGACTGTACTGTCCAATAGATCATGAGGAAACGCGGATCGCCACCTTCAGAACACCATTAGCCCGAGATTCAAACAGTTTATAGGCGTCGGCAATATGTTCCAGATCGAACGTGTGCGTCAGCAAGGGCCGCAGATTAATTCGGTGCGTCTCAACGAGCCGCATGAGCCGCTGCATTCTCTCCTTTCCACCCGGACAGAGCGTAGTGACGATTGTTTGATCACCAAGACCGGCGTGAAAACCTTCCAAGGGTATCGATAGATGCCCTGAGTAAACACCCACGCTCGATAGCGTTCCACCTGGGGCCAACACCCTTAAGGCATTCTCAAAAGTGACTTGCTGGCCGAGTGCTTCAATGGCGACATCAACACCCTTACCGCCCGTCAGTTTCATAATCTGCTCAACTGGATCTACATCGCTACTGAGAGTAACGGTGGCTCCGAAGTCGCGTGAAATCTTGAGCCGACCGGCGTCACTGTCTACGGCGAAAATGTCTGAGGCGCCCATGAGTCGAGCGCCGAGAGTGGCGCACAACCCAATCGGACCCTGTGCAAAGACGGCGACGGAATCACCGAGACGAATTCTTCCACTTTCGGCTGCACTGAACCCGGTGGACGCGATATCGGCCAGCAGGACTACGTCTTCATCGGCGAGGCCTTCAGGAATCACTGCCAGATTCGCCTGCGCAAAGGGGACGCGAAAGTACTCGGCCTGAACCCCGTCCACGGTGTTTCCAAGGCGCCACCCACCGAGGGGCCCACCGCATTGCGACAGACGCCCTCTGAGACAGAAATCGCACTGCCCGCACGGAGTAATTGCGCCCACCAGCACTTTCTGGCCTACGTGATAGTCAGTAACACCCGAACCAAGTTCGTGGATGGTGCCGACCGCCTCGTGGCCGAGCGTTAAACCCGGACGAACCGGATATTCTCCACGAATGATGTGGACGTCTGTTCCACAGATCGTCGTTAATCGCACCCTCACGACGGCCTCACCGGGACCTGCTCTCGGGATAGGTTTTTCCTCTAGAGCAAATTCCCCGGGAGCGCGGAATACGTTGGCCTTCATCGACTTCGAGGCCGCAAGAGTAGCGGTAGGTCGTTCAACTTCCAACAGAGCCATATTGTTCCTTTTAGGTCTTACCCGATGCACTGTCCGCAACTGTCATTCCATTCGCCATCAGGATTTCTCGTAGTGAGCCAATATATGCCTTATCGAGGAGACTGCAACTCCGATACGAAGACCGGCCGCCCGGGATGGCTCCCCGTCTGGGGCCATTCGCGCATGCCTTGCGCCTATTCACACACTTATTCATAGAGCCTCGGGCTCGGTTTCACGAAGGTGAGCTTGCCCCAGTTGCTCTACATAGGCAATTTAACGAGTGGCATTAACGTTGCGAAGATATCGTACGGACATACCCAAGTCAGAGGACAACAAATGTCAATTCTAAAGGTCAAGGACGCGAATACTGAGAGCGCCGCTGCAACTCGACTGCAAAGGCAATTTGAAGATCTGCTTGGCAGGTTGCGCCACCGCGCTTATGAAATCTTCGAGCGGCGCGCACATAAACCAGGTAGTGAAATGGAGGATTGGCTTCGTGCCGAGGAGGAACTCCTTGTTCCGATTACGCCTGAAGTAACCGAAACTTCTACGGCTTACACGATCAGCCTGCCGCTATCGGGAATCGAATCAAAGGACCTGGAAGTATACACCATGAGTGACGCTCTGATTATCACGGGCACACATAGTAAAAGCTTCGAAGCAACTGGCAATTCCAAGCACGAAGTCCGCAGCATTTTTTGTCAGTGGCCTATTCCAGCGAATGCAGTTGTGACCGATATCACGGCCGAAACAGAACAGGACAGACTCACTATCACCATACCGCTTGGATTGGAACCCCAACCGGCGCAATACCCTGGTTTGCCGGAGCAGGCGAGGGCGGCCGTTGTCTAAATGGGGCGTTCCTGTCCGTTCCCGTTGACCGCTGATCTATGCGACGTGGCGTGGCGCTCAACACCTCTCCGCTTGCACTGATTGGTGGCCTAGAGATAAGAGGAGGCTTAGAGGAGACTATAGATGCTCACCTTCCAGAAAATACTGTTCCCAGTTGACTTCTCGACGTGCAGTACGCATAGCGTGGCATACGTTGCACGGATTGCGAAAAAGTTTAGCAGCGAAGTCGTCCTCTTCCACGCGTTCGATGCTTATGACCCGTTTGGGTACGGCGCCGCTTCGAGTACCGTCGTCTACGGCGCCTGCGAAGCCTCTTTGAGGCAACCGCGCGAAGCAGCGTTGAGGGACTTCGGAGGCACGGCGCTCGCGGGTCTTCCAGTAAGCCGGATTGTCGAAATTGGCGAGCCGGCAGACTGTATCGTGGAGTTTGTTGAGCGTCACGCTATTGACCTGATTTTCATGCCCACGCACGGTCACGGGAGGTTTCGCAGACTACTGTTGGGATCGGTGACCTCTAAGGTACTACACGATGCGAAGTGCCCCGTCTGGACTACGGCGCATTCAGAGTGTCTGGAGGACCAGCACCCTGAGGGGATCCAAAAAATTGTTTGTGCTGTGGATTTATCTCCCGCGACGACTCAAATAATCTGTGCGGCGCGTGATATGGCGCAACAGTATGGAGCGTGTGTCCAACTGATTCACTCCATCCCTGCGCTGGACCTCGAGCCAGATGACGCCGGCGTAGACGCCCCGTTCCAACGATTCCTCTTCGACAGGGCAACGGAGCTAATTGCTACCTTCCAGGCTGAAGCCAAGACGAATTTCGAAGCCCTTGTCAGGTACGGCCAAGTGGAATCCGTTGTACGGGACGCCGCCTCGTCCTGCGGGGCACAACTGATTGTAATCGGTAGAGGACGTCTCACCGGGCTGCTAGGCCGCCTTCGGACAAACGTCAACAATATCATTCGAGAAGCACCATGCCCCGTTCTCAGTGTGTAGACGTGGTACGCATATGCATACGCTGATTCTGCTACGACACGGCGAAAGTGAATGGAACAAAACCAACAGGTTCACGGGTTGGACCGACGTGGACCTTACCGCTCGTGGCTGTGAAGAGGCCTGGAAGGCCGGTCAGGCTTTGAAAAGTGCGGGGCTGGATTTCGAGGTCGCCTACACCTCGGTGTTAAAACGTGCCATTCGTACGCTGTGGATCGTCCTTGACGAGATGGATCGCATGTGGACTCCTGTGCATCTGTGTTGGCAATTGAACGAGCGACACTACGGCGCGCTACAAGGGCTGAACAAGGGAGATGTCGAGACGAAGTATGGACAGGAGCAGCTAAAGCGCTGGCGCAGGAGCTTTGATATCGCTCCGCCAAGGCTCACACGTGAGGACGAGCGATACCCCGGTCACGATCGACGCTACCGTCATCTGCAGCCGGACCAGATGCCGCTGGGGGAGAGCCTTAAAGATACTGCAATGCGGCTGTGGCCCTGCTGGCAACACTCAATCGCCCTGGCTTTACGCGAGCATCGGAGTGTTTTAGTGGTTGCTCATGGGAATAGCCTGCGCGCACTGGTGAAACATCTTGACAACATCTCCGATTCAGCGATCGCCGACGTGGAGATTCCTACGGGAAGACCTCTAGTGTATGAACTGGACTCCGATCTGGAGCCGATCCGACGCGCCTACCTCAGCGTCAGTCAAGGCTTAGAAGATCGGAACCCGCCTCAGGTGGGGCAAGCCGGCCACAGAGACTCCACCATGGCTTTGTAATTGCACCGACGCGAGTGCAATGCTCCCTCTTTCAAGAATTCTGGTGCCGGTCGATTTTTCCGATCACAGTCTGGGCATGATCCCGTATGTCAAGCAGATCGCAAGGAACTATAAGGCGGAAATTATCCTGCTTCACGTGGTCAACCCCGTGTATGCGATTCCGGCGACCGGAATCACTACAGCGACTATGGTCGACTTGCCGGAATGGGTCTTCACCATGCAGGCAAAAAGACTCGACGAATTCGCAACACCGGAATTGAATGGCTTTTCCGTCAGGCGTTTGATCTACGAAGGTGAGCCCGATGCGCAGATCATCGCTACAGCAAGGGCAGAGGATGTCCACCTGGTGATCATGCCAACGCACGGCTATGGCGTGTTCCGAAAGTTTTTAATAGGATCCGTTACGGCTAAGGTCCTGCACGATCTTGAGATACCTGTTCTCACGGGAGCACACCTCGGAGATTCAGAGGGGCCAGGAAAAACCAAGATTTCTAACCTCGTTTGTGCGCTCGGAGCCGGGCCCCATAGAACCGACACTCTGACCTGGGCAGCAAGGCTTGCTAGTGATTTCCAGGCCGTGCTAAGTGTCGTGCACGCGATACCGCGAGCCGGCCACGATGTAGACGAGGACACAGCGAGGCAAGAAATTGGAAGACTTCTGACGAGTGTTGGTGTCAGAAACACCAGTATTTGCATTCCGAAGGGTGACATGGCACATACCGTTTCTGAGTACGCGAAGTCGGTGGGCGCGGACCTGCTCGTTATTGGGCGCGGATCCAAAGACAGTCAGGGAGGGCGGTTGCGATCGAACTCCTACGGAATTATCCGGCAGTCGCACTGCCCGGTTCTTAGTGTGTAAGGTGCGTCAAATGGCGCAGGCCAGCTGGGCGAAGAACCCATACTTCGCGCCTCCCGATGCGAACACTCTTCTATCGGTGACTGATCACTGCCTACGCAGCCGTAATTGCGTCAACGTGATCGTTGCGGGCAAGCAACCGGCGGCTCAATGGCTGGACATAGAGTCGGCCATCGCGCATTGCTCGGCAGGACTAGGCATTTGGGAATGGGCCAGCAATGACCGGGGCGTGGAACCCGATATCGTCATGGCCTGTGCTGGCGATGTCCCAACGCTCGAGACACTGGCCGCTGTCGATCTTCTGAGGCGATGGGTGCCTGATCTGGAAATCCGTGTCGTCAAGGTCGTGGATCTGATGACACTAGAACCAAATAGCGAACATCCACACGGGCTGAGCGATCACGACTTCGACTTGATCTTCACAGCGGATAAGCCGATCGTATTTGCCTTTCATGGTTATCCGTGGCTCATTCATCGGCTAACGTATCGACGAACCAACCATCACAACCTGCACGTTCGTGGGTACAAGGAAGTGGGTACAACCACGACTCCATTTGACATGACAGTTCTCAATGGCCTGGACCGATTTCACCTGGCCGCGCTAGCGATCGGCAGTATTCCTCGATTGAAAACCGTGGCGGCTTACGCCAATCAGATGATTCGGCGTAGGCTTCTGGAGCATCGCGAATACGTCTGCAAATTTGGAGACGACATGCCGGAAATACGCAATTGGACGTGGCCGGGGCATACCCCGGCGACAACCGTTGGTTTGCCTGACGATGTATAGGGGACAGGGAGCCGGACGCTTTCAGACGCGGTCCGATTGCCGATCCTGAAGCTTGGTTCAGCGAGAACTCCTGCCCATAGGGACGAATCCGCGGAAGCTTGAATGGTGAAATAGGTTCCTGACAATGTCATTCGTCGACTACGTTCCCGCTGTCATAGCAGTTTGTAACTCTTCGGCATGGATCGCGGCAGAGGGAAATCCTCTGCCGCCCGGTGCCACGTGGCTCGAGGAGTTGCAAGCATACAATTTTTCACTGTATTCGAAACATGCCGAGAAAGTGAAGCTGTTGCTCTATGAGGAATCAGATATAGCCACCCCCTTTTTCGTCTATGACTTCGACTACCTGAAAAACAAAACGGGCCGCATGTGGCATTGCATCATTCCAAAAGCTCAGATGCAGAAGGCACGCTATTACGCGTACTCTGTCGATGGCCCGCCGTCGGACGGCCCTTTTGAAGTGCACTGTTTCGATCCGGAGAAAATTCTTTTAGATCCATTCGCCAAGGCTGTTTTTATCCCGCCGTTATTCGATCGGTCCGCTGCGATCAAAACTGGCAGCAATGCGGGTCGTGCGCCCCTGGGATTGATTCCGGAAGTGTCTGAACCTGCAGTTTTCAGGCAAACGAGAGACTGTACTCCAAGGCACGAGTCCGATACGATCATATACGAGCTTCACGTGAAGGGATTCACCCAGAATCCAAACTCCGGAGTCGCTGATGACAAACGTGGGACGTACGCCGGAGTCATAGAAAAGATTCCCTATCTGAAAGAGTTGGGAGTTACAGTCGTCGAACTGATGCCAATCTTCCAATTCGATCCAGGAGAAGGCGACTACTGGGGATATATGCCGTTGAGCTTTTTCGCACCGCACGGTAGCTACGCACGCAAGCCGGCCGAAGCTCACCGAGAATTTCACGAGATGGTAGACGCGCTGCATGCCGCAGATATCGAAGTGGTTCTGGATGTGGTGTACAACCATACGTGCGAAGGCAACGAGGGCGGCCCGATATACAGCTACAAGGGAATCGACAACTCGACAGCCTATCTCTTGTCTGGAGACCCTCTGCACCCTTATGCAGACTATTCCGGCACCGGAAACACATTGAATGTCTCGAACCGCTACATGCGCCGGTTAGTTCTCGATAGCCTTCGATATTGGACGCTCGACGTGCAGGTTGACGGATTTCGTTTTGACTTGGCTTCCGTCTTCAGCCGTAATAAGGATGGCTCGCTCAACTGGGAGGATCCTCCCGTTTTTGGCCAAATCTCGTCCGATCCTGATATTGCACAAATCAGGCTGATAGCTGAGCCTTGGGATGCCAGTGGAGCTTATCAACTGGGGCGGGCTTTCCCGGGTCCCACCTGGTCGCAATGGAACGGTCAATTCCGGGACGACATACGCCGGTTTGTCCGCGGTGACCCCGGCTGTGTTCCTGCATTGATGACGCGCCTGTATGGTAGCGATGATCTCTTTCCCGGTGACCGAATGAATGCCTACCATCCATATCAGTCCGTCAACTTTATAACGTGTCATGACGGTTTCACTCTTTACGATCTCGTTTCTTACAACCAGAAGCGCAATTGGGCGAATGGACATGACAATCGAGACGGCACGGACGAAAACCTCAGTTGGAACTGCGGCTGGGAGGGCGACAAAGACGTTCCCGATGAGGTGATTGCCTTTCGCCGACGCCAGGCCAAAAACTTTTGCGGTCTTCTGCTTCTCTCTGCGGGCACTCCGATGTTCCGGGCAGGCGATGAGTTTCTGCAGACGCAGGGGGGCAACAACAATCCCTACAACCAAAACAACCAGACGAGTTGGCTGGATTGGGACAGGGTGGAGACCCACGCCGGAATCTTCTCATTCTTCAAGAAAATGATCGCTTTTCGGCAAGCTCACCGGACGTTATGCCGCAGTCGTTTTTGGCGTGAGGACGTTCGGTGGTACGGGGTGGGGGCGGCCGCTGATCTTTCTTACGAGTCGAGGAGTCTGGCGTTCTACTTAGACGGAACCTCACAAGACGATGTCGATCTATATGTGATGATCAGTTCCTACGGGGAGCCCCTCAATTTCACTATCCAGGAGGGAGAAGCCCATCAATGGCATCGTGTCATTGATACCAGCCTGGAGGATCCTGACGACTTTGTGCCACACCCCATAGAGCCGCTGTCCTCTTTGAACTATGGGGTGGCTCCACGATCAATTGTTCTGCTCGCTCGGGATGCCCGGGAATAGCGGCGGCTGCCCTATTCTGTCGTGCTTTATATGACGAATCTAAATGCTTCCGACTCGTGCCTGGAGCTACAGGCCGGGATAGGCGCCAACCGGGAGATCGGTAGCCTCGACGTGTTCTTCAAGCCGAAGTCGGTTGCCGTTATTGGCGCGACGGAACGCCCGGGCCATGTCGGCCGAGCAATCTTGTGGAACCTGATCAGCAGTCCGTTTGGCGGGACAATCTATCCCGTTAATTCCCGAAGAGGCGCCGTGCTTGGCGTTCGGGCTTATCCCTCTGTTCTCGCGGTACCCGACCCCGTAGATCTGGCGGTCATCGCGACGCCCGCCGATTCCGTGCCGCGCATTGTTCAAGAATGTGCAGAGAGCGGTGTTCGTGGAGCTGTGATCATTTCGGCCGGGTTTAGGGAGACCGGGCCCCGAGGCCGTGAACTCGAGGGGCAGGTGCTTAATTCGGCGCGGCGCGGCAACATGAGGCTCATAGGACCCAATTGTCTCGGAGTGATGTGTCCCGTCACGGGCTTCAACGCGACATTCGCTCCTTCAATTGCTCGCAAGGGCTCGGTTGCGCTTATCAGTCAGAGTGGTGCAATTTGTACGGCGCTGCTGGATTGGAGCCTGCGCGAACAAGTGGGCTTCAGCGCGTTTGTGTCTGTGGGATCCATGCTCGATGTCGGATGGGGAACGCTGATCGACTATTTTGGCCGCGATCCCGACACACACAGCATCGTTATCTACATGGAATCGCTGGGCGATGCCAGGTCATTTCTGTCCGCCGCGCGGGAAGTGGCGCTCGACAAACCAATTCTTGTTATCAAGGCTGGCCGCAGTGACACGGCCGCAAAGGCGGCCGCTTCTCATACAGGTGCAATGGCCGGGAGCGACGCGGTACTGGATGCGGCCTTTCGCCGCGTCGGCGTACTCCGTATAAACGACATAGAAGATATCTTTCAGATGACCGAGGTTCTCTCCCGGCAGCCGCGGCCGTCCGGGCGCAGGCTGGCGATCGTCACGAATGCGGGCGGTCCGGGCATTCTGGCTACAGATGCGCTCATGTCGTTGGGCGAGGAACTAGCGCCGCTACTCCCGGAGACCATCGAGGCTCTTAATAAAGTATTGCCACCCCACTGGAGCCACGCCAACCCTGTAGATCTCATCGGAGATGCTGATGCACATCGCTACGAGCAGGCAATTCGGATTGTGGCGGACGATTCCAGCACGGATGGCGTGCTAGTCATTATGACGCCGCAGTCTATGAGTGATCCGGTGCAAATAGCCGAGAAGGTTGCGCCATTTGCGCGCCTGGGGAAAAAGCCAATTCTGGCCAGCTGGATGGGGGGCCTCAAGGCTGGCGAAGGCGAAACGATTTTGAACCGGTCCGGTGTCCCCACCTTTCCTTTCCCCGACGCGGCCGTACGCGCATTTCACTACATGTGGCGTTACAGCTACAATCTCCGGGCCATCTACGAAACCCCCGACAGCTCCAGCAGTGAACCCGGAGCCGCCTCCGCGGCGGCAAAGCTGATTGCCCAGTTACGCAGCAGCGGCCGTACGTTACTGACCGAATCTGAATCGAAGAAACTGTTGGGCTGTTATGGAATAGCGGCAACGGAGACACGAGTTGCTGAGACGGAAGATCAGGCGGTCGAGGCCGCAACCGCGCTCGGATTTCCTGCCGTGCTTAAGCTCAACTCCTTCACGCTTACGCATAAGACAGAGGTGGAAGGCGTAAAGCTGTCACTACAAGACGCCAATGCGGTACGTGAAGCTTTCCGCGAAATAAAGGCTGCGGTGACGGCAAGGGTGGGGGCTCAGCACTTTGCCGGTGTCAGTGTGCAGCCGATGATATCGCGAGATGGCTACGAACTGATTATCGGCTCGGCTACGGATCCGCAGTTCGGCCCGGTATTGTTGTTCGGCGCAGGCGGCCGACTGGTCAATGTGTTTCAGGATAGTTCGCTCGCGTTGCCCCCACTCAATACGGTATTGGCACGGCGGTTTCTGGAGCAGACCAGAGTTTATGCGGCACTGATGGGAACTCGAGGCCGCAAGCCCGTGGATCTCGGCGCCCTGGAACGGCTTCTGGTGCGTTTCAGTGAACTTGTCATCGAAAATCCTGCGATCAAGGAAATTGACATCAATCCATTGCTGGCCTCTCCGGAAGGCCTGCTTGCTCTGGACGCTCGCGTTCTCTTGCATGACGAGAAATTGGGGGAGGTGCCGAAGGCCGCCATTCGGCCGTACCCCAGCAAGTATTCAGCCGAAACAACTCTGAACGACGGGACACGGCTCACCATCCGCCCCATTCGCCCCGAAGATGAGCCGAGCCTTGTGCGGTTTCATGGAACCCTCTCGGCGGAGAGCGTCTTCAGGCGATACTTTACGTTGCTGCCGATCGAGAGTAGGATCCGGCATGAGAGGCTTAGCAGACTGTGCTTCATCGACTACGATCGACAGATTGCCTTGATTGCCGAACGACGGAATGAGGACAATTCGACAGGAGAAATCATCGGCGTAGCAAGACTCGTCAAGTCAGTGTCGGGGCGTGAAGCCGAGGTGGCCGCGGTCGTGAGTGATGCCTTTCAGCGCCGGGGCGTCGGGCACAGGCTGGTTCGTCTTCTCATTGAATTTGCTCGAGACGAAGGACTCGCAGGGCTCAAGGCATTCGTTCTCACGGAGAATTGGGCAATGCAAAAACTTCTGGAAACCGAGGGATTCTCCTTTCGCGACGGAGGTGACCTGAGCTCCTCTGAAGGCGAGATGTATCTTGCACTGTAAGAACCGGCTCGACAGAGCTGTTGCCGGCCGGGCTTTGGACAATTACGTGCTTGGGGGTGGGTATGAGGTCTCCGGCCGCGTTCAAATCCATTTTGTTTCCGGTGGATTTCTCCGAAATGAGCGCACTCACTGCCGTTCATGTGCGGGGGGTAGCCCAACTTACCCGAGCAACAGTCACACTGATACACGTAGTTCCGTGGCTTGCGGCGTGGTGCGGCACCACAGAACTCCGCCCGGCCGTGGCTGGTGATGAACAGCTCAGGGACCTGGAGCGGCAACAGGCGATCGCACTGGCGGTTTTTCAGAAGAAATATCTAGGGGATGTACCATCTGTCCAACTGGTGGAATCCGGAGCGGTGGCGGAAACGATCACAGACAGGGCCACGCAGATCGGCGCCGACCTGATCATGATGCCGACGCGAGGTATCGGCCGCAGCAGACCGTTTTTGATTGGATCGACGACAGCGAAAGTGTTGCATGATGCCCAGTGCGCCGTATGGACGAGTCCGCATTTGGCCGCTCTCGGTCCATTCACCGGCTTCAGGCACATAGTCTGCGCATTGGACCACGAGCACATACCAGCCGGATTTGTGGAAGAGGCCGCCCGTCTTGCCTCATGTTTTGATAGCAAGCTCACCTTTGTCATCGCCCGGCCAAGCATGGACCCTGACGGCCGCGTAGAGGCATTTCGTGATGAATTCAGCCAGGCACACGGCCACCAGTTGCCCCATACACTTGACTGGAGCCTGCTCACCGAATCAGGATCCGTAGGCGTTGGGATCCGCCGCGTAGTTGAGAAACAAGGCGCTGACCTTGTGCTCGCAAATCGCGGCCACCTTCCACATCGGTTCGGCCAGTTCCGAACGCACACTTATGAAATTGTGCTGGAATCACCCTGTCCAGTTCTTAGTTTGTATCTTCTGGCGCCCACTGAAAGCGAGGAAGTTGCGTACGCGACAAGTCGAGCGTGAGGCTTGGGAGAAACGGTTCCTCTTATGAAAGCTGCCATTCTGGAGTCGCCCCGGCGAATTGCCGAACGTCCTCTGAGCATTGTGGATGTGCGCGCGCCTGAAGGGGCATCCGGGCAGGTGCTCCTGAAGGTCCGCGCTTGTGGTGTATGCCGCACGGATCTTCACATCGTGGAGGGGGAATTGTCTCCCCGGGTGCCGGGCATCATTCCTGGCCATCAAATCGTAGGTGTCGTGACCGGCGGGGAGACTGCGGAGCTTCCCCTCGGCGCGAGAGTCGGAGTGTCCTGGATCGGAGGCGTCGACGGGAAGTGTGATTACTGCCGTCGAGGTCTCGAGAACCTTTGCGACTCTCCCACGTTTACCGGATACACGGTCAACGGAGGGTATGCCGAATACACGCTGGCGAGGAGAGACTTCGTGTTTCCGCTGCCGGAGGAACTGGATGACCTCCACGCTGCGCCGCTCCTTTGTGCGGGCATCATCGGCTTCCGGAGCTTGCGCGTCGCCGGCGTTGAACATGGCGAGCGTGTCGGACTGTTCGGCTTTGGCGCTTCCGCTCACCTTGCGCTTCCGGTTCTGCAGGCATGGCATTGTGATGTATATGTCTCCACGCGAGGCGAGTCGCACAGGCAGTTGGCTGCACAGCTTGGAGCCAAGTGGGTCGGCTCGGAGGAGGATAGGCCACCCGTTCAACTGGACCGAGCCATCACCTTTGCGCCGAGTGGAAAGGTTGTCGTAAGTGCTCTGGCCAGTCTGCGTAAAGGTGGCGTGGTTGCGATAAATGCCATTCATCTGGACTGCATGCCCCAGTTTGACTACGACCGGTTACTGTGGGGAGAACGCCAGCTGCGGAGCGTGGCTAACATGACGCGTTCTGATGCCCGGGACTTCTTGCAAATTGCGGCCTCCATCGGTCTTCGTCCGCAGGTGACATCGTTTCCACTGAATGAAGTTAACGACGCCTTGACGGCAGTCAAAGCGGATGCCATCAATGGAGCCGCGGTGATAGTTTTCTGAATCCAATGCTGCTGGGGATAGGTTGGGATTGAGTATGGCAATTTCTTCTAAAGATGCGATGAAAGCAAATCTGCTCTGTCTCCTGTTGCTGCTCGCCCGCGGAGTCTCGGCTGGCGAGTCAAGTTACGCTTCGGGCATAGATGGATTCGTAACGAGCGACATCCAGGCCGTTGTCGCTGGGGCGACGGTTGGGGTCGATGGCCTGGCGAATGGTTTACATCGGGAAGCCGTGACAGATTCCTCCGGCTACTATCTCGTCGACAACTTGCGACCAGGAGCATACTCCGTATGGGCAGAGTTTAGGGGTTATGGATGTATCATTTATCCTCATATCCCCGTAGTTGAGGGACAACGTCGTCGACAGAACTTCCACTTCGTTAGAGCAAAGCGACTTCCGCCGAACTGCGAGCCGCTTGGCACCAGACGCACAAAGTAGCAGGTCGATGCTCGCAGACGAGATCTCTCGCGGTAAAGATGCAGCCCGTCTTAGCCTCGTAACGAACCCAAGTAACAGTTCTAATGCGCGAGATGACGCAACGTTTGGGTGGAATCACCAGCACTCCCGGCAGAAATAGCTTCAAATTGTTCCCGAGCCAGCCCGCCTCTTTGATTCCTAGTGCTGTACGGCTGCGGATTCAATTCCAAATTTTTTAAGCTTATACCGCAGGGCATCCCGACCAATCTTCAGAAGGCGAGCCGCTTCTGACTGATTGCCATTTGACTGATTCATTGCGTCAACAACCAGCCGCCGTTCCTGCGCATCCAGGCTCGATAACCCCATGTTTTCTGATGCGGCTTGCATCCTTGAAGACGAGCCATCTGATTGGGCCTGGCTCTGAACCGATTGCAGATAATCAGGAAGGTCTCGCACATCGATTCTGTCGGATGTTGCCATCATGCACGCGTGACCGATCACGTTTTCGAGTTCGCGCACGTTTCCCGGCCAGTTGTGCCGGGCCAAGGCGATTTCGGCGCGTGGCGTCAGTCCCACAATCGACCTTCCAAACTCATGTGCAAACTTTCGGACGCAGTAACGAGTCAGCAGAGCAAGATCCCCGGTTCGCTCTGAAAGAGGGGGCGTGCGTATCTCGACCATAGACAGCCGATAATAAAGGTCTTCGCGAAACCTGTTCTCTGCAATGGCAGATCGAAGATCCCGATGTGTTGCGGCGATTACCCGTACATTTACTTTGTGTGCCTGGAGAGATCCGACCCGTTGAATCTCCTGATTCTGCAGTGCCCGCAGCAGCTTGGCCTGCGTACTCAGCGGCATGTCGCCGATTTCGTCAAGAAAGAGCACTCCGTTGTTAGCAAACTCGAAAAGACCTATTTTGTCGCTCGTCGCGCCGGTGAATGCACCCTTAACGTGCCCGAATAATTCACTTTCGAATAGCGTCTCCACCACGGCCGAGCAATTGAGCACGACGAAATGTCCACTGGCTGCGGGGCTCGACTTATGCAGTGTCTGTGCGACCAGGTCCTTTCCCGTTCCAGTGGCCCCAGTGACCAAAACTGTTCGGAAGTGAGGCGCAATCCGGCGGATTTTCGAGAATACGGCCCACATGGCTGGACTGTTTCCGATCATGCCGCCAAGGCGGGAACTTTCAAGCAATTCCCCTTCGATGTCAGCTGCACGGAACCTACGCTGCGCCTCCTCGATCAGCGCAGCGACACGGCCGCGAAGTGTTGACAAACTGACAGGTTTGTTCAGGTAATCAGACGCCCCTCGTTTGATGGCATCCACGGCTGATTCCGTCGTGTAGTGAGCCGTCATCAAGATGACATCGATGCTCGAATCAAACTCAACGATTCGGTCAAGCACTTCGAGTCCGCTCATTCCGGGCATTATTAAATCAGTCAGCACGATCTGAGGATGGTGCTTATAAACCAAGTCCAGGCCAATCTGCGGGTCTTCCGCAGTAAAGAGCCGGACATCCTGGCGCGCAAGAGCAGAGGAGAGCAGTTCCAGACTCCCCGGGTTATCATCGATAATCACGACTGAAAGTTCGTATCGATTGTCCGTGGTCATTCCGTCCAACTTAATTATTCCTCCGGCAGCAAGCGGGCAAGTTCTTGCCGAATTGTGGCAAGGCTAAGTGGCTTAGTCAAATAGCCCGTAAATCCATCGCTAAGCGCACGTTCTTTATCCCCTTGCATTGCATTTGCAGTAAGCGCAACGACCGGGGTCATCCGACAGCGCTGATCCGACCTCAACTCCTTTAATACCTGAAAGCCATCCTTAATAGGCATCTGCAGGTCAAGCAAGACCAAATCCGGAGTCTTTTCCAGTGCTAAAGAAACGCCTTCCGCTCCTGTTGCCGCCTCGAGAACCTGATAGCCCGAATGTTCGAGTAGAGTACGAATCAGCTCCCGACTGACATCCCGGTCCTCAACTACTAGAACCGTCTTCATTGGCATATAATTTTGCTATTTATTGTATGCACGTAAGACTCCATTGTCGGCGGGGACAAAAGGGCGGTGAACCCGTTATATTAAACTGGCCTTCTAAACCGAGGTCTCTATCACATACGTGATCTCGAACTGATATGTCTGGTGATATCGCTAGCCGAGAGTCCGCACAAATCTTGGTCCTGACGGCTGGCGAGGACTCGTCTGACTACCAACGCACGTTGGAGAATGTCGGAGTCCTGGCGAACCTGCGGACGGCTTCGACGGCCAATGAAATCCAGATCGAACTTGCAAGAAATTCTTACGATCTCCTGCTCTGGAGACTTTCTACGACCGGCGACGATTTTAGCGCCCTTAAGGAGATCCTGCAGCGTACCCCCGCCCCTCCTCCCCTAGTAATAGTAGCTTCTCGACAGGCCTCCAAGTCCGTCCAAAGGAGCCTCACAGGCCTGCTGGGCCACTTGATCCGGGACTTTCTGTTTGACGATGAGCCGGACCTGCTAGGGCGCATTGTCCGGAGGATTCTCACCGAAGGGACCCGGTCTCCGAAGATGGAAGCTATTTCTGTTCTCACCGATACACCCGAGGCATTCGCCGCTTTTCTCCAGGCCTGTCCGCTCGCCACCATTGCTATGCAGGAAGATGGCACTGTACTGCTCTGGAGTCGAGCGGCTGAACGTTTGTTCGGCTGGAGAAGTGAAGAAGTCGTGGGGAGGCCCTTACCCACAATCCCGCCAGGTAGGGAAGAAGAATTCCGTATGATGCTGGAATCCCAAATGCAAGGAGTTTCGCAGGAGGGAAGAGAAGTCGTCCGTTGGCGTAAGGACGGTTCTCTCATCCACGTCAGCCTTTGGACGGCCCCGTTACGGGACAAACAAGGTCGAATTCGAGGCAAATTGAGCATGCTGGCAGATATTACAGAACAGCTGAAAGCGCGGCAGGAGCGGGTGAAATTGGTAAGTGACGAACGGGAGGCCCGCGAGCAGGCTCGTGTGATGGACCGATTTCGGGAACTTCTGGAAGCCGCGCCGGACGGAATCATAGAAGTCGATGCGGAGGGCAAGATCGTTCTTGCGAATGTAGCTACTGAACGCCTGTTCGGGTATTCACGTGATGAGCTTCTGGGCAAATCGGTTGACGATCTGGTCCCTGATAAACTTCGCGGTCAGCATCTTAGGCACAGGCTGCAGTATGCAACCGCTCCTCTTTCGCGGCCCATGGGTTCCGGTCTCCCGCTCCTTGCACGGCGGAAGGATGGCAGCCAGTTTCCCGTTGAGATCAGCTTGAGCCCGGTGAAAAGCACGGCTGGATTCCGGGTGTCTGCCATCATCCGCGATGTCAGTGAAAGGAAGCAAGCAGAAGAGCAACTGAATCAAATCCGCGATAAGTTCACCACCGAACTGGCTGCGGCCAATCGGGAACTGGAGCTTCGAAACAGGGAAATAGAACGAGCCAATGAGCTCAAGAGCGAATTTCTTTCCAGCATGAGCCATGAGCTTAGAACGCCGCTCCATACTGTTGTCGGGTTCTCCGAGTTGCTTGCTGAGGAGTGGGAAGGACCGCTCAATGCTAAACAGAAACGGTTTATCGGGCACATTCACAAGGACTCTCTTCACCTGCTTGAACTCATCAACGATATTCTCGACATCAGCAAGATAGAAGCGGGTAAACTTGAGTTAAGCCTAGAAACATTCGATGCACTCAGTGCCTTGAACGAAGTGCTGAGCAGCATCGGTTCCCTTGCAGAAGCAAAATCGATCTCTCTCGATCAAACCTCTTGCGCTCCCATCATCATCAGCGCTGACCGAGTACGCTTCAAGCAGATTCTCTATAACCTGCTTAGCAACGCGGTTAAATTCACCCCGGCGGGGGGCTTGGTTTCGATCGACTGTATAGTTGTCGACTCATATGCGCAGTTCTCGGTCAGCGATACAGGCGTCGGTATCCCGGTACACGAGCAATCAGCCATCTTCGAAAAATTCCATCAGGTAGGCTCTACAACCAAAGGGGTACGCGAAGGCACGGGTCTGGGACTTCCCATTGCGAAATACTTCGTGGAACAACATGGCGGTCGGATTTGGGTCGAGAGCGAGCAAGGAGCCGGAAGCCGGTTTTATTTCACTCTTCCCTTGTAGGCGTGCCATTTCCTCATGCGAAATGGTTTCCGCTTTGCCCCCTGCCACCGTGGGTTAATAGGCGCTGTCGGTGGTGGGAGCCTTCCGAGCGGGTTGGCCCCTGAACTGCTTTGTAACCCGTCATGGACATTCCAGCGGTTGCTGTCTATGCAACACCGGAAAGATCAGGCCGGCGGCCAGATCAGCCCACAGCCCCTCGAACAGGTCGAGACGGAAGCGCCCGCAATCCCACTGAAACGGCAGGCAACAGTTCCCAGGCCAGGCGCAGAGCCGAGGGTGAGAGTGTGGCCCAAATTCGGCCCTCTCTCACAAATGGCGAGATACAAGTAAGCGTGCCACTGAACGACTTAGACCTGCACCAGATTCACGTTTTTGCAAAGCCAAGGTCCCTCCTGATTGAGAGTAGACGGCGCGAACGCCTTCACCTGAACTCTCCCGATTTGGTAACTGCTGAGACTATAGAGCAACGGACGTCATACAAACTGGCCCTTCGTGATCGGATTGCCCGAGGCCGGACAAGCGTTGAAATTGTTGGACGAGTGTTGTTTATTACCTGCCAGAAGGCTGCCGACTCTGCGGACGAAGAGTGGTCGGAGTGGCTCAACATCAAGATGTGTAGATCTTTGGTACGCAAGAGTTGATTCGTGCCATTTAGTATCGATCAGATGAAGTTTCGTTCGGATAATTGGACCTCTACGAGTCTCTCACCGAATAGAAGAGGGTTGCTTTTCGCTTCAAACCTTACTTCTAACGCACTAGAAATCCTGTCAGAAATACTCAGGAGCTAGCGGCACTCACAGAACATCCACTTGCCCATTGGGTGGTTCACTAGCTAGGGATCTTTGCGCCAAATCCCCCACGGGGTGCGTGAATCTACACCACGCGCGAGATTAGCGTCCGCGATCGAAAGCGTCGGGAGGCCAGGTCCATAGCGCAGCCGACCCGTGCAAAAGGCCCTGCGCGTGCTCTTCCGGTGTTCATCAAGGAACCGATCATGCCGCTAACCGAACCCCTAGCTCCACCCGTACGCACTCCGGCAGTTGATCAACGAACACCACTAGAGACGCAGCCCGAAACGACGCCACCACACCAGTCTCGTCGCAAGGCGATCCTGGTTTTGGCTGCCGTTTGCTTTGCGGCAGTGCTCGTTGCGACGGGCGTCTGGCGGTACGAACAAGCAAAATCCATACCGTCCTTTCAACTGGCTCGGGTGGAAACGGGTGAAATTGAATCCACAGTTTCTGCCACGGGAACATGCAACGCTGTGGTGAACGTTCAGGTGGGGAGTCAGGTTTCCGGCAACATCAAGGCTCTGTATGCCGACTTCAATAGCACTGTGAAGGCCGGTGAACTTGTAGCCATGATCGACCCGCAGATGTTTCAGGCGAAGGTGGACCAGGCGGAGGCCGCTTGGCAAAATTCGAAAGCTTCTCTCGAAAATGCACGAGCTAACGCCGCGAAAGCAGCCGCGGACCTGTCTGGCGCCAAGGCCAGCGAGGCGAATCAGCTAGCCGCTATCGCCAAGGCTCAAGCCGCTGTTGCCGACGCCAAAGCCAAATTGGCGCGGCGAGTCGAAATGTTCAAAGATCAAATCCTTGCCCAAGAAGACCTGGATACGGCACAAGCCACCTACGACCAGGCAGTCGCTGAGTTGGACGCTGCGCAAGCGCAGCATGATGCGGCCATCAACAGCGTCCGGTCGGCAGAAGCCGCACTACAGGCGAGCCAAATGCAGGTCCGCATGCTTCGGGCTCAGGTCGAATTAACTTTCGCGACACTGAAGCAGGCCCGTATCGACTTAGCAAACACGCGCATTCTCTCACCCGTAGACGGCACCGTGGTTGCACGGCAAATGGATGTGGGCCAGACGGTAGCGGCTTCCTTTCAAGCGCCTACCATTTTTCTCATCGCCCAAGATCTCAAAAAGATGCAAGTCGACACAAACATTGATGAATCGGATGTCGGCCGGCTCAGAATGGGGCAGCAGGCTGCATTCACCGTGGATGCGTATCCGGGAGTCGTGTTTCGGGGCCCTATCGTCCAAATTCGGAAGGCTCCCATTAACGTCCAGAATGTAATTACATACGATGCTGTTGTCAAGGCCGACAATCCGGAGCTCAAGCTCTTTCCAGGCATGACCGCCAACGTAAGTGTCGTCACGGAGCGGAGAGCAAGCGCCTTGAAGGTACCCAACACAGCCCTTCGGTTCAGGCCGGCCGATTCAATGATCGCAGGCGGTTCACCTCCCGCAAAGTCAGCTGGTGAAAACTGGCGCATTGTCTTCATCCCGGGCGGCGATTCAATGGCTCATCCGGTACGCGTAAGAGTGGGAATCAGCGATGGAACCTACACGGAAGTGGAGCAGGGCAAACTCGCCTCAGGCCAGCAAGTTATCGTCGGTGTGAAGTCCCAGGCTCCGACTACGGCAAGTGCGGCACCGTCCATGATGCGGCGCTTTTAAGCCGAAGGTCACGCTTATGCCCAAGCTTATTGAAACCGACCGGCTGACAAAGGTCTACACCACCGGCGACGTCGCGTTACAAGCACTCAGGGGTGTCACCTTATCTATCGAGCGCGGAAGCTTTGTTGCCATGATGGGTCCTTCGGGCTCCGGGAAATCGACGTTTTTGAACATCATCGGATGTTTGGATCAACCAACCTCGGGTAATTACCGTCTCGACGGTCTCGAAGTCGGAGCACTCAAACGGAATCAGCTTGCAGAAATCAGGAACAACAAAATTGGCTTCGTTTTTCAGAACTTCAACCTGCTTCCAAGGACCAGCGCTATCGAGAACGTGGAACTTCCGCTGTTGTACAAGCGACCGGCGGTATCAGACCGGCGCAGTAAATCTCTCGCGGCCCTTGAGGCGGTCGGAATTTCAGAATATGCCGATCATCATCCTAACCAGCTTTCTGGAGGACAACAGCAGCGTGTAGCCATCGCACGATCGCTGGTAAACGACCCGGAGATCATTCTGGCGGATGAACCAACGGGAGCTCTCGATTCACGAACGAGCATAGAGATTATGTCGATATTTCAGCGATTGAACCGTGGTTCCGGCATCACGATGCTGATGGTCACACACGAACCGGACATTGCTGCCCATGCCGACCGGATCATTAGATTTCAGGACGGGCGAGTCATGGACGATCGGCTAATCCGAAGCCCGCGCGATGCCACCCAACAGCTGCGTACAATGCCGCTGGTGGAAGATGCTGAAGAGGAGCAGTCGGCTTTATCATGACCTCGTTACTGCCCAGTTTGCGAATTGCCTGGCGGGCGCTGGTCACGAACAAGGTGCGCGCCGCGCTTACGATGCTCGGAGTAATCATCGGGGTCGCTGCCGTGATCGCTACCGTGGCAGTCGGAACGGGTGCTACAGCGCGGATTCAGCAGCAAATCGCCGGCCTGGGAAGCAATCTTCTGATAATCATTCCCGGCAGTATTACCACTTCAGGCATTCGGCTGGGCAGTGGCAACGCTCTGACACTTAGTGAGGATGATGCACGGGCCATCGTGGCGCAGTGTCCGGCAGTCAAACTGGCGGCACCAGTGGTACGCGGAGGCCAACAGGTGGTTGCCGGTAGCAGCAATTGGGCTACGGCCGTCTTGGGCGTAACTCCTGACTATCTGGAGGCTCGCGATCTCTCCATAGAGGCGGGAATCGGATTCACCGCTCAAGATGTGGAATCGGCTAACAAAGTAGCAATCCTTGGGAAGACAGTGGTCGAAAATCTGTTTGCGGGAAGCACGCCCTTAGGCCAAACCATCCGTATCCGTAATGTGCCTTTACTCGTCATCGGTGTGCTATCCCCGAAGGGCCAATCACCGGGAGGCCAGGACCAAGATGATGTCGTCCTGATGCCCCTGTCAACTGCGAAGAAGAAGGTTCTCGGCGTCAGTCAAGCCAGTGCTGGCGCCGTGGGCGCGATTATGGTCCAAGCAATCGGTCCCGAAGCCGTTAACACGGCGCAGGTGCAGACACACGACCTGCTTCGCCAGCGGCATCACTTACAACCCTCGGCAGACGACGATTTCACCATCCGCAATCTTCAAGAGATCTTCGCCGCCCAGGAGACATCAGCGCGCGTTATGGCGTTACTCCTCGCCATTATCGCTTCCGTTTCGCTCATCGTCGGCGGCATCGGAATCATGAACATTATGCTGGTCTCGGTCACCGAGCGGACGCGCGAAATTGGATTGCGTCAAGCGGTGGGAGCCAGAACGGACGATATCTTATTGCAGTTCCTGGTCGAAGCTGTGGCTATCTCGCTGTTAGGCGGAGTGCTGGGAATTGGTCTAGGCCTCGTTACTTCGATAATCATCTCGCGAATCGCACACTGGTCCACGTTGATAAGCCCTGCCTCAATTATGATTGCCTTCGTGTTCTCGGGACTGGTAGGTGTCTTCTTTGGCTACTACCCCGCGCGCAAGGCTGCTTTTCTCAACCCGATCGACGCGCTCCGATATGAATGACGTGACTGGCCGTGAATCTTTGCTCGATTAAAAATTGGGTGGGGGCACCGCCAGCCTGAGCCTTTGCCGCGTTGACAAGTAAACGAGATGGAGCCTGAGATGCAGATAACCGGAGCGCTACGTTTTTTAGACGGCGATGGACAATGGCCATCGTGGTCCATTCGAATCCATTCTGTCCCGCATCTCCAACTGTTAGCAGCAATGTGATAAGTTCTAGTCTCACGTCTAGGGGCAGCTTTTGTTTGGATCTACCCAGAGAGTTACCTCGTACATCAGAACAGACCCACACCGATGCTCGCCATCACCAATATTCTCGTGCCGATTGTGTTTTCTTGGAACTGCGCCTGGGCCGCGCGTTATGCCGCCCGGCTTGCAAAAGAGTTTGGCTCTCAGATTGTGTTTCTGCATGTAAGCCAGGACCCGAATGGGAACACTTTGGAAGATTTTGTCTCCAAAGAAGTAGGTGCGGGAGGGCATAGGTCGGTGGTTGTGGGCGGTGACCCGGCTGACCGGATTATTGATCTGGCCCGTGAATACAGTGCCGATCTGATCGTCATGCCTACCTATCATGGACGGTTTCGCACATTCCTCATAGGATCTGTCACCGCAAAGGTCCTCCACGATGTGGAGTGTCCGGTTCTCACGGGTATTCATCACTACGACAGGCCGCCTCAAGTCCCAGAAAGCTTTAGGACCATCGTCTGTGCAGTTGCTGATGCACCAGGATGCGTCCCGCTGTTTCGCTGGGCGCACGATTTCGCCGCTCGGGTCGGAGCGCGAGTGAGAGTAGTGCATGCGATGCCGGCCGTGGACGAGGTGTCGGAGAACTGTGGTGAGATCGATATTCGAAGATATCTGACGACGCAAGCCAGGGATAATTTTAGCGCGCGGTTTGCGGCCGAATCAGATCCGCCACCCGTAGAACTGCACGGTGGTGAGGTTGGTACAGTAATACGGGAAGCAGCCCTGGTCGATCAGGCAGATCTCGTGGTCATCGGGCGCGGCCATGCAGACCGCGCACTTGGGCGGCTGCGAACTCACAGCTACAGTATCATCCGGAATGCTCCTTGTCCCGTCATCAGTGTTTAGTTCAGCACGACAGGGCAGCCAGCGTTCTCGAGGCACGAAGATCGCAATTGAAACGATGCAGGTACGGCCTTCGGCACATACAAGCCGTAGCTTTGTGCGATGGTTTCGGTGTTAGCTGACCTCATTCTTATGTTTAGTCCGTAGTTGCCAGATTTCGAGCAAAGCGACGGCCGACGCAAGGATCACCGGCCCGAGGATTACTCCTGCGAGTCCAAACGCAACAAGACCTCCGAACACCGCAAAAAGGACTGCTAGCGTGTGGAGGCGTAATCCGGTAGCCACAAGCAGGGGATAGATGAAATTGTCAATAAGGCTCACGACAAGGCCTCCCCAGAGTGCCAATATAACTGCTTTCGCCCAGCTGCCTTTATACAAAAGAATGATGGCTGCTGGTCCCCACACCAGAGATGTCCCAACTACCGGAAGCATCGCCAGCAGAGTCATCAGAATGCCAAACAACAGCGGAGCCGGAAGGCCAAGAATCCAGAACATGAGGCCCCCCAATGTTCCCTGGATCAATTTGACTGCGAGGCTACCATAAAGAGTGGCGCTGATCGTTTCCGACACCCGGCGGATCAATTCATGAGTCTCGCTGGACGACAGCGGAGCAACCCGAAACAGAAATGCGAGTAGCAGGCGGCGGTCGCGAAGGAAATAGAACAGAGTGACCAGCATAATCGCTGCTTGGGTGATAGCCTGCACGGAGCCGCTAAGCACGGCAGTTGCGCGGCCCGCCAGCAATCCGGCTGCTCGCCTCGCTTCCTGGCTGAGGTCAAGCCTCGTCTGAACCCAATCGAGAACACTTCCCAAGAAGTGATAACGTTCAGCCAGATTGCGAAAACTGGACGGGCTTACGTTCTGGCCAATAAACTGTAAGCCACCGCGGGCTTCGTCGAAGAATTTTTGGAGAACGAACGCTCCTGGTAGTAACAAGACGATTGCAACGATAGCCGTGGAAAATAGCGCCGCAAGATTCGAGGGTAGGAAAAGTTCAAGGCGGCGGTGAAGGGGATGGGCTACTACGGCCAGCGCCAGCGCCCACGCAATTGCCGAGAGGAACGGCCTCGCCAGGAGCCAGCAGCAGTACAAGGCGAGGGCCGTCAATAAGAGCAGTGCGGCATCGCGAACCTGTCTCCCAGAATATGGTCCCCCCATTTGTTCCGGTTGTGCTTGCAAGAATTCCCCATTAATACTATCCCAGGCTGGGATCTGCGCTATTCCCGAAGCTAATCCTCTGGCGCATACCCGACAGTCTTGGGACGCTGCTGCTCGGCTTGTCCTCGCCGCATTTTGAGCGGCAGGTCTCTCCAATGGATATGCTTAACATCGCAGGGAAGAGCATAGGAAAGGGAGTGGGATCAACAGCGTGTCTGCAAACGGAACCTTCTTAGCACCATACCGGCGATCCGTGAACGAGGTCCTTACCGTACTTGGGACTGATGCGGAAAAGGGTCTCACTGCACAGCAGGTTAGTGCCGGACTGGAGCGGTGTGGTCCGAACAAGTTAACCGCCGAAAAGCCAGTGCCCAACTGGCGGATATTTCTCCGGCAATTTGAAGACGTACTTGTAATTCTGCTCCTGATCGCTACCGCTATTTCCGTGCTTGTGTGGGCGTACGAGCGCGATTCAGATCTGCCTTATGAAGCGATAGCAATTTCCGCAATCGTATTGTTAAACGCCATCATGGGCTTCGTGCAGACGACGCGTGCCGAGCAGGCTATTGCGTCGTTGCGAGCAATGTCTCCCGCTGAAGCAGACGTACTTCGGGACGGTGAGCGCCGTACCGTCCCCGCAGCCGATTTAGTTCCTGGCGATCTTCTGTTCATCGAGGAAGGCGACACGATCCCCGCCGACGCGCGATTGATTCGAGCAACGGCTCTGAAGGTAGCAGAGGCTGCCCTAACCGGCGAGAGCTTGCCCGTGTCGAAAGATGTTGCATCCATCCCTACCGAAGCATCACTGGGGGATCGCCACAATATGGTTTTCAGCGGTACGGTCGCGACCTGCGGCCGGGGTACGGCGGTCGTGGTTGCAACCGGCATGCAGACGGAAATCGGCCGCATCGCGACGCTGTTGAAAACGACTCCGTCCGAAACAACTCCCCTTCAGGCGCAACTCGACCGTACGGGCAAGTTGCTCGGCTTGGTCGTAGTCGCGATCGCGATCACAATGATTGCCACCATTATCATCACCGAACACGTCACGGGTTTCTCGGCGATCGTGGACGTTCTCGTCCTGGGGGTCGCCCTGGCAGTGGCTGCGGTGCCCGAAGGGCTACCTACGATAGTCACGGTTGTCCTGTCCTCGGGCGTACAGCGCATGGCGCGGAGGAATGCACTGATTCGACACCTTGCTGCGGTTGAGACTCTTGGTTCGGCAAACGTGATCGCATCGGATAAGACTGGGACCCTGACGAAGAATGAGATGACCGTTCGAAAGGTGGTTACAGCTAGCGGTGCCGTGGGCATCACGGACCGCGTTGAGCTCCCGGAGGGTGGAAGGTATGCAGAAGGCGTTCAAGCGGAGAGCGATGCTGGGCGACTCGAGTTGGAATGGGCCCTTACGATAGCCGACCGGGCCAACAACGCGGTTCTCCAAGAACATGCGGGCCGCTGGACTGTGCAAGGCGACCCGACCGAGAGTGCGCTCCTCGTCGCGGCGCATAAGGGAGGAATTGATCGGATACAACTGGACTCTCGCTTCATACGAGTGGGTGAGGTGCCGTTCTCTTCGGAACGGAAATTGATGACCACGATCTACCGGGAGGCAACAGGGCAGGAGCGTACCTTCGTCTTTACTAAAGGCGCTCCGGATGTGCTGGTTTCCCGGTGTTCGCATGAGGCTGTAGCGAGTGACATCGCGCTCCTTACTGAGGAGCGTCGGGCGGAGATCATGGATGCCATCGAAGAATTGGCAAGCGAAGCGCTAAGGACGCTTGGAGTGGCCTACCGAACGGTCCCAAAGAGCTTGGCAGAGGCCGTCCAGGCGGACGAGCGCATTGAAACTGATCTCGTGTTTGCAGGCCTAATTGGAATGATAGATCCGCCCCGGGATGAGGTGAAGGAGGCAGTTGCGCGCGCCAAGAAAGCTGGGATCCGTCCCATCATGATTACCGGCGACCATCCAAGAACCGCACAGGTCATTGCGAGTGAGCTCGGCATAGCCCGGAACGAGCGAGCCGTAACGGGTGCGGAGCTGGAGAAGTGGTCCGACGACGAACTGCTACGGACAGCTAAGACAACCTCCGTGTATGCGCGCGTGAGTCCCGAACATAAATTGCGGATTGTCAAAGCACTCCAGCGCAACGGGGCCGTTGTCGGTATGACAGGAGACGGCGTCAATGATGCGCCCGCATTAAAGACCGCGGATATCGGAATTGCGATGGGAATCACGGGAACGGACGTTTCGAAGGAGGTTGCAGACATGATTCTGGCGGACGACAATTTTGCGTCCATCGTTGCTGCCGTGGAAGAAGGTAGGGCTGTCTTTTCGAATATCCGAAAATTCCTGCGTTATCTGCTGTCTTCCAATATCGGCGAGGTCATGACGATGTTCTTCGGTGTACTGCTGGCGAAGTTTATAGGCTTGACACCTGTAGAGAAGGGCCTAGCTTTACCTTTGCTCGCCACACAGATCCTGTGGATCAATCTCGTGACGGATGGAGCGCCCGCCCTCGCCCTCGGGCTTGACCCAGCCGATAAAGATCTCATGGACTTGCCGCCCCGTCCGCGCGGAGAAAGCGTCATTACGCTGCGAATGTGGTCGGGCATCGTTTTCGTAGGAGCTGTGATGGCGGCCGCTACTCTGCTGGTGCTGGACGGATGCCTTCCCGGTGGTCTCATTGATGGTTCGGGCGATATGCGATATGCCCAGACGATGGCATTTACAACCCTTATGTTCTCTCAGATGTTTAATGCATTTAACTCTCGATCTGAGGAGGAAAGCGCGTTTACTGACCTATTTCGGAATAACTGGTTATCCGGGGCGGTGGGGGTATCTATCGCACTTCATGTCGCCGTGATCTACGTTCCCGGAATGCAGAAGGCCTTTTCGACGGCGCCCATCACGTTCACCGACTGGTTGCTGTGCGCCGGCGCTGGGAGTTCCGTACTTTGGTTCCGGGAATTCAGTAAGCTGCTTGTCCGTCGGTTCGGGCGCGCTTGAGAACGCCCTGCGCCTTCGTCCTTTGGCGCTATCGCTGGGTCATATTGCGCAATCTGCCGCAATTTGCGCACGTACAGAAATGGAAATCAGTAAAAAGCTGGGCATCCAGAGTCCAGCAAACCTGACAGGGAAGAAAGATGCTTTCCTGGTATTAGCTGCACTTACCAGAAAAATGCACTCATTCAAGTGCTGCGGGTCCAGAACGGAGATCGATGTGCTCATTAATTGCATCGACAACTACTCAAATGTGGAACACTGATACCACCACTGTAACCGAAAACCGTTCGGGGCTACGGTACACTTTGCCAAAGGATACCTTAGCTATCGGACTTGCTTCGACGACGGACGGTCATCCGCGTTTGGAACCTATTTCCAAGATTCCGGAAGGAGCCGACGTTGAATACTGCGGAGAAGGATTGAACGAGCGGATGCTTAAAGTGCGTTGGCAGGGGAAATTCTACTTCGTATTCTCGCAGGATCTCAGAACCCAAAGTCAATGGACAGCGGAACGTGCCTGCTGCTAAAACTAGAAGGTCAACCCTGATGGCTGCGCGCTCAGTGCGGTGCTGAGATTGATCAAGTCTTGCTCCATCGCTGATGAGTACTCCGAGGAGTCGAAGGAGCCTCCGCTGCCACTATGCATGCACCTATTTTAGAGCCGAATAAGATCTAACGTAATCAGCCCATGAATGGGGCGAGAGCAACGGACACGAAGGTGAACATCATCTCTGGTTGGCCAACGCAGAATTCGGAGCAAGCGGAATCCGCTTTCAAGAATAGCTTATGGGGAGAGCGCTTGGAGTTGCTTGCCCGAAGATACACCTACTCTAAAGAGATCTGGATCGCCATCGTGGCGGCCGTCGGCCTCGCCCTTAATCTAGTGTTCAGGTACACCGCTCCTCATGCTCCCTATGGCCGTTGGAGCTTGGCTGCCGTTCTCCTGGCAGGAGGTGCATTGCTGGTCGTCGAGCTAGCAAAAAAGGCGTTAGCCGGCGAGTTTGGCTCCGACCTTCTTGCAGGGCTTTCCATCATCACGTCGGCTCTCATCGGCGAATACCTTGCTGGCTCTATCGTGGTGTTGATGCTGTCTGGCGGTACGGCCCTGGAGCAATACGCCACTCGCCGGGCCTCGGCCGCGCTAAGCGCCCTTGCGAAACGTCTGCCGAGCATTGCTCATCGGCGGGCGGGCTCACAACTGGCTGACATCAGTTTAGAGGACGTGCAGGTTGGTGATGTTCTCGTGCTCCTGCCGCACGAGATCTGCCCGGTTGATGGCGTCGTGCAGGAAGGGAGGGGAACGATGGACGAGTCATACCTGACCGGGGAGCCCTACCTTCTCTCGAAAACCGTGGGTAGCGAGGTGCTGTCAGGTGCGGTGAACGGCGATGCTGCACTGGTGATCACTGCCACAAGACTGCCCCAAGACTCCCGGTATACGCGGATCATGCAAGTTATGCGTGAAGCCGAATCGAACCGCCCTCGTCTGCGCAGGATCGCTGACCGTCTTGGAGCGTGGTACACCGTGCTCGCCATTGCGATGGCTGCCGTAGGCTGGATCGCTGGACACGATGTAACTCGTTTTCTCGCTGTTCTTGTCATCGCAACGCCGTGCCCGTTATTGCTGGCCATTCCTATCGCGATTATTGGTGCAATTTCGGCAGCGGCGTCTCGGGGAATCATTATAAAGAATCCTGCCATGCTCGAGAATGTTTCTCGTTGCCGGACGATGATATTCGATAAAACGGGTACGCTTACGTATGGAAGGCCCGCTCTTATCGATGTCATGTGCGGACCGGGGATTTCTGATTCGAGAGCCTTACAACTAGCCGCAAGCGTCGAGAAATATTCGAGGCACCCCTTAGCGCAAGCGATTATTGAGAGAGCTCGACAAGAAAGCATTGCCCTAGTCGCCGCAACCGCAATCAGTGAAAAGCCAGGCCAGGGGCTCACCGCCCATGTGGAAGGCACGCTCGTTCAGATCACCGGTCGCAAACAAGTTGAGCAAAAGAGCCCTGGTCTCGCCTCTGCGCTGCCGTCACCCGTTTCGGGGATGGAGTGTATTCTTCTGATTGGAGGTCAGTATGGAGCGACCTTTCGTTTTCGAGATGCGCCGCGTGCGGAGAGTAGATCATTTATTCATCATCTTTTCCCGAAGCACCATGTCAGCCGCTTGATGTTGTTGTCGGGCGACCGTGAGTCGGAAGTACGGTATTTAGCCCATGAAGTTGGGATCACCGAGGTGCGGTACGGTATGGGCCCAGAAGAGAAGGTGGCGATCGTTAGAGAGGAAGCAAGTCGCGCTCCGACGCTTTTCATGGGCGACGGGATCAACGACGCCCCTGCCATGCAAGCTGCCACAGTTGGTGTCGCTTTTGGCCAAAACAGCGATATTACTGCAGAAGCCGCGGACGCGGTGGTGATGGAATCGTCACTTAAGAAGGTGGATGAGCTGATTCACATTGGCCGCCGTATGCGAAGGATATCCCTGGAAAGTGCAGTGGGCGGTATGACGCTGAGCCTGATCGGGATGGTGATTGCTGCGGCTGGTTACCTTCCGCCTGTTGTCGGCGCAGTGGCCCAGGAAGTGATCGACCTAGCGGCTGTGCTCAACGCATTGCGTATCGTGCTGCCCGGCGGAGATTTACTTCCCGACGGGTAGTGGCCCTTTTGTCCTCGCCTGAGCCGATACCGCAGTGGGCGGACACATGCAATGGTTACATATACGTGGTGACTGCAACCGGGACTCCTCTTGCGGGCGTCCCTGGCAGGTTTGACCGGGACCCTCAAGTAGAGCCCGAAGGGCGCGCCATACAAACCAATACCTGGCAGATCACGTGCAAGGCTCCTGACAAATGGGCGGGAAGTCTGGGACGTAATGACGGCCAGGCTGACGGTTCACAGGTCGAGTTGGACGTGGGTGCGCCATTCTGGTCCAAGAGTTGCAGGCGACTCTTCCCTATGCCATGGCTGCTATTCATCGATGGACCGCGCAGTGCCTGCCTGAATGGATCGATCATTGAACCCGGAGCGAATGCCGGCGAAAGCACTGTGCCGGTGGATGGGCTAGTTCGTCAGGGCATCGTATCTTCTGAAAAAAAAGGATCTATGCACCTCGGAACCGAATTTGAACGCTTGTGGACTTAAGGAAGTGGGCAAAGCAATACATTTGCAAGGAGAGTGAGAGAGCGTGACACAACCGCCATTCAATATAGAGCAGATTCTTTTCCCTACTGATTTTTCCAAGCCAAGTGAAGCCGCCGCTCCGCATGTCGCCGGCTTAGCAAAGGCCGTTAACGCTAGAGCCACCATTTTGAATGTCGTACCGTGGATATCCGGCTGGCATGGTGCATCAGCGCCGCACGTTGTTGTCGGGGACGACGTGCTCAGGAAACTGGAACTCAGTCAAGAGGAAAGTGAAGCATCCGCCCTGAAAGCGCTGGAAGCTCTCGAAAGACAGTATTTCCAGAACATTCAATGCGACCTGTCTATCAAGACGGGTGGGGTAGCAGAGTCGATCGTTGAACATGCGCAGAAGATCCAGGCAGATCTTATTATGATGCCCACCCGCGGCTTCGGACCATCGCGGCCGTTTCTCATTGGCTCAGTGACCGCAAAGGTACTCCATGATGCACGCTGTGCCATTTGGACGACCCCGCATCCGAGAGAACTCGAAGGATTTCGCCCTTATCGCCAAATTATTTGCGCGATGGACTATAGGGCCTTATCGCGTGACCTTTTGACTCGCGCCTTGCAATTGGCTCGACTCTTCGAAAGCCGCTTGAGCTTAGTGAGTGCGATTCCATGCCCCGCGAACGGTTCCGTTCCTTGCACCGGACGTCGTTCAGTTCGATTACTGAAGAGTGAGACAGAATCTGTGTTGAGACAACTCCTTCAGGAGCTTTCGATTGATGCTCCTATTCATGTCCTGGAGGGGACGGTCGGAGAAGTTATTCGAACAGCGGTGGCGATGGAAGATGGCGACCTGGTTGTTATAGGCCGTGGCAACTTTGAGGAGCCCTCCGGCCATCTGCTTACTCATGCGTACGAGATCATCTGGAATTCTCCCAGTCCGGTCCTGAGTCTATAGCCAATCGTGTGCATCTGCGGAAGACATCTACAGGGTGAGGCGATCTTTCTCGTTCGCAGGCACCTCCGGCATTCCCTCTGCTGTCGCAATCGGGCGCGATTCCCTCCTGGTTTTGGCACGTTGTCGGGGCACGACATCTGTAGTAGCGGGGCGCTTCTACGGAAACCCGAAACAAGCGAAATCCCGCGAACTTCTGATTCTTCGTCATCACTTAGTTCGCGACCAGGACGTCGGCGGTTAGAATCCTCTACCTCCCGACCAATCTTTTTCTTTCCTGAATGCAGGTAAATTTCGATATCCCGGTAAACGTCGTTTTCTTGAACAACTGTTCCTGAGAATGATGTCAATTTAATGTGAATCGAGTACTCGCTGACCAAGTCATTGAATCGAATGTTCCGCAGCGTCTGGATCGCCTGCCTTGGAGTCGGTGGCATTTGTACATGGTGCTCGCGCTGGGGATTACGTGGCTGCTGGATGGATTGGAAGTGACGCTCGCGGGCTCGTTGGCGAGCATTCTGAAGAGTCCGGAGACTCTGCATTTTACGGATAAGCAAGTAGGGGCGACCGCCTCAGCTTACCTGGTGGGCGCCGTTACAGGGGCGCTGTTCTTCGGCTGGCTTACCGACCGCCTTGGGCGCAAGAAGCTGTTCCTGATTACCCTTGGGCTTTATCTGCTGGCAACGGCGGCCACCGCTTTCTCGTGGAATTTCTGGAGCTTTATGCTTTTCCGGGCGCTGACGGGAGCCGGAATCGGCGGCGAGTATGCGGCGATCAACTCGGCAATTGATGAACTGATTCCGGCCAGGGTGCGTGGGAATGTCGACCTGGTGATTAACGCTACGTTCTGGATTGGGGCTGCTCTGGGTTCTCTGGGGACGCTGTATTTGCTTGATTCCGGCACGATTCCGATCGCCTGGAGCTGGCGTCTTGCTTTTGGGATCGGCGCCGTGCTAGGGCTGGTCATTCTCTTTCTGCGGAGGTCAGTGCCGGAGAGCCCAAGATGGCTAATGCTGCGCGGCCGGGAAGAGGAAGCCGGACAGATCGTGAGCAGCATAGAGCAGAGTATCGAGAAGCGTGGAGGCCCGAGACTGCCACGGCCCCACGGTTCCATCAGGATCGCCGTTCGCAATCACACTCCGCTTTCGGACGTTTGGAACGCGATGGTTCGCGCCCAGCCGAAACGTACGTTGTTGGGCTTGGCCCTGATGATTGGACAGGCATTTTTCTTTAATGCGATTTTCTTCACTTATGGGCTGGTGTTGACGCAGTTCTATGGAATCAAACCAGAGCGCGTGCCCCTTTACCTGCTTCCACTCGCGGCGGGTAATTTCTTTGGCCCGATATGCCTTGGACATTTGTTTGATTCACTTGGACGGAAAACGATGATTACGGCGACCTATGGAATTTCGGGTCTCCTGTTATTGGCGTCGGCATTTTTGTTTCAACAGAATATGTTGAGCGTCAGAGGGCAGGCGGTCTGGATTGCGGTGATTTTCTTTGTAGCTTCTTCGGCGGCGAGTTCGGCATATCTTACGGTGAGCGAAATATTCCCTCTGGAAATTCGCGCATTTGCAATCTCGATCTTCTATTCGATTGGCACCTTCATTGGGGGCGTAGGAGCGCCGACATTGTTTGCAGCCCTGATCGCCTCAAACTCGCGCACACACATGTTCTGGGGATACGCGCTGAGTGCCGGGCTGATGATTGTTGGAGCGATTACCGAAATGGTACTGGGGGTGAAGGCTGAACGGCAGTCGTTGGAGTCCGTGTCGACGCCATTGCAGGCGAGGTGAAGGTGCTATTATCGCCTGCATCGTTATGCGGGTTTTTCGAGGCTGGATCGCCGTTGGTGCTTTTTGTTTGGCAGCTTTTGGTGCTGATCGGGTATTAACCGATCATCCGATTGTTCTTCATGCCGCCCGGCTTTTACATGTCGAAACGGGCCAGGTGACGACGCCGGGCGAAGTGCTGGTGGAACACGAGCGGATCAGCGCTGTAGGACAGAACGTTCGACGCCCCGCGGGCACGGAGGTGATTGACCTCGGCGACCGAACTCTACTGCCGGGATTGATCGATGCACACGTCCATCTCTTTCTACATCCAGGCGCCGAGGATCTGCAGACTGTGGAGGAATCCGTTCCGCAACGAACCATATTAGCGACGTTGGCCGCCAAAGCAGATCTGATGGCGGGGTTTACGGCCGAACGAGATATGGGAACCGAAGGAGCAGGATCTGCCGATACGGCAGTGCGGGACGCAATCGATAGTGGCTTAATTCCCGGGCCCCGGCTGCGAATCAGTGGCAATGCAGTCGATATCCTCGGCGGACACGAGGATGCGATCCACTTCAATCCGCAACAGCATATTTTGCCCAATGCTACGTGGGCTAATACTGCAGCGGACCTCGTGCGGGTGATTCGCGAGCAGATGAAGGAGGGATCGGACTTCGTGAAGATTTATGAAACGGGGCGGGACTCGATTCACGATGGAATATTTTCGACTCCATATCAATACACCGAAGCGGAGCTAAGCGCCGCCGTGAAGGAAGCAGCGCGAGTGGGCAGAAGCGTGGCGGTCCATGCAAGGGGCGAGCCGGGCACGCTGTATGCCGCCCAGGCCGGTGTCGCTTCCATCGACCATGCAGACCAGTTAAGCGCAGAGACGATGCGGCTGATGCGAGAAAGACGGATCTATGCCGTACCCACGTTTACGATCAGCGAATATTTTGCCGAGCATGCGGCTTCGCCAGAGCAGGGGGAACTCCTTCGGCAAATACTGGATTTTCACATGAAGGAGTTTCCGAAACAACTGGCGGCGGGCGTGCCAATGGCCGTGGGCTCCGATGTGGGGCCGTTTCCGCACGGCACGCAGGCGCGCGAGTTTATCCTGATGGAGAAGTACGGAATGAAGCCTCTTGCGGTGTTGCAAGCAGACCTATTGAACGGAGCCAAACTGCTAGGCTGGCAGGGGCAGATTGGCGAGCTGAAACCTGGTTATTTGGCCGATATCGTGGCCGTAGAGGGTGATCCCTTGCGAGACCTGAGGGCTTTGAAACACGTTGGGTTCGTCATGAAGGGTGGCGTTGTGTATCGGCGCCCGTAGCTTACTTCAGGCGGAAATTGACTTCGATGTTAGCTTGTACGGCTACGGCGTGGCCGCCTTTGTCGCGGGTTGAAATTGCCAGTGTGAAATGGCCTCAATCGCGTTCTTGTCCAAGTCTGGATTAAGTCCGCACGTCACCTGGATGTTTTCAGGCTTGCCGTTCGCATCGATCACGAGGCTGACCAATACTTTGCCCTGGATCTTGTCATGTTTGGGCTTCTCTGAATACTGCGGCTCTAGTTTCTGGATGACCTTTGGTGCGGTAACATCGCCGCCGATCTTGTAGACCTTCTGCTGGTCCGCGGTAGCCGGAATGAGCAAACAACCGAGCGCCATAACGGAGATCGCGGATGCCGTAGCAAAGCGATGTTTTCTGGAGGGATGCGAATTACTGAACTGCAGGCTGTGCATAATGCGGCCTTTCAGGTGGTTTCTGTTTGTGAACATCGCGCAGCCGAAGAGGGCTGGCGAAGACTGTTGTCTGGCGATATCGAGCAGCAGATTGGCGTACTCGGAAGTGGACGCGCCGTTTTGCCGAACGCGGTTGTCGCATGCCAATTCGCGTTATGCTCCGAGTTGCGCGGTGAGCCACCAGATGAGGGGATGGAACCAATACCGGGCTTGCGCGGCGATGGCGATCAGCGCGGTCCGGTTGTCGTGACGATGATGGTGGGCGAGTTCATGCGCAAGGGCCAGCCGCGTGCGTTCCGAGCTCCAGGATCGGGAGCCTTCGGGCATGAGGATGGCGGGCTTCAGCCAGCCGCACAGCATGGGGGTGGTGACGTCCGTCAAGCAGACCGGAATATTTTCCACGTGCATGGAGGCCGGCAGACGTCGCGTTCGCCATTGCAGATAGGCACCGCCCACGGCAAAGCGAACCAGGACGAGCGGGGCTCCGGCAATCCAGATGATGGCGCCCAGATGAACGGGCGATGGATGGCGAGCAGCGAGGTGGTCCGAGGCGCTCGCGACGAACGTAAATAGCTGCGAGTGTCGAATGGCGGGGAACTTAGCGGTTATCGGGAGTGCAACCGCCATGGCGAGCGTCACGGTGCAGAGAAGATGCCGGACAGCAGCAGAAGCCCTACGTGTCAGCAGGAGCGCAATGATGCCCAGAAACAAAACGGCAGTGAGCTTGGTGAAAAGCAGCAGGGACATCATGACGCCTTCTCCTTTCCTTTTTCGATGAGCTCCGACAGCTGGTCTAATTAGCTGCGGGGAAGGCGATAAGCCTTGGGATCGACTAGCGCAGCGACGGCCTGCTGAGCGGAACCGTCGAAGAAAGTCTGCCGTAGGCGTTTGAGGGGCGATTTCGCGGGCAACCACCGGTTCATAAACGTAGCGAAGCCCTTCCTCCGTGTGACGGACGTAACCTTTGCGTTCCAGGACTCTGAAAATGGTGCGGACGGTGGAGTAATTAGGCGAATCGTCGAGCTTTTGCTGAATCTCCTGGCCGGTAGCACGGCCGGCAGAAAAAAGTATGTCCATAATCCGGCGCTCGCGGCGGCTGAGGGCGGACTCAGGAGAGCTTTGAGGCATGTGTAAGAATTAGCAACCTGGTAAAAAAATAACCTTAGAGGGGCGGAGGGTCAAAGGATATTTCACACGCCCACCGTCCGGAACTCGCGTCCCGAGTCGATCCTTGGCGACGCCTGCCATGAAGGGCGAACCGTAGACAATGGCAGTATGTGCATTCATGTATTTGCCTTCCGGTGGAGACCGGGAGTTACCGAGGAACAGAAGGAAAAGGTCGCAGCGGAGATTCGTAAGTTACAAGGACAGATTCCAGGATTGCTGGAAACGTGGGTGGGGAAGAATTTTTCACCGAAAGGGCAAGGTTATGAGTTGGGCGGTGTCATGAAGTTTGCTGACAGGGCATCTCTGGATGCCTACGGTCCCCATCCCGTGCACCAGCAACTGGTGAGCTGGTTGATGCCGCTGATCGAGCCGCTCGAAGTCGACTTTGCAGTCTAGGCGGTAGCGGAGCCGAGATCCCCTTAGCCGACCGGTTCCGAGGGCTGTTACGCAAACGCAACTTACTTGCCGAACGTAATCGTGCTCTCGCCTGAAAACTTGTGGTAGTTGCGGAAGTCGATGGCGTTCTTCGAGCAAACCGGCGAGCCACGCTGACAGCTCAAGTTTTCCGCATGCACGGGCAGCAAGAATTTACTGGTGCCCAGCGGAACCGAGTCGTAGTCGACGGCCATCTGGACCGAGTCGGAAGGAAAGTCCTGGGGAATATTATCGGCCTGCATCTCGATGCGGCGGACTTCGGCTGTTTTCCGGTCCACCCAAATGCTGCCGCTATAAGCCGGGCGCAGGGATTGGCCACCGATCGTTATGGTCCAGTCAGAGAGTTGCAGGGGCACTTTGAAGTCGTAGACGGCGGCGGGCGTGCCCGCAATGCTGTCGGACCGGTAAAACTTGAATTGCGCACCGCTGCGGTCCGCAAGCAGGCTCCGAAGCACGGAGGCGAACTCTCCCGTAGACGTTGCGCCGCCTATCTCCAGCATGCTTTTGCTGGTCTTATGTCCATCGATGCTGATGTCCTTGTAACTCTCGCGGCCGTCTTCGTAAACAACTTTCGCGGCAACAACGTCATGCGCCTCCCAGCCGGCAGAGCGCGAGACTTCCATGTAGCGCGTTGTCATTTGTTCACAGACAAAATTCGGCAGCCCGTTAGTGAACGTCTGGGCCCACTCTCGCGTTCGGTCGAGGAGTGCGTCGCGCTTCGGCGTCACACTCCGTGGCGCGGAGCCGGTATTTTCGCCGATGGTGAAATCCGACGATCCGTTGTCGTCGGCCGCCTGCCTGGCGGCTACCGGTTTGGGCTTGGGTTTGGCGCTGGCGTCTGGTGCTGAGCTATCGTCGTCAGCTGTGGCGGATGCTGTCGACCGGCGGGGTCTTCCATGGCGGAGAATGGGCCGGTTCGGTGCGTCCGGACTGTTGAGAATGGTCGGCCGGGTGAGTTCAGCGTCCTCCTCGTCGGGTGCCGTTCCGTCAGGGTTCGCAGGCTGCGGAACTGCCCCGGCTGCAGGGGTACCACCGTGGGCAGAAGCCGGCGCGCTGGCTGGAGCGTCCTTTACCAGATCAACAGACGTGGCGGTTAGATAAGCCTCCTGATCCTCAGCGGCTTCAACGCGAACGGTGGTGCCCGGAACGATCTTGCCAGCGGAGATGCCGGTTCCCGAGTGGGTGAACTTCGTGCGATCATTCAGACGCAACGTAAGGGTCCGGCCGTCTTTGGTGTTGACAACGAGGGTTTTTCCGTCGTTGGAGACAGTTTTACCGTCCGCCGAGAGGGTGGGTTGAGTGTCCTTTGTGCTGGAATCCTGCTGGCCTTTTTTATGCCGGTGAGGAATTGGAATGCCGCCGCCGCCCATGGGCCCCTGTCCCATTGGACCCTGACCTAGAGGACCGTTGCCTATCGGGCCTTGACCACCGTACTGGCCCAGCATAGCGAGCGAGGCGGTCAAGCCAAACAAAATCACGTAAATTGCAAAACGTTGCACGAGTATTTGTTATTAGATGCTGGAGTCAGAATAAACGGGTACGAGAAAGCCGGAACGGTTACCACCGCAGTAGTACGAGTTCGGAGCAAAAGCCAGGGCCCATGGCCGCGAGGATACTCCAAGTGCCGGGTTCCGGGCGACGGTTCTTCATGACCTCCTCCAGTACGAACAAGACGGAGGCGGAGGAAAGATTGCCGGTTTTTCGCAGGCAAGCCCAGGAGGCAGCGAGCGCGTTTTGTGGGAGGGCGAGGGCGGCTTCTGTGGCCTCCAGGACCTTCGGACCGCCGGTATGAATCACCCAAGTGGCGATATCGTCCCGCTTTAATTGGTGCTCCTGGAGAAATTCGTCTACGTCTTTCCCCAGGTTTTTGAGGACGACTTCCGGAACGTCGCGCGAAAGAACGATTTGGAAGCCTTTTTCGGAGATGTCCCAGCCCATGACGTATTCGGTGTCCGGATAGAACGTCGAGCGGGTGGCGATGATTTCCGGGCCCGCTCCTGCCTCCTGTTCGACCCCGGAGACCACGACAGCGGCCGCGCCGTCTCCAAACAGGCCGGAACTGATGAGATTGGCCACCGAAAGATCGTCGGGCTGAATCGTGAGAGAGCAGAGTTCTACGGACAACAACAAGGCGGCTTCCTTTGGGAAGGCGCGCACATAATCGGCAGCGCGAGCGATTCCGGCGGCTCCGGCCACACAGCCGAGCCCAAAGATAGGGATTCGCTTCATACGCGGGTTCAACTGCATCCTATTTATAAGGCGGCCTTCTATGGACGGACTGGCGACCCCGGTGATGGAGACGAAAAAAAAGGCGCCGATGTCCTGCTTGGAGACGCCGGACTGTCGCAGGGCCTGACAGACGGCCTGCTCGCCGAGATCGAGTGTTGCCTGAATCCACTGGTTGTTTGCCTCGCCCCAGTTTGGGAAAGGATACGACTCGATAGGGAGAGCGAGGTAGCGCCCATCCACCTGGGTGGCGGCGTGGAGACGTTCCAGGATGTCAAACCGGTCGATCTTGGGTCCCCAGTATTTCCGGAAAGCTTCGATCAGGGTTTTCTGGGGGTAGTAGTACCGGGGGAGAGCGCTGGCAGCGCTGGTAATTCGCATAAATGAATCGCAGTGAACGACTGCAACCGACAGTCACAAGTATCTAACGCCGTGTTTGAGACGTAGCGGGGTCTGTCCCTGGGCGGGTAAAGGGTTCGAAGGCGTGCGGTCTCTATATGAGAGGGTGAAGCTTCCGGCTCCACGTATTCCACATGGCGAATGCGGTGATTACGCAGGAAGAGACGCTGCACTGGCTGGCGCTGCGGATGGTGCCGGGACTAGGGCCGATTGGCGGATTGCGGCTGCTGGAAAAGCTGGGATCTCCGCAAGGCATCTTTCGGGCGTCGGTGACGGAATTGGAGGCGGCGGGCCTCAGTCCGGGCCAAGCGCGGAGTGTGGCGAGCGGGTGTTCCTTCGAGGATGCAGTCGACCAGCAGCAACGGCTGCTCAACGCCGGAGCGGAGTTGATTTCCTATCAGGATGCGCGGTATCCCCAGCGTTTGCGAGAGATATTTGATCCACCGCTGATGCTGTTCGCCAAAGGGCGAGTGGATCTGCTCAAAGCGCATTCGATCGCGGTCGTTGGAACCCGGCGACCCACGCCCTATGGGGTGGCGGCTTCGGAGCGGCTAAGTGCTGATTTGGCGAAGGCGGGCCTGGCAATTATCAGTGGGATGGCAAGGGGCATCGATACGGCAGCACATAGGGCGGTTCTGGAGGTAGGGGGGGATACGATCGCGGTTTTCGGATGCGGGGTGGACGTTCTGTATCCGGCAGATAACCGCAAGCTGTACGACCAGATTAGCCGGAACGGGCTGCTGGTATCGGAGTTCCCGCTTGGAACTCCCGCGTACCCTCAGAATTTCCCGATCCGGAACCGGATCGTCAGCGGAATTTCCCTGGGGGTCCTGATTGTTGAGGGTGCGCAGCATAGCGGATCCGGCATTACGGCAAGGCTGGCAATGGACCAGGGCAGGGAAGTGTTTGCGGTTCCAGGAAATATTACCTCCAAGATGAGCTGGGGACCGAATCTTCTCATCAAACAAGGGGCCAAGTTGGTCCAGGAATGGACCGATGTCACCAATGAGCTACCCGTGGCGGCGAGAGGAGAGCTGGTGCATCGGGCCCAGCAAAAAGTTTTATTGGAGGGTCTGGCGGCGGGCGAAGAGCCCGTGTCGGACGGTACCGAGGAGCCGATGAAAGCGCTCGCACGGAAGTTGCTAAATCACCTGCAAGTTGATATTCCTCAACAACTTGAGGCCCTGGTTGAAACTTTCGAGGGGACCTCTTCATCTGAATTGATCGGCGCCCTCTTTGACCTGGAGATGTCGGGGTTGATCCGGCAACTCCCGGGTAAAAACTTTGTGAAGGTGTGGTAAAAGGGTAGCGTCTTCCTGGCAGCGGATGAAGCTGCCGCTCAGTTTATTTAGGTAAAAGCACGGTATGGCAAAAGCACTCGTCATCGTTGAATCCCCGGCGAAGGCGAAAACAATAGGGAAATATCTGGGAAAGCAGTATGTGGTCAAAGCCTCGCTGGGCCACATCAAAGACCTGCCAAAGAAGGATTTGGCGGTCGACGTCGAGCGCGATTTCACGCCCAAGTATGAAGTCATTGAAGGAAAAAAGAAACTCATTTCGGAGCTGAAGCAGGCCGCCAAGGGCGTAGATTCCATTTACCTGGCGGCTGACCCTGACCGCGAGGGGGAAGCGATCTGCTGGCACCTGAAGGAAGAACTGGAGCTGAAGAAGGCCGGAGCGCCCGCCATTTTCCGGGTGATGTTCAACGAAATCACCGCTAACGCCGTGAAGAAGGCGTTTGATAAGCCGATGGCGGTGAACGTTCATCTGGTGGAGGCGCAGCAGGCACGCCGGATTTTGGACCGGCTGGTGGGATACAAGATCTCGCCGTTGCTGTGGGACAAGGTGCGACGCGGACTTTCGGCGGGCCGCGTGCAAACCGTCGCTTTGCGCCTGATTGTGGAGCGCGAGCGCGAGATCCGCGCGTTCGAAAAAGAAGAGTACTGGACCATTGACGTTGCGCTGAACGCCAAGAAGCCGCCGGTTTTGAACGCCCGGTTGAACAAGCTGAACGACGAGACTCCAAAGGTCGGCGACGAGAAGACGGCCACGGGAATTGTCGATGACGTGGCGGACGCTGCTTACGTTGTCCGTTCGGTAGGTACGCGCGAGAAGAAGCGGAATGCCGTACCGCCGTTTATTACTTCCACCTTGCAGCAGGAATCCTCCCGCAAGCTGCGCTTCAGCGTAAAGCGGACCATGATGCTGGCGCAGGGATTGTACGAGGGCAAGGAACTCGGGAAGGAAGGCTCGGTCGGTTTAATCACGTACATGCGTACGGATTCCACCCGGGTCTCGGAAGACGCCCTGAACGAAGTACGTGGTTTCGTGGCGGAACGATACGGGCAGGACTTCGTGCCGAAGACTCCGAACGTTTATAAGACGAAGAAGGATGCGCAGGATGCGCACGAGGCGATTCGCCCAACCTCCGTGCTACGGACGCCGGAGTCGTTGGAAAAGCTTTTAGCCGAAGATGAGCTGAAGCTGTATCGGCTGATCTGGATGCGCTTTGTCGCATCGCAGATGATGCCAGCCCTGTTCGACCAGACCACGATTGATCTCGCAGCCAAGGGCAAGAGTAACGCCGAGTACTTGTTCCGGGCCACAGGTAGTGTGATGAAGTTCGAGGGCTTTCTGAAGGTCTACGAAGAAGGCAAGGATCAGAAGGACGAGGAAGACGATGAGCTCAAGAACAAGCTGCCGCTGGTAACCGAAGGCGAGACGCTGAAGTTCAAGGCGATTAAGCCGGAGCAGCACTTTACGGAGCCGCCGCCGCGTTACAACGAAGCGACCCTGGTGAAAAAATTGGAATCCGATGGCGTGGGCCGGCCTTCTACCTATGCCTCGATTCTGTCCACGATTCAGGAGCGCGAGTACGTCACGAAGGAAGGCGGTAAGTTCACTCCGACTGAACTCGGGATCGTGGTGACGGACCTGCTGCTGGAGAACTTCAACCATCTCTTCGATGTGAAGTATACGGCGCGCATGGAAGAGGAACTGGACGAGATAGAGGATGGCCGGGTGGAGTGGCGTGCGGCCATGGCCGACTTCTACAACCGCTTCCAGAAAGACCTGGAACACGCCGAGCGGCACATGACCGACATCAAGCGCATGGAGAAGCCAACCGACTTCCTGTGCGAGAAGTGCGGTAAGCCGATGGTGATCAAGTGGGGCAAGCACGGCAGCTTCGTTGCATGTACCGGCTATCCGGAATGCACCAATACGCGCGAGCTTGCGGTGGAATCTTCAGATGGCGACAAGGGAGACCTGAACGAGCAGGATGAGCAGGAGTACTGCGAAAACTGCGGTCGCACCATGGTGCTGAAGAAGGGACGCTTCGGCCAGTTCTACGCGTGTTCGGGATATCCCGATTGCAAAACCACGAAGCAGCTCGGCGGGGAACAGCGCAAGGACATCCCGCTGGAGGAGACGTGCCCGCAGTGCAGCAGCAACCTAGTGAAGAAGTTTGGCCGGTACGGCGAATTCGTGGCCTGCAGCAATTATCCAAAGTGCAAATACATCAAGCAGAAGACCATTGGCGTGCCTTGCCCGAACTGCTCCGAAGGAGAAATTGTCGAGCGTCGGTCCAAACGCGGCAAGACGTTCTTTGGCTGCAACCGTTATCCCGATTGCGATTTTGTCGCCTGGGGTAAGCCTGTTCCGGAGAAGTGCCCGGATTGCGGCAGTAGCTATCTCATCGAGAAGTACCTGAAATCCGGACCTGTGGCGCAGTGTCCCAACGGGGAATGCAAATATAAGCGTCCGCTGGAAGTTCCAGAGCCAGAGTCGAGCGTTGCATAGCAAGCTCCCTGGTACTGGGAACCCTTCCTCCCCAATGTCGGCGGAACAGCAACGACTCGCCGAAGACGAGGCGAGGACAAAGTATTGGAGACGTTGGGGTCCTTATTTAGCTGAGCGTGCGTGGGGAACGGTTCGCGAGGATTACAGTGCTGATGGTGATGCCTGGAACTATTTCACGCGAGACCAGGCCCGTTCGCGCGCTTACCGGTGGACGGAAGATGGCATCCTCGGCATTTGTGATAACCATCAGCGGCTCTGCTTCGCGCTGGCTTTTTGGAATGGCAAGGACCCCTACCTGAAGGAGCGGCTGTTCGGGCTGTCCGGCAAAGAAGGCAATCATGGCGAAGATGTCAAGGAGCTTTACTATTACCTGGATGCCACTCCCACAGCCTCCTATCTGAAGGGACTCTACAAATATCCGCAGGAGCTTTTCCCTTACGATGTGTTGCTTCAAGAGAACCTAAAGCGCAGCAAGGACGATCCCGAATACGAGATACAAGACACAGGTATCTTTAGTGAAGGCCGCTACTTTGACATATTTGCGGAGTGCGCCAAGCACGACGCCAACGATATTCTGATACGAGTTACGATTGCCAACCGCGGCCCGGAAGCGGCAGGGTTAACTTTTCTGCCTACTCTTTGGTTTCGCAATACCTGGAGTTGGAGCAAGGAAGGCGAGGCGGGCGCCAAACCGAAACTTACGCTGACGGACGGCAGCAGGGTGCATGCGGCTCACAACTCACTAGGCAATTTTGTTTGGGAGTTGGACGGAACTCCTGAGGTTCTCTTTACCGAGAACGAGAGCGACGTCCAAGCGCTGTGGGGCTTGGATGATAGCGGGCTGCATCACAAGGATGCTTTCCATAAGTACTTGGTTCAGGGTGTGCGGGAGGCCGTAAGTCCTGAGCGGGAGGGAACCAAGTGCTGCGCTGTTTATCCGCTTAGTATCGGGCCCGGCGAGGAACGTGAACTGTTGTTTCGCCTTGCTCCTGAGGATGCCCCATCGTTGCCGCGAGAGCAGTGGAGCGAAGTATTTCACCTGCGCATTCGCGAAGCAGACGAGTTCTATGCGCCCCACGCGGAAGGCTTAGGCGAGGACGCCGCTAATGTGCAGCGGCAGGCATTCGCAGGACTGTTCTGGAGTAAGCAGTTTTACCACCTCGTCGTCGAGACTTGGCTGAACGGAGATCCCGATGTTTTACAGCCACCCGAGCAGCGAAAATTGGGACGGAATCACAGCTGGAGAGAGCTCTTCAATGAGGACATCATTTCCATGCCGGATAAATGGGAATATCCGTGGTATGCGGCGTGGGACCTGGCCTTTCATACGGTGGCTATCGCGGCGGCCGATCCCGATTTTTCCAAGGGACAGCTTTTGTTATTTCTTCGGGAATGGTACATGCATCCCAACGGCCAAATTCCCGCCTATGAATGGGCGTTTGGCGATGTGAATCCTCCCGTGCATGCTTGGGCGTGCTGGCGGGTTTTCGAGATCGATAAACGTGTGAAGGGCAAGCCTGATTACCCGTTCCTGGAGCGTGTATTTCATAAGCTGCTGATGAACTTCACGTGGTGGGTAAACCGGAAGGATTCCGAGGGCGCCAACATCTTTGAAGGAGGATTCCTCGGACTCGATAACATCGGCGTGTTCAATCGAAGCGAAGACCTCCCACCGGGCTGGCTGCTGGAGCAATCCGACGGGTCCAGTTGGATGGCGATGTATTGCCTGAACATGTTGAAGATCGCCCTCACTTTATCGGCGATCAATCCCGTGTACGAGGACATTGCCAGCAAGTTCTTCGAACACTTTCTCTATATCGCCGACGCGGTCAACCATCATCTGGACACGGGGCTCTGGGACGAAGAGGACGGTTTTTATTATGACCGGTTGCGAACGCCCGGGCATGAATATATTCGGATGCGGGTGCGGTCCCTGGTAGGTATCGTTCCGTTGTTTGCTACGGACACCCTGGAAGAGTATTTGTTGGACCGCCATCGTGGGTTCCGGAAACGGATGAAATGGTTTATTGCAAATCGCGGGGACTTGACTGAAGGATTGGCCAGCTTAACTGAAGGCGGTGTAGAACACCGGCGCTTGCTTTCCGTCGTGAACCGGCAAAGGCTCCAACGCATTCTGCAGCGCGTGTTCGACGAGGACGAGTTTCTATCGCCCTATGGAGTCCGCTCCGTGTCGCGATACCACAAGGATCATCCTTATGAGCTCCAGCTGAACGGGCATAGCTCCAGCATTACCTATGAGCCGGCGGAGTCGAAGTCCGGTCTGTTCGGAGGAAATTCCAACTGGCGTGGGCCGGTCTGGATGCCGATGAACTTTCTCGTTATTGAGGCGTTGAACAGGCTGGACCATTATTATGGCGACTCGATAAAGGTAGAATTTCCGACGCGGAGCGGTCAATGGGTGACCTTGAGGCAGGGGGGCCGGTTATTGTCGGAACGCTTATCGGGCCTTTTTCTCCGCGGGCCGGACGGTCAACGGCCGATCTATGGGGAGAACGAACTGCTCCAGCATGACTGCTGCTTCAAAGATCTGCTTCAATTCCACGAGTATTTTCATGGCGATTCGGGCAAAGGTTTAGGCGCGAGTCACCAGACAGGCTGGACCGGGCTCATCGCCAAATTACTGTAGGACAGCGTGTTGTCTGGGCGTCGTAAACTGGGACGCCGATCACCGAGACGGGAACTGTACGCGTTTCCGCCGTTTACAAACCTGTGGACCTTTCGGTTGACTTTTAGTTGAAACCACCATACTCTGGTCTCAGTTTCGATTGCGCCCGGTGCTGTAAGCGATTGCACCGTTCGGCGGGAGCGAGGGTCAACCGTGTGGAGCTTGGGTCGTTGTGCAGGCTTAGTTCGCCTGCTTCTATTTAGCTTCTTTGCGCTAGCGTGTTTTGGTCAATTTAACAGCAGTATTCAGGGCGATGCCACGGATCCTTCCGGGGCGGGCGTGGCTAAGGCCACTGTGACGCTGACGAATACCGCGACACAGGTGCAGCAAACGACCACCGCCGACAATGCCGGCAATTTTAAGTTCGTCAGTCTTGGACCTAGCACGTACGACATCACGGTAAGTGCTCCAGGCTTTTCGAAGACTAGCGTCAATGTGACGTTAACGTCAGGGCAAAATCTCAATTTACCGATAAAGCTGTCCCTAGCGAGCGCCTCAACGTCGGTTGTGGTCACGGCGGCGGCACCGGTGCTGGACACGGCTGAGACGCGGAATCAGGAGACAATCCGGCAGAGGGAACTGAACGCTGTCCCGTTGTCGGGCCGGAACATGATCAGTCTGGTCACTCTAGCTCCGGGCGTTTCCGGTCGCGGATTGGTGGGTAGTGGTGTGCAAGGCGCTGCCGGGGACAACTTCTCAACGGAGCAGTCGGTGGACGCCAGCGCGAACGGGCGTAGCAGCAACGCGAATATGTACGTGGTTGATGGTTTGGATGTCACCAGCAATATCCGGCCGGGGGTTGTGAATCTCAGCCCGAATCCCGATTCCATTCAGGAAGAAACTACAGCGGTGAATACGTTCTCAACCGAGTACGGACGTGGAAGTTCGGTCGTGTACACG
>DATIMM010000007.1:0-8106 GCA_035475295.1 Bryobacteraceae bacterium
AAGGTTCCGGACGACATCTTGAAGCGGATGAAATCAGTCACGCTCGAAGAGGCGTGGGCGCAATTGCGGTCCGCTGGATTCAATCACGAATACGAAGACGGGTGGTACAGCATCCATCCCGACAAGGTATTGGTAGGTCGCGCGCTCACGGCGCAATGGGTGCCGGGTCGGCCGGATATCCAGAAAGTAATCGAGCAGCAGGGTAAACAGGATGGGCGCGTAGGCGCCGAGAACGCCTGGCCGGTCGATATGTTGCAGCCGGGAGATGTCTACGTTTGCGACCATTTCGGACTAAAGCAGGACGGGCCCTCCATTGGCGATAACGTGGGTAACGCAATCTATGCGCGCACGCACAACGGGATTGTTTACGATGGCGCCGTGCGCGACATTAACGGACTGAATGAGCTAGAGGATTTTACGTCGTTTGTCCGCTTCTATGACCCCTCGCATCATTTCGGAAGCCTCGCTACCGGAGCCCGGTTGAACTCAACGATGGTGGGAATCAACCTGCCGATTCGGATCGGCAAGGCTACAGTGATGCCCGGCGATGTCGTACTTGGCCGGAATGGCGGTGTTCTCTTTATCCCTCCGCAGTTGGCTGAGAAAGTAGTGCAGTATTCGGAAATCACACACCTGCGTGACGTCTTCGGCCACCAGCGTCTCCGGGAAGGTAAATACACGGCGGGACAGATCGATGCTGCATGGTCCCCACCCATCGAAGCTGATTTCACAGGCTGGCTCCGCGAAAACAGGGAGAAGTTGCCGGTCGCAAAAGAGCAAATCGATGAAATCCTCAAGACGCGTCAGAGATAGGAGAAAGCTAAGCATCCACTACGGGATCTTGACTATTCTGGCATTCGCAAATATCGCGTCCGCACAGGTCCAGACAGAGGTGCCGGGTCCCGTGCCCGGCGCGAAACCTGTCGCGATCGAGCGCATCAAGGTCCATGGAGTTTCTTTAGAGGGCAACCTGGAAGGCGATGATGTCGACCGGACCGTCATCGTTTTCCTCCCGCCGAGTTACGTGGCTCAAAAGAACCGACGCTATCCCGTCGTGTACGCTCTCCACGGATACTCGATTGGCGCAGAGCAATGGACGCATGAAATTCATGTGCCACAAACGATCGAAGGCGCTTTCGCGCAGGGAACCCAGGACATGATCGTGGTCCTGCCGGACTCGAAGACCGTCCACAACGGATCCATGTATTCGAGTTCTGTGACCACGGGTGACTTCGAACGCTTTGTGAGCCACGATCTCGTCGCTTACATCGACGCACACTACCGCACCATTCCCAATCGAACCAGCCGGGGTCTGGCGGGTCACTCGATGGGCGGCTACGGTGCCTCTCGCATTGGAATGAAGCATTCCGACGTCTTTGGCAGTCTGTACATCATGAGTCCGTGCTGCCTTGTCGCACGAGGAGCCGGACCCGCCAATCCGAGCAATGAAGCGGCCCTCGAAGCGGTGAAAACTCCCGCCGATTCCGCGAACTTACCGTTTGGCTTGCGCACTCAATTGGCATCCGCAGCAGCGTGGTCGCCGAATCCGAAGAAACCGCCGCTCTACCTGGATCTGCCCACAAAAGATGGCGTGGTACAGCAGGACGTGATCGCTAAGTGGGCGGCGAATTCTCCCTTGGCCTTCGTCGACCAATATGTCCGTAACCTGCGAGAGTACCGGGCAATCTCCATCGATGTTGGCGACCAGGACGGCTTACGCACCGGTGCCGCGAAACTGCACGAAGTGTTAGAAAACTACGGCATCGCCAATTCGTTTGAGGTCTATCACGGTACGCACACCAGCGCAGTTGCCGACCGCTTCCAGAATCATGTTCTGCCTTTCTTTAGCAGAACACTTTGCTTCGGCAAAGATTGCAAGTGAATAACGGCGTCCAAGGCACAGACGCTGCCGTCTATTTCAGATCGAGTTCCCGTGCGGTCAAAAAACTCGAACGTGCTGAGGACAAAGAACGTATGATGGTGCGTTTCGATGAAGAAGACCCAAGTGGCGCGCGTGTTAGGATACGTGACCGGGATGGTGATTCAGCAGCTCTGCTGCAGAATGAATACCGGCTCGCGGAGAATAGAGTCCTTCGATCCCGTCTATCTTCTCGTCTTCTGTTGACCGATCCGGAGCGCTCCACTCTAGCGGTCCTCGGCAAACAACTCGGACGTAACCGAAGCTATTCCGGAAAGCCCAACTCCGGTTGAAGAACAAAACAGCGCCACTCGCCTCCGGCGCGCGACACTGCTTTTGTCTAGCAGCTGTCGTCATCGAACCGACCCTACTAAGCCGCCACGGGGTTCTCGAGGAACAGGATCGGAGTAATCACTTTCCGTAGCGATATAGTGTCTCCTTAGACGTTCCTATGAGTACACGCCGAGATGTTTTCAAGATTCTCGCTGTCACTTCCGTCGCTTTCCCGTCGTATGTAGCCGCGCAGGAGAACAAGGAAGTCGAAAGCCAGCCGGGCCATCTGCACACGGGACCAGCCATCAAGCTGGCCCAGCCCTCCAAACCAAACTTTTTCCAACCCGCCGAATTCCGGACCATGGAGGCGCTCACCGAACGCATCATTCCTCGTACCGACACGCCGGGCGCAAAGGATGCGGGCGTCGCGCTTCTCATCGACAAGGCCGTCGTTGCCGACCCTACCTTGGTACAGCCCTTCCGCGCAGGGCTGGCCGATCTGAATGCGGCCTCCGTGAGCAGCTACGGCCAGGAGTTCGTCGAGCTCACGGAGCAACAGCAGATCGCAGTGCTGACACCCATGAGTCTGCAGCCGGATTCATCGCTCGGGAAATTCTTCGCGATGGTTAAAGACATGACAGTGGACGCTTACTACAAAACCGAGATCGGTCTGAAAACCGAGCTCGGCTGGCATGGCAACACCTATCTCGCTAGCTTTCCCGGCTGCCAACATCCGGAACACCACAACCCGGAGCACCAAAGCTAAATGCAAGTTCAGTCTAATCCTCAAATTCACCCGGTCGTGATCATTGGCAGCGGAGCTGCCGGCGGAATGGCCGCCTGGAATCTCACGCGCCAGGGCATCAACGTCACCATGCTCGACGCCGGACGCAAGTTCAACCGCAGCGAATTCTGGACCCACGTCAAGCCATGGGAATGGCAGCAACGTTTGGACGCGGGCCATAAGCCGCCGCAAATCGTACTCGATACCGCCGAACAACCGTACATCACCCCGCTAGGCCAGGACTTCCAACTGACTCGCGTCTGGGGACGTGGCGGGAAAACGAACATCTGGGGGCGCGTGAGTTTGCGCTACTCGGACCTCGATTTTGCCGGACCGGAACGCGACGGCTGGGAAATCCCATGGCCCATCCGTTATAAAGACATTGCGCCGTATTACGACCAGGTCGATCAACTCATCGGTGTGTGCGGCGGCGATGATGATCAGGATTCGCTTCCCGGCAGTAAATACTTTCTGCCGCCCCCGCCTCTTCGTTGCGGCGAGCACGTCATGAAGAATGCCGCAAAGAAGGTCGGCATCGACACTGTTGCAATCCGTCGCGCCGTACTCACTCAGCCGCACAACGGTCATGCCAAATGCCACTACTGTGGCGCATGCGGCTCCGGCTGCGATGTGGGCGCATTCTTCAATTCCTCGGATTACTTGCTCGAGCCGGCACTCAAAACTGGGCGGCTGAACATTGTCAACAACGCCGTAGCCGCGCGAATTCTCGTCGGCGATGACGGACTGGCAAACGGCGTCCAGTATTTTGACCGGTACACCAAAGAAGAGCATCGCATCTACGCCAAGCGCGTCATCGTCGCTGCATCCTGCGTAGATTCCACGCGCATCCTGCTGAACTCCACCTCATCGAAGTACCCGAACGGCATCGGCAACTCATCCGACGTGATCGGCCGTTACTTATCGGAACAGATTCGCTTCACGATCCGCGGTTTCGCGCCGGAGCTGATCGGCACAACTGTTCATAATGACGACGGAATCGGCGGCGCACACATGTACCTGCCGAGGTTCAATCATCGCGACGGGCGCAAACGCGACTACATACGAGGCTTTGGCTGCCAGTTCTGGTACACCGGCGCACAAACCGACCTTTCGTATGCGAAATCAATCCCCGGCTTCGGCTCTGACTTCAAGAAAGCTGTGAAGGAGCGTTATCCGGCGCTGCTGAATCTGCACCCCTTCGGCGAAACCATCCCGAAGGCGGAGAACCGCATTACCGTGAAGGGATCGCCCGTCGATCAGTACGGTGTTCCTATCGCACGCATCAACTACGCCATCGGCGAAAATGAACGCCGCATGTCCAAGGACATGTACGACACCATGCTCGAAATTCTGCACGCTGCCAAGGCCGAGATTGTCCCCTATCAAACCGGTTACCTGGAGCCAAACGGCAGTGCCATTCACGAGCACGGCACCTGTCGCATGGGCCTAGACCCGAAGCGTTCGGCCTTAAACTCGTTCAACCAGATGCACGATGTGAAGAACGTATTCGTCGTAGATGGCTCGGCATTTACTACGGCCTCTGAAAAAAACCCGACTCTTACGATCCTCGCGCTGGCTTGGCGTTCAACAGACTACATGGCTGGCGAGATGAAGCGCGGGAATATCTAGTTCCAACCTGGCCATCTCGGAAATGTCATCCTACGCGGAACCAATGACTTACCTGACACATCAATAACAACCTTACGTGGATTTACAAACGTTACGCGAGAATCCAAAAACCTGTCCGTAGTCAAAACGCTGCTGATCGTTTGAGGTCAATGATTTGCGTTGAGAACCAGATGGACTGGCGACATCGTTGAAGTGTGTTACAGCTGATTTGGGATCGACATGATTGGTGCGATTCTCACCGCTCTCGCGGTTTTCTTTCAGCGTCGTCTGGACATCTCATTGGAAGTGCGTGAAAAGTCCTCCCTGGTTGCACCGGGCGCACCTTCGATTTTTGGCTACAGACAAGTTCGCACTGCGCATGTTACACTCGCGCGGAATGCTCAAGCCGCGCCTTGCCCTCGCTATGCTCATCCTTTCGCTCTCTTGGCTGGTTCCGTTATCCGCAAAGGTCCTGCGCGTCGAGATCAGCTCTCGTGCAGACGTGCTCAATGGACAGTCATTCGGCAGCGCAGGTGCTTACGAACACCTCGCCGGCAGAGTGTATTTTTCTATCACTGTCGCCAATTCTCATAACCGACGGATCGTCGACCTCGCCAAGGCCGTCAACCTGAAGAACGGAGAAGTCGGATTTTCTGCCGATTTCAGTGCGATCCGCCCTAAGGATTCTGCCAAAGGGAACGGATCGATTATCCTGGAAGTTCCCAATCGCGGACATGATGGCCTTGTCGGGATCGTAGACGGCGGGGATGCGGCCCTCAAGGACCCCGGGGACGCCTGGCTTCTCCGGAGTGGCTTTACGGTCGTGACGCTCGGATGGCAGTGGGATGCACCGGGGCAAGATGCACTGCGGTTGTATGCTCCTATCGCCAAAGCAGACGGCAAGACCATTGCAGGACTGCTGCGCGGCGATCTGATGCCGTCGAGCCCAATGCAAGTCATCCCGCTGGGACATCTGATCACGGGTAGGATTGGCGGCGCGGAATACCCAGTTGCCAATCGCGACGACCCGCGTAACGTTCTTACAATCCGCGCCTCGCGCGACGCATCGCGAAAGCTTATCCCACGATCCGAGTGGCAGTTCACCGACAACCGCCACATCCAGCTAGTGGGCGGCTTTCAACCGGGCAAGATCTACGATTACGTTTATGTGGTGCAGGACCCCGTCATCGCTGGTCTCGGCTTCGCTGCCATTCGCGATTACGCCTCGTACGCGAAGCACTCGGCCGACGCCATCACTCCCGCGCAGCGGATTTACGGCGAGGGCATCTCCCAAAACGGTCGATTTCTGCGCGACATGCTCTACCAAGGTTTCAACGCCGACGAACAAGGACGAATGGCTCTCGATGGGGTCCTGGCGCATGTCGCTGGCGCGGGCCGCGGCAGTTTCAACTATCGTTTCGCCCAGCCCTCGCGCGATGCGCAACCGACCTCATCGGTCGATTTCCCCACCGACGTCTTCCCCTTTACAGATGAGCCCGAAACAGACCCGCTGACGGGCGAGAAAGGCGGGCTGCTGGACAAGGCTGTGGCGGAAAAGGTCGTCCCGAAGATCATTTTTTCGAATACGTCTTACGAATACTGGGGCCGCGCCGCCGCCTTGATCGCGGTCGCTGCCGACGGCAAAAATGACGTGGCGCTCTCGCCGAACGTACGCGTGTACAAGTTCACAGGGCTGCAGCACTTTTCCGGACCGTTTCCGCCCGCGAAAGGCAAAGGCGGCCTTCTGGGGCAGGAATCAGAATCGCCGCTTCCGATTCGATATTTCTGGCGGGCCATGATCGCCAACATGGACGCGTGGGTCCGGAACGGCACTGCGCCGCCGCCCAGCAGTTACCCAAAGCTGGCGGATGGAACTCTCGTCCCACTAGAGAGATATTCGTTCCCAACGATCCCGGGCGTCCACAAGCCACATGAGGCCAGCGAAGCCGTGCGGCTCGACTTCGGTCCACATTGGCGAGAGGGCATCCTCAGTGTTGAGCCACCAAAAATTGGGCCGCACTTTCCTGTTCTGGTGCCGCAAGTGGATGCCGACGGCAACGAAACCAGCGGCGTCATGCTTCCTGAGATTCGCTTTCCACTAGCAACTTACGCGAGTTGGAACCTTCGTGATCCTTCTATTGGCGCGCCTGATCAGCGAGTCGCCTTTGAAGCTTCTTACATCCCGTTTCCGAAAACGGCGGAGGATCGCGCAAGAACCCGTGACCCGCGTAGATCGATTGCTGAGCGATATGCAAACGGCGACGAATATCTGGCGCACTACACTGCTGCGCTGAACGAGTTGGTGAGAGAACGCTGGATACTGCCGGAAGATCGTGCCGCATTGCTCGAGCGAGCGAAAGAAGAATGGACCCTCGCGACCAAGTAACCTGGTCGCGATCGAAGAGATTCTTTTTGTGTCCTGGTTTACATCTTGAGGAGTAAAACAACTATGAAGCGCCGTGATGTGTTCAAGGGATTATTGGCGGCCCCGTTAGTGGCGAGCGGGGTCGCGGCGGATGAAACTTCAAATGCTGAGCCAGCAGTGCCTAAGCTGCCGATGGTGAATATGATGGAGCGGCCGAGAGGAGGGGATGGCCGTGAAATGCCGAATGTCCTTTGGATTTGCGTCGACCAATGCAGGTACGACACGATCGAAGGATTGAACAATCCTCTTATTCGCACGCCGAATCTGAAACGATTGATGGTGGAAGGAGTAGCTTTTACAAATTACGCTGTCCAGTGCCCGATCTGTTCTCCTTCCCTGGCGCCTTCCTGACCGGGCGATATCCCCACACGACGGGCCTTCGCGGCAATGGACAGAGGATCCGCGAGTGAACGGCTGGTGACGAAGATCTTGGCCGAGGCGGGCTACGGCTTGGTCGGAAAGCTTCATTTATCGGCTTGCGAGGGCGGACGGATTGAGGACCGGATTGACGACGGCTATGATTTTTTTCCTGGAGCCACGACATAAGCGACCAGTGGCCCACCGCCAACATGTGGCGCGTGTGGTTGCGGGAGCAGGGCATGAAGTGGCCCACCCCGCCTCCTCACACTCCCGTATGGGAGTGCCAATAGATCCGAAGTATACACAGACAGAGTGGTGCGGGGACAAGGCGATTCAGTTCATTCGGCAGGAGCGCGGATACCGTTCCTGGCTGATGTCGGTCAATATCTTTCAGCCCCACTCTCCCTTCCTGCCCACGGAAGAATACTTCAAACGATATGATCCGGCCAAGATGCCCTCGCCTAAATATCGAAATAGGGAACTCGAAACCAAATCGCCATACGCGAGGACAGATCACCAGGCGGCTTACGGCGGAAGGGACTTGTCCTTCGCGGAGACCGATGATCTTACGCATCGCACAATCACCGCGGCTTACTACGCGATGATTGAACAGATGGACCAAGCCGTCGGCCGCGTGCTCGACGCTCTCGAGAAAACAGGGCAGCACCAGAATACAATCGTGATCTACAGCAGCGATCATGGCGAGATGCTGGGCGATCACGGAATATATCTGAAGGG
>DATIMM010000008.1:0-26763 GCA_035475295.1 Bryobacteraceae bacterium
CGTTTCAGGTCACGCGGATCTGAAAATCACTCTAATACGATGTCGCTACGAATGCTCCACATCGCATCCGTTTGGCGATTTCCAGGGTGCGTTTTTCTGAGCGTTCCGCTCAGCGCAAATAACCAACCAGCGCTCCTGAACAAACGTGCACTCTGCGCTATTGCTCGCACTGGGTGGCCGACCATGTCCGGCGTTCACATCAGTACCCAAAGAATTTCTAGCTGTCGCAATCAGGGCCATACACGTCAGATAAGCAGAGGAGGTTCTGAAATGGCAGAACGTAACGATCAAGGTACGGGCAAGCACCCGCACAAGAGTACAGAAGAGCCCTATCCTCATCACGAGGCTACGAGCGAGAAAGGTGAGCGCGGCCATCAGGCTAGCGGCAGCCAGGAGCATGGCGGATCAGAACACAGAGGAGGAAAGGAGGAAGGAGAGCAAGGACGGGGAGGACAACAATCTGGCTCCTCCGATTTGAAGGAACGCGAATACCGCGACGCGGAGGGTAACATCCATCACCATACCCATACCTATGAAGAACAGCATGGGAACAAATAGTCGGCCACCGCAGCTTAGGGAGAACCTTCAGAAGCGTACGGCCAGCTTGTTTAAGTCGCGTTGAGCATCAGTAGATCCACTCTGGACACTAAGTGCATGTCCAAGGCTGAATTCAAAGCCAGATTCGGTCATGCAGAGATCCAGCGGTGGGGCTGAAGAATGTGGGGCTAGGCCTGTCACGGCAAATGCGTCGTGCCCAGCACGAAAGGCGACAGTGAATTCGTGCTGTGGCGGTTCGCAAACACACCCACATACCCACATACCACACCCAGCGCTCACACACCTGAACGCCAGTTCAAGATGCCGGGCGATTCACGCCCGGCATCGATGAAAGCATTTCGGGTGCGTGAGATCTTTCAGCAACTCACTACGAGGTCACGGAGAAACCGAACCTACGTCGCCCGTGAACTGTTCCAGACACTCCGGCGACCGAGCTATCTCTTGCTGCTTATTTCTGCTTGACAGCGATATACCAGGTTTGCGCTAGTCAAGCAGACTCTCATCGACCTTGTGGTCAGCGAGGAGATCCTGTGGACACTGCTGTCCATTGGCGCAAAGGCTTTGCGAAAAGTTGATCAGCGTAGTGGATAGCCATCAGGTGCTTGCGAACCCATTCTGCTGCGTCGTGATTTTACGGATACGAAAGCCATCCCGACGAGCGTAGAGTCGAAGTAAGAGAGCATTTTAGGGACTCTGCCGAAGCTTTTACAGGTACAACTAGCTTCTACAGAGAGGAGGTGTTTCGCCGGACGGCATGTGGGGCACAGGTCCAGGGACATGACTTCGTACGCGCCCATACGCCGGCCAGCGGGGCGACACCTCAGGCGGCCTTAACGATCTTCGCGAACGAGTGCGGGTCGAGACTCGCCCCGCCGACCAGGGTGCCGTCAATCTGCACTTCTTTCATCAAGCCCGCGATGTTATCCGGCTTCACGCTGCCTCCATACAGGATGCGTGCGCCCTCGGCCGCTTCTTCTCCAAAGCGCTTGTCGATTTCGGAACGAATCAGCCGGTGTGCTTCCGCCGCGATCTCTGGAGTTGCTGTCTGTCCGGTTCCGATGGCCCATACGGGCTCGTAAGCAATGACGATCCGGGCAAACTGTTCTTCCGTCAGCCCCGCAATTCCTCCTGCAAACTGCCGCACCAGCACGTCGTGCGCCTTCCCCGCCTTATGCTCTTCCAGACGCTCGCCAACACACACGATAGGAGTGAGCCCTGCTTCCAGGGCGGCTTGCGTTTTCTTCAGCACGTCGGCATCGCTTTCACAAAAGTACTGTCGACGCTCGCTGTGCCCGACGATCACCCAAGTTGCCCCGATCGCCTGCAGCATAGGAGCGGAAACTTCGCCAGTGTAGGCGCCCTCTTTCGCCCAGTAGATATTTTGTCCACCTATATGGATCCCAGTTTCGTCAGCGGCCTCTATGGCGGTGCTGATATTGACGCTCACGGGGAAGATCGCCACGTCGCAGTTATTCCCATCCTGTACCAGTGGCTTGAATATCTCAAAGAACTCCGCTGTTTGCTGTGCAGTCTTGTACATCTTCCAGTTTGCTGCCATTACGCGCCGTCTCGTCATGTTCTGATTGGTTACTATCCTTCCTGAATCTCTTTTAAAAAACTGTTTCCAGCTTTGATGCTGGTTCCGAAAATGCGTGCAACCGTCTGCCCGATGTCCGCCAGGGTTGCGCGGGTGCCGATGTTCACGCCCGCCCGCACTCTAGGACCATACACCAACAAAGGCGTGTACTCCCGGGAATGATCGGTGGAGGGCGTCGTGGGATCGCAGCCATGGTCGGCCGTCAATATCACCAGATCCCGCTCAGTTAAGGGAAGGCTCGGCAACCAGGCATCGACCGCTTCTAAAGCAGTGGCATAACCTTCGACATCATTCCTATGCCCGTACAGCTGATCGAAGTCCACCAGATTCACGAAAATCAAGCCATCCGGTTGCTCGTGCATAGCTGTCTCGGTCTTCTGCATTCCATCGGAATTGTTCTTCGTTTTTGCCGACCGGGTAATGCCACGGCCGAGAAAGATATCCGAGATCTTGCCTACTCCGTACACCGGAACATTCTGGCCAGCTAATCGATCCAGCAGCATGCCTTCCGGGGGTGCCACGGCAAAATCCTTGCGGTTCGCAGTTCGGACAAACTTGCCAGGCATTCCCTCGAAGGGCCTCGCGATCACACGTCCTACCTGATACGGGCCCTGTAAAATTCGACGCGCTGTCGCGCAGATTTCGTAAAGCTTATCTAAGGGAATTACCGATTCATGGGCGGCGACCTGAAAGACGCTATCGGCTGACGTATAGACAATAGGGAAGCCTGAGCGCACATGCTCTGCCCCTAGCTCCTCAATAATTTCGGTTCCGGAGGCGGCCTTGTTACCCAGGGCCTTCCGGCCGATCTCTGCCTCGAACGGTTCCATGATCTCCGGAGGAAAGCCGTGTGGAAATAATGGGAACGGCTTTTCGAGCAGAATGCCCGCCATCTCCCAATGGCCGGTCGTCGTGTCTTTGCCCGGAGATGCCAATCTACATTTACCAAACGCGCCAGCGGGGCGGTCCACAGCGGACAGACCCTGAAACGTTCGAATGTTTCCGAGACCCAACTGCCGCAGATTAGGAAGCTTCAAAGCACGGCGCTCTGCAATATGGCCCAGCGTATCGCTACCTTCGTCGCCGTACGCAGCAGCGTCCGGCAGGGCGCCGATACCAACACTATCCAGCACGATCCAAATAACGCGCTCAAAAGAAGACTGCAATCGGCTCACCTGTGGCTTACCGGAAGCACCGTATCTCGATCCGCGAGGGCGCTTTGAATACGCGAGGTAAGAAGCGTGACGAATGTTTCTGGCCGGAATCCGACCATTTCGCTGTACAGCTGCGTATTCCGGCCGAGGAGCACGGTGGTCGGGATGCTCTCGATGTCCAATCTCCGGGCAAGACCGTCATCCAGGTAAACGTCGGTGCTCCAGGACTGGCGCTGGAGAAAAGGAGCTACCGTATCGGCATCTTCGCCGCTGTCTACTTCCAAAAACACAACCCGGCTGTCGTCTTTAAAATTTCTCTTCACCTGTTCGAAAAGCGGATGCTGCACACGGCAAGGCCGGCACCAGGTCGCCCAAAAATCCATAACCACTACTCTGCCCTTGAACGAGTCTAGGGGCACCTTTTTTCCAGCCAAGTCGACCAATGCCGCAGTACCAATTTCTCCGGCCCCTGAATTCGCGGGTTGCAGATCGAGCTTCTTTTGCAAAGCCGTCATGCGATCGTATTCCGCGAGAACGGCGTCTCCTAAGCCCCTGGTGTGCTTATGTTCCTTGAGATAAAGTTCCGTCAACCGGCGTCGGTCGTCGGCATGATGCCCGGCCGAGTCCTCCAGCGCAAACGCGTCGGCATAGGCGCGTATCGCACGTTCGTTATGGCCTGCAGTCGCCTGCCAGCGACCTAGAGCGCGCGCAGCCTCAGCCGACGGGAAAGCAGCAAACGCCTGTTCTGCCAGTCTTACCGCCTCTGAAGTCCGGCCTCCGATGCCGCAAGCGTCAGCTTGGATCAGTAATGCGAGTCCTAGCGTATGGGCCTGCTCAAACCGCTGCTGGGTGGTCGTGGGGCTCGCCTCTCTTTTGGCCGTTTGGGCGGCAGCGCTGCCGCGCACCTCTTTCTCCAGATGCTGTCCTACTGCCAGCGCCCGCTGCGCCGCCGTGGTCTCTTCGAAGCTATTCAACGCCGTGCCTACGGATGCAAGAACGCCGGTGTCGTCCGGATCTTTCGTAAGGATCTGCTCCCCATAAGCTGCGATGCGCCGCTGGTCTCCGAAGTCCTTCGATGCCTGGAATAAGGAACGGACGATCTTTTCCCGGTATGGAGAGTTTGGGTACCGTTTCAGATGCTGCTCGAGAGCGCGAATGTAATCGATTCGGCTGCCCGCAGATTGCTGCGTTGCCAGAATCAGGTCTCGCCGTTCCGCCTGATCGCCAGCGGTAGCCCCCGTCCCCGGTGGTGGTTGCCCAGATTGCTGTCCTACGATGCCGCCCAAGGCAAGTCGTGCTGCCAGAAGGCCAATTCCGATCACATTCACGCTCATTTGGTTTCGGAATTGGCCACAGGCGCCGGCCCTTGAAACGCTTCCTTTAGTCTTGCCGAGCGCTCCCGAACCAGGTGCATAAACGACTCGTGCCCGATAATGCGATCCAATAGCGGAATGAACTGTCGCGGTGCCGCCAACTGCTTTTGCAGCCACAGCGATTCAATTTGCGCCAACGCCTCATTCACACCTAGTTTGTCGAAGTGAACGGCCCGGTCCAGATCCTGGTACGCACGCTCGCTGGCCGCAATCTGCTCAAATCGATCGAGCAGCTGCCTGGCTATTTCGTTCGTGGAATAGTTGAACGACGTCTCGGTTGATTTGCCATCTGCGTCGATATACCGGAAGGTTTTCTTTCCGGTATTGGCCACCTTTAAGCCCGAGTCCAAGGGAGATCGAAAGTAATCCAGTTTTTGAGCTTGCTCGAAGAGCGGCATCGCCTCAGACTGAGACATCTGCGCGGTTACCGGCTGGTCGTCCGAGGCCGACTCCATGTATTGAAGGGCGCCATTCTTGTCAACACTGACCGATTCAAAAGGTGGCGTGCTGCCAGGGAAGCTCTTGGTAAAGACAATTTTCGGGGTCGCCCCCCACATCGCCCCGCTGATCAGCAGGCCCATTACGGCGACCTTCACTTCCGTCCTCCCGCGGCAACGGGAAAGTTCATGCGGGTTCCGTGACAGATTGCAACGGCCAGTGCGTCTGTCACGTCATACGATTCAAACTCCTGTACTGCGCCGAGGAGCGATCGAACCATCATTTGTACCTGCTGCTTCTCGGCGCGACCGTAACCGACGACGCTCATCTTCACTTCCAGCGGGGAGTACTCCCCGAGTTCGAGGCCAGCCTCGGCCGCCAGCAATAGAACCACGCCACGAACATGGGCCAGCTTCAGCGCAGACTTGGTGTTCACGGCATGGAAAACCTCCTCCACAGCCATTACTTGCGGGTCAAACGTGTGCACGACCTGCCGCAGTTCGAAGGCGATGCGTTTCAGTCGGCGATGCAGGCTTTCCGTGGTGTTCGTGCAGATGACGCCTGCCGAGACGAGTCTATGAGTCCGGCCATCTGTGTCGATCACACCAAAGCCGGTCTTCTCCGTGCCGCAGTCTACGCCGACAATTCGCATGAAAGCATACGCTGTGTTTACGGCGTTTTTACGCCATGGCTTCCACTTCGGCTTCGTCTACTTCGTAGTTGCCGTACACGTTCTGAACATCGTCGTGTTCCTCCAACGCGTCGTAGAGCTTCAGCATGGCTTGGGCATTCTTGCCTTCCAGCTTAATGGTGTTCTTTGGAATCATGGCGATTTCCGCGGATTCGGTCGGGATTCCCGCCTTTTCCAAAGCAGTCAGGACAGCCTCATGGGCTTCGGGCGCTGATATCACTTCCCAGGTGCCGTCGTGGTCGCGAATGTCGTCGGCTCCCGCATCAAGAGCAATACCCATCAGCTGATCCTCGGTTGCTTTTTCGCCGTCGATGATGATTTGGCTTTTGCGGTCGAACATCCATCCCACACTTCCCGGCTCGCCCAGATTTCCGCCGTTCTTGGAAAATGTATGCCGAATCTCGCTTACTGTACGGTTGCGGTTGTCTGTGGCCGCCGAGACAAGCACCGCTGCTCCTCCCGGACCGTAGCCTTCGAAGAGAATTTCATCGATTTGGCCACCTTCCAGTTCGCCAGTTCCCCGCATTATGGCGCGTTTGATGTTGTCGGACGGCATACTTACCGCTTTCGCCGCCAACACTGCCGTACGAAGGCGTGGATTGCCATCCGGGTCGCCGCCGTTTCTTGCGGCAATCATGATTTCCTTGATCAGGCGCGTGAACACTTTGCCGCGCTTGGAATCAAGGGCCGCTTTCTTGTGCTTAATCGTTGCCCATTTACTATGTCCAGACATGGGTAAACCTCAACTATTCCTAACTTTTGAGCATAACAAAGGCGGGATCGGCAGCGATTCGTGGCTCGACGCTTCACTGTCCCCGAATCGGACGCGGGCGCTACCTAGAAAATGGACCAGCACCCGCTCGTGATTAACTCGAGCAGATGGCTGTCCGGATCGCGAAAGTAGATGCTGTGTCCGCCGCAATGAACTTGACTCTCCACCGGGACATCCATTTTCCGCAAGTGCTCCAGCCAAGTGGTCACCGCCCCGGCGGGAATCGAAAATGCCAAGTGTAGCGATCCGGAACCATCATGGGGCGGAATACGTCCGTTCGGAGTATCGGTGGGCGCCAAAGAACCCCCAGCGCGAAACAGGAGCAGGACCTGTTTGTCGGAGACACTCAGCGCTCGAAGGCGATCGCCTTCGGCATGAATCACCCGGAACCCGAAAACTTCGTTGTAGAACGCGGCGGAAGCGTTCACATCGGCAACGTAGAGAGAGGTTTCCAACACCCCAAGAACAAGCGGCGCCACTTGCGATCCTCCTATTCCTTCGATCCGGTAGGCCTGCAAGGCCGATCTGTTTTTGATTCTGAATGTATGGCGGAGAGAGAGAGATTCGAACTCTCGGTAGCGCTTTAAGGCACTACGACGGTTTAGCAAACCGCTGCTTTCGACCACTCAGCCATCTCTCCGCTTTGGGCGGGTCTCTTTGAGATCGTAACACAAAAACGTCTCTCACAGACCGGCAGGTCCGGGCCTAAAAGCCGGCTTCCATGGGCATCGCAAACGGCGGTTCCACCAGGAAATCCGCCTCCCGCACATCCAGCATCGCATTTCGCACGGCTTGTTCCTTCGCGTGCTCCGTTGTGATCACGAAGGGAAGATCACGCCAGTTGTCGGTCGGAAGTTGTAGCACGGCATCGATTCCGACGTCGTGTTTCGCCAGAATCGTGGCGAGGGTGGCGATGATGCCGGCCTTATCCTCCACTCGGAAGCGCAAGTAATACCGGCACTGCTGGGATTCGATGGCAAGTGGCTTGTATTCGCCCAGCCGTTCATGCGCGAACGGGCTTACGCGCTCGGGGCTCCCGTAGCGAATCTCCCGCGCCACCCGCATCAGATCGCTCACAATGGCCACACCCGTTGGCTTCGGTCCAGCGCCACGGCCGTAATAAAAGGTATCTTCCCCATACGCACCCCGGATCCAGATGGCATTGTAAGCGCCTTTCACCTGGGAGAGGATCGCCGATTGCGGAATTAGGCTCGGCCTGACCGAAAGATACAATCCGCTGTCAGTTTGCCGTGCGACGCAGAGCAGCCGGATCGTATGCTTCAGCTGATGCGCATATTCGAAGTCGACCGGTAGTAACCGCCGAATGCCCTCCGTAAAAATGTCCGATGGCGCTAATTGCTCCCCGAACGCAAGTGCCGCCAGAATCGCCAGCTTTGAACGGGCATCCAGGCCATCCACGTCCGCCGACGGGTCGGCTTCCGCGTATCCCAGCTGTTGCGCCTCGGCCAGCACGGACGCAAACGCGGCATTGCTTCGCTCGATTTCCGTCAGAATGAAGTTGCTGGTGCCATTCAGAATTCCGTATAGCTCCAGTACGCGGTCTCCTGCAATCCCCTCACGCAGTACTGTGTGGATTGGTATTCCTCCGGCCACGCTGGCCTCCATTGCGAGGTTTACCCCGTTCTGGTTCGCAAGCGACCACAGGTGCGCGCCGCGCAAGGCCATCAGTTCCTTATTGGCGGTCACCACCGACTTGCGCGACCTCAGAGCCTCCTCGATGAGGTGATTCGCGGTCGCGGTCCCGCCGATAGCTTCCACCACAATATCCACTTCCGGATGCGCCACCACCTCACGCCAGTTCGTAGTCCGCATAACACCGTGGTGGAGTTGCGGCAATTTTTTTCCCTGAATGTTCCGGCTACAGACGGCCTTTACGGAAAGAGGAAACCCCAGCTTCTCTGCGATCGACCTGCTGTTTTCTATGAGAATCTGTAGCGAGCCCCCGCCGACGTTCCCCAGTCCGACAATCCCGATGCCCACTTCCATGCGCCTAAACTTCAAACCCTTTCACGCCAGTCATAAGTGGCTTATCATAACAACCGTATGGCTCTGGGTCGCCGAACTATCGTGCTTTCGCTGTTCAGCTCCGTTTTGCTTCGCGGGAAGCCCCAGGACGCTCAACAGCAACAGCCTCCCCGGGCCGGAGGTCCGCCGCCGCCAGGCACCGAGAACCAGGACCGCCGGCTGCCGAACGGCAAATCTCAACTGAATGCTATCGCTATACGCAACCATGAGCAGGCTATCAAAGAGGCAAACGAACTGGTAGAACTGGCTGGGCAGTTGCGAAACGACCTACAGCAGGCCGGAAACTACGTAGTTCCGCTGTCCTCACTCAAGAAAACAGAAGAGATTGAAAAGCTCGCGCGTCGCATCCGCAGCCGGCTCAAGGCCTAGCAACGTGGTACGCTGGCGAGTCAGCAGCCTCCATAATAGATATCAATGCCCACGGTTCGCGAAAAAAAGCAGTTGATGAGTGCTTCGGAGATCGACCGCACCCTGGTCCGCCTTGCACATGAGGTCTTGGAAAAGACCACGGATATCGATCAGCTTGCATTTATCGGGATTAAGAGAAGGGGTGTTCCGCTCGCCCGGCGGCTTGCTGCGAAAATCGAGAGTCTGGAAAGGTGCCTCATTCCTACCGGGGTTCTCGACATCAATCTTTACCGCGACGATCTTTCCACGGTGGGAGAACGTCCGGTTTTCAATTCAAAGCAAATCGATTTCTCGATTGTCGGCAAGGATGTCGTCCTCATGGACGATGTGCTGTACACGGGGCGAACAGTGCGCTCAGCTCTCGACGCTTTGTTCGATCATGGACGTCCCGCTCGCGTCCAACTGCTGGTGCTGATTGATCGCGGTCACCGCGAACTGCCTATCGAAGCGCGTTATGTAGGCCGCATGGTGCAAACCAGCTCAAGCGAAATCATCGAGGTAAAGTTCACTGAGGTCGACGGGCAGGACAAAGTGATGTTAGTAGAAAGAGTAAGTGATCCAGTGACGGCGGGAGCTAAGTAGCCGCTACCATGAAGCGCGGTCTGCTCGATATAGAATCGCTGACGCGGCCTGAAATAGAGCAAATTTTAACTCGGGCCAAAGACTTTCAACCTCCCAAGGGAGAGCCCTTTCAACGCTTCGATCTTCTACGAGGGCGCACCATAGTCAACCTCTTCTTTGAGTCTTCCACGCGAACGCGGACCAGCTTTGAAATCGCAGCCAGACGTTTGGGAGCAGACACCATTTCGATTACGTCTTCCGGCTCCAGCGTGTCCAAAGGAGAGTCGCTCGTCGACACCTTGAACACAATTGGGGCAATGCGGCCCGACGCAATCGTGATCCGTCACTCAGCTTCGGGCGCACCACATTTTATTGCCCGCTACCTGCCGATTCCCATCGTCAATGCAGGTGACGGCATGCACGAGCATCCCACGCAGGCTCTTTTGGACGCACGCACAATCCTGGACCGCCGCGCTTCCCTGGAAGGCCTCCGCATTGCAATCATCGGTGATATCGCCCACAGCCGGGTGGCTCGATCGAACATTTTCCTGCTTTCCAAGTTCGGCGTACGGCTCGTGCTATGTGGTCCCGCGTCGTTGTTGCCGCAAGAGATGAAAGATATCGCTCCCGGGGTAGAACTCACGACAAACATGCAGGAAGCTATTCGGGACGCCGACGTAATCATGATGTTGCGGGTACAGCTCGAACGTCAGTACGAAGCCCCCTTTCCCGTAAATGAGTATTTTCAGTTCTTTGGGCTCCGCCTGGAACACATGGAAATGGCAAAGCCGGACGTGATTGTGATGCATCCGGGTCCCATGAACCGTGGCCGCGAGATCTCGTCCGAAGTAGCCGATTCACAGCGTTCCGCCATTCTCAATCAGGTTGGAAATGGAATCTCGGTGCGTATGGCTGTTTTAGAAAAGGTGCTCGCTCAATGAGCAGACTCGTCATCAAGAATGGCCGGGTTATCGATCCGTCACAGAGCCTCGATCGTATCTGTGATGTAGCGGTGGAAGACGGCATCGTACGGGAACTCGGAGAATCAATCTTTATCGGAGACGGCGAAGAATTCGATGCGTCTGGCTTGATTGTTACCCCCGGTTTCATCGACATGCACGTGCATCTGCGGGAGCCCGGATTCGAACACTCCGAGACCATTGAAACAGGTTCTCGCTCTGCGGCTGCAGGAGGATTCACATCCATTTGCTGCATGCCCAACACACAGCCGGTCAATGACAACGCGACCGTAACCAGTTACATCAAGGACCGCGCCCGGCAGTTTGCCGTCGTCAACGTGTATCCGATTGGAGCCATCACGAAGGACAGCGCCGGCGAGGAGCTATCTGCGATCGCTTCCATGAAGCAGGCTGGAATTGTCGCGATCTCGGACGACGGCAGACCGGTAATGAATGCTCGCGTCGCGCGGCGTGCAATGGAATTTGCGCGGGCGCTGGACTTACCCCTTATCGAGCACTGTGAAGATCTTCACCTGAGCGCTGGTGGCACGATGCATGAAGGCGTGCAATCCACCCGTCTTGGCCTCCGTGGCATCCCTCGAAGTTCGGAAGATGTGATGGTCGCCCGCGACATCATTCTGGCTGAGCTTACCGGCGTTCGTTATCACGTTGCCCATATCTCCTCCCAGTACTCGGTCGAAATGGTGGGCTTTGCCAAACGGCGCGGACTACCGGTCACGGCCGAAGCGACGCCCCATCATTTTGCGATCAGCGATGCTGAAATGCTCCCCTATGACGGCAGCTACAAAATGAAACCGCCACTCAGGGAGGCCCGTGACGTAGAAGCCGTTACGGATGGACTGGTCAACGGTACTATCGACGCTATTGCTACCGACCACGCTCCGCATCCTGGCGACGAAAAAATGCAGGAGTTTGAACGTTGCCCTTTCGGGATTATCGGGCTGGAAACAGCCATCGGTCTGTCGCTGGAGCGTCTGTACCATCCGGGCAAGGTAAGCTTGCCTCACCTCATAGGTCTGTTTACGCAAAACCCGGCTCGTATTCTGTCGCTCCCTTGTGGCACCCTTCGCATTGGTTCCCGCGCGGATATCACAATCCTCGGGCTAGATCATGAATGGGTGTATGAGGTGGCGAAATCGCCGTCTAAAAGCCGGAACACTCCGTTCGACGGACATCGTTTTCGCGGAGGCCCGGTTGCGACAATTGTAGGCGGCAAGATTGTCTGGCGGTTCGATTAGGACTGCGCTGCCCGCTGCACTGCCGAGACAAGGAGCTCTTCTTCTTCATCGCCCACCGTGCGCATATCGAGCAGAATCTTGTCTCGCTCAATTCTTGCGATGACGGGCGTGGGCTGCCTTCTCAAATCACGTTCGAACTGCGCCGCGTTCGGAACGCTTAATTGGATCACCCATGTCGGGAGCGTCTGATCCGGCGTGGAACCGCCCCCGATAGCCGACTCGCTCGGCCGTACCTGCGCATCGACGATTGGGAGTTTCTGCATCACGCGATCTGCCCGCTGACGAATCTCTTCGAGTCCGGCAAAGATCATTCTCAGCGTCGGGATCGCATTCCAGTTCTTCAAAACCAGATGTAGCAATGTTGTTTGCAGGGATTCGACAATCAGTTTGTCTACTCGAAACGCCCGGTACATCGGATTCCGCCGGATTCGCTGAACAAGCTCCTCGTCGCCCGCGATGATTCCACTCTGCGGACCACCCAGTAACTTATCGCAACTGAAGGAGACAAGATTCACACCGGCCTTGAAGCTGTCCGTCACCACCGGCTCATCTATTCCCTGTTGTCTCAAATCCACCAAGCATCCGCTACCCAGGTCCTCATAGACCGGCACCCCGTGCTCCCGTCCAAGGTGTGCGAGCTCATCTAGGCTGGGCCTGCCAGTGAATCCGCTGATTCGAAAGTTAGATGGATGCACGCGCAAAATCATGCGCGTCCTGTCGTTTATCGCGTTCCGATAGTCTTCGATTCTGGTGCGATTGGTCGTCCCCACTTCCCGAAGGATCGCGCCCGAGCGCGTCATGATTTCCGGAATGCGAAACCCGTCCCCAATTTCGATCAACTCACCTCGAGACACAATCACTTCGTGTCCTGCCGCCATCTCATTCAGCACCAGATAGACCGCAGCGGCGTTATTGTTCACCACAAGGGCAGGCTTGCCCGTCAGCCGTTCCAGCAGGCTGCGCGTATGTACATCGCGTTTACCACGCTGGCCGGTAGCCAGGTCGTACTCAAGATTGGAGTAACGTTGGATGGGCTCGAACTGAGCCAGCGGTGCACGTCCTAAGTTGGTATGCAAAATCACGCCCGAGGCGTTAATCACAGGGCGAAGAGATTTCTTTAGCAACTCTCGGATGCGTTCTTCAACGGCCTGCTCCACAGGGATCTCCGGGCTTGGCTCGCCGGCTATCAGGGCGCGACGCCGCTCCGCGATAACGGCGCGGATCTCACTAGCCAGCAAATCAGAAGGAAGGGAGCGGAGGTGTGCTAAGTTACGCTGCACCTGATCGACGGACGGAAGCTCTCGAAGAGGAGTCACGGCTACGCAGTTGCTCTTTGCACAAGGGACTGCTTCAAATATTGTCCCGTGTACGACTCGGGAACGGCTGCAATTGCTTCGGGCGTACCAACCGCAACAACACGACCACCGGCTTCCCCGCCCTCCGGCCCAAGATCGATGATCCAGTCCGCTGCCTGGATCAGCTCCAGATTATGTTCGATCAATAGGACGCTCCCGCCATTGTGAATCAGCCGTTCGAACGATTGCAATAGCTTTGCGATGTCGTCGAAATGAAGTCCTGTAGTCGGCTCGTCGAACAGAAACAATGTGCCTTCGCAGCTCGCCTGCGCCAAATGCGCCGCCAGCTTTACGCGCTGGGCCTCACCACCGCTTAAAGTTGTGGCCGACTGGCCGAGCCGCAAATAGCCGAGGCCCACATCGTGCAACACTTTCAGGCGAGCTGCCAGCTTCGGCTTATCCGCGAAAAACGAAATAGCTTCACGAACAGTCAACTGCAGGACCTCATGAACGTTAAGGCCTTTGTAGCGCACGTCCAAAATGGTTGACTTGTAACGAGTTCCCTTACACTCTTCGCAGACCAGTTCCACATCTGCGAGAAATTGCATCTCGACCGTCACGGTCCCATCGCCCTGACAGGTTTCGCAGCGGCCGCCCGGAATGTTAAACGAAAATTGCCCAGCCGAATAGCCACGCTTTTCCGCCTCCGGTGTCGATGCAAACGCATCGCGAATGAGATCGAACGCCTTAATGTAAGTGACAGGATTCGAGCGCGGCGTTCTGCCGATTGGAGACTGATCCACCATCACCACGCTGGTCAGTAAATCTGCCCGGTCCACGCGTTTCAAGGTGACCTTGCGAGTGGTTGCTTCGTCCTCTTCTTCCTTTTCCTTTTTCACCCGTCGCGCCTTGTTTACCTGAAGATCAAGGGCGCGGTAAATGACGTCATGGACAAGGCTCGACTTCCCGGAGCCGGAAACACCGGTAACGGCAACCAGCATCCCTAAAGGAATTTCGACATCAACGTTCTTCAGGTTATTGGCACGAGCGCCCACGAACCGGAGGGTGCGCTTCGGGTTGACCTTCCGGCGATCCAGCGCACGGGAAACGGCCAGTTCGCCACGCAGATAACGTCCTGTAAGCGACTGGTTTCCGCTTCGCAAGGCCAGATCTTTGGGCGGCGTCAGCAATTGATTGTAAGAGCCCGCAAAGATAACGCGACCGCCGTTTTCGCCTGCTCCCGGACCAAGATCCAGAATATGATCCGCCTCCATCATCACTTCCGGGTCATGCTCCACCACGACAATCGTGTTGCCCAAATCTCGAAGATCTTTCAAGATGCGGATCAGCCGTGCCGTATCGCGGCTATGCAATCCGATCGAAGGCTCATCCAGCACATAAGTAGCGCCCACCAGACGTGAGCCCAGACAAGTTGCAAGTTGAATACGTTGGGCTTCGCCGCCCGAAAGCGTCGCTGAGAGCCGGTCAAAAGTCAGATACTCCAACCCGACATCGACCAGAAATCCACACCGCTGCCTAATTTCATCCAAGACTTTTTCCGCAATTTCCGACTCTTCCGGACTAAGTTGAAGCGAATCGAAGAACGCCTGCGCTCGCGCTATGTTCATGCGCGAAAGTTGTGCGATATTGCAATCCTCCAAGCGCACCCACAAGGCCTCCGGCCGGAGCCTTGCTCCTCGGCAGGCGGGACATTCCGTATACGCACGATAGCGGCTGAGGAACACGCGCACATGGACCTTGTACTTCTTCTTTTCCACTTCCCTAAAGAAGCGGTGAAGATGGCGGCGTACAAACTCTTTTTCATCGGCGCTCAAGTCCTCGAACGGCACGTTCAGGCGGACTTTGCCCCGCGCCTTTGGCCTTAGCTGTTCGTCGTAGTACCAGCTGTATTGCGGCTTGGTCCAAGGATCAACCGCACCTTCCTCCAGCGACAAAGTAGGGTCGGGAACAGCGAGATCAAGATCATAGTCAATCGTATTTCCAAAGCCTTGGCATACGGGACAAGCCCCCACCGGGCTGTTAAAACTGAATAGCGTCGGCTCAGGCTGAGTAGCCACCAGGCCGCACGTCTTGCAGGCAAATCGCTCGCTGAAGTGTAAGGTTTTGGGGGCAGCAACACCCGCCTGCTCAAAGAAAACTTCGCCTGCTTCGCGATAGCAAATCTCGACTGTATCCACAATGCGCTGATGGGAATCGGGACGGATCACAAGCCGATCGGCAAGCACATACAAGGGCTTGGAAAAATCGACTTCCAAAAGCGATTCGGGCGTTGAGAACTCAAAGGTTTGCCCGTCTTGAAACAGCCGGTTGAACCCTTTCTTTCGGAGATTGAATAGATGGTCACGAAGTGCGGAGGCGTCGTCCGCATGCGCCTTCACCGGAAATAGTGCATACCATCGTGATCCCTCCTCCTGCCCGAGCATTGCGTCAGCCACCTGGTCCACCGTATCGCGCTGAATGCGCGTACCGTCGTTCGGACAGTAAATACGGCCAGCACGCGCAAACAGAAGACGCATAAAGTCGTAAAGCTCTGTAGCGGTTGCAACGGTGGATCGGGGATTTCTCGTTTGGTTCTTCTGCCGGATGGCAATCGGCGGAGCAATACCGAGGATCTCGTCCACATCCGGCTTCTCCATTCGCTCCAGGAATTGGCGAGCGTAGGCTGAGAGCGACTCTACATACCGCCGCTGGCCTTCGGCGTAGATGGTGTCGAATGCTAAGGACGATTTTCCCGAACCGGAAACGCCGGTAACAACGGTGAGTTTGTTATGGGGAATATCGACATCGATGTTCCTCAGGTTGTGAACACGTGCTCCGCGGATTGCAAGCACCGGTTCGAAACCTGCATCATCGGCGGATTCAAACTGGCAAACAGGTAAGCTGGAAGGTTCCGGCACAGTAAAACTATTTGAGGCGGACGGTTAGCCCCTAGTATAAGATGCGCGCCGGACTGCTCTTGAGTCAGTGACTTACAGGCCCTCGCCGCGGTCTATGTTTTCCGACAACAAAATCCTCGAATTCCGCCAGCGCCTGCTCTCCTGGTTCGACATGTATCGTCGCGATCTGCCCTGGCGGAGAACTCGCGATCCATACGCCATCTGGATTTCGGAGATCATGCTCCAGCAAACACGCGTTGCCGCCGTTATCCCCTACTACGAGCGTTTTATGTCTCGGTTTCCCAACTTCACGATGCTCGCCGAGGGCTCGGAATCTGATCTGCTCGCGCACTGGGCAGGTCTCGGATATTACTATCGGGCTCGCAATCTACAAAAAGCCGCACGTCAGATGGAGGAGGCTGGACATTTTCCTGATTCTTACGAAGGAATCTTGAGCCTGCCCGGCATTGGTGAATACACCGCCGCGGCGGTTGCCAGCATCGGATTCAACCTGCCTCATGCCGTAGTCGACGGCAACGTTTTTCGTGTGCTGAGCCGCGTGTTCAACGATTCCACCAATATCGCTTCGGGTATTTCCCGTAAACATTTTGGCAGGCTCGCCGGCACTTTACTCGACACAGGACGGCCGGGCGATTGGAACCAGGCCATGATGGAACTCGGCGCGACGGTTTGCCATCCCAAGAAGCCACAGTGTCTGATTTGCCCCGTAGCCGCGCACTGCCGCGCCCGCGCAAACAGTAGCCAGGAGGAGTTGCCGGTCAAAACTAAGCCGCAAAGGAATCGAGCCGAGATGCGGGTTTTGTACTGGGTGGAACAGGACGGCAAAATTCTGCTTTGGCAGCGGCCTCCTGATTCACGGTTGATGCCGGGTTTTTGGGAGTTGCCTGAAGTGGCCCAACTTCCATCAGCAATTGCCGGTCGTAAATTGGGTTCGTTTCGCCATGGCATTACAATCCATAACTATACTTTCGAAGTTATAGAAATTGATGTTCCCCAAAATATCGGCGGCTGTGAGTGGATCGCCTTAAGCGACCTGCATACGCTTCCAGTAAGCACGATTGTAAGGAAAGCCGAGCGCGCGGTCCACAGGTTCCGCCAGCAGCATCGGCGCCCTTCTCACGCCCGGCGCACGCCTGACTCCTTCCTGGCTGATTTCTCGCTACACTAACTCGTAAAGGAACACTTGTATGTCGAGGCACCTGCGAATTTTTGTCCTCGCCGGAGTCATGTCCGTCGCGGCCTTTGCCCAAACGGCGGCGGATTCTCAAAACTCGGCTGCCTCCCAAACACTCAGGCAGCGCAGTGACGCCCCTGCCACAGATAACGTTCAAATTGCACCGGGCACCCACATTCTCCTGAACATGATCAATACCGTAAGCACTAAGCAGGCTAACGTTGGCGATCGCATGTATCTTGAGACCGCGTTTCCGGTTCTTTCGGGAAATCGCATCGTCATCCCCCAGGGAAGCTGGGTGACCGGAACTATCACGCAAGTGAAAAGGCCCGGACGAATCAAAGGACACGGCGAACTGCAGGTCAGCTTCGACTCAATCACATTGCCGAACGGAGTTACACGAAACCTTCATTCCGATTTGGGCGCCATTGACCCGCGTTCCGACGAAAAGCTGAACCGCGAACGCAGCAAAGTGACCGGACCGGGAAATAAAAAGGGCGACACTGAGACCGTGGCTGGCACGGCAACAACTGGAACAATCATCGGTTCAGGAATTGGAGCCGCGGCCGGTAGTGTTGCGCGGGGAGCCGGAATCGGAGCTGGCGCTGGCGCGGCAACTGGACTCCTGGGGGTCCTACTGTCCCGCGGTCCAGACGCAATGTTGACGAAAGGCTCGACTGTAGAAATGGTGGTAGACCGCCCGTTGAGCTTCAGCGATGCCGATCTGAATTTCAGTGGTGCTCCGGCTCGTGCGACGCTGAGTGAAGGCGCGAGCCCCACCGAGCGACAACCGAATCGCTGGACGCCACGGCTACCCTAAGCTAATTTCGAGATAAGGTCCACAGAGCCTGCTACTTGCTTTCGATAGCGGAATCGGCACCTTCAATAGCCGGGACAGCGCTAGCTCCAGAGACCCTTCTATCCTCGGTCTCGGGCGTGTAGTAATCGTGGTAGTAGGAGTACTTGCTGTAAAGTTCACCACGACGTGCACCGTTCACAACGACCCCAAGTACGTTGTTTTCGCAAAGCGACTGCATGGCTCGGGTAACCGCGTCGAACGTGGTCGCGCCGATGCGGACCACGAGAATCGTTCCGTCGCACATGGTGGCCAGGAGATTGCCGTCGGCCGCGAACAGTAATGGCGGACTGTCGAGTATCACCCAATCAAATTGATCCCGGAGATCACCGATCAGGGCCTTGCATTCCTTAAGGTTCAGGAGTTCCAGGGGATTTGGGACGGCATCTCCGGCAGTAAGAATATAGAGGTTCGTCCCCGCCACTTTCCGCATAATGCTGGAGAGAGATGCTCTTCCCGTCAAATAGTCGGTAATGCCAGGGGAACAATCGATTTGAAACGTCTTGTCCACGCTCGGACGGCGGAAATCGAAGTCGGCCAGGAGCACACGCTTGTCGGCAAGTTGCGACTGAGCAATGGCGAGATTCGCCGCCGTGAAGGACTTGCCTTCCGCCGGGGACGCACTGGTAACCACAAGGGTATGTAGCGGTTGCAGCGTTTGCAGGTGATTCAGTCGCGTTCGGAGGCTTCGGAACTCTTCTGCTGGGGCTTCCCGGGGCTTACTCGGGTTCACAAGCAGCGAGTCACTGGCCGGCGTAAAAGGGATTTCCTTCGCGGTCCGAATCACATCCCGCATGTCGGGTTCGACCGCCTCTACCAGGACGCCTGTGCTAACAGGGACGTGAGCGGCCGGGCGAGGCGAGTCTCCGTCCGGTGCATCCGACGGAGGCTCAGGCTTGTAAACGGGAGCCCGTATAGGCTCTCGAACGGTGTCAGGGCTGTCCTGTGTTACTTTTCGCAGCGCGTCATGAACTCGACTCATAGTCTATGCCTTGTGTATGTAGTAGCGGGCCACTGAGAGCCCCATTATCGCTAGGCCGGCTAGAGCCGCAGTCGCCCAACCGACCCACATGATTTGCTTCCGGCGCTGCACAACCAGATCGTTTTCCAGCAGCGGAATACTGCCCAAAATCGAGAGCTGGGTGTAAAGCCGCGCATCCTTTAGATTCTTGAGCGAAGTATCCTTCAACTCGCGCATGACTACCAGGACCAAGCCTAAAATCAGCCCGGCGAACAATCCTAGTGGGATGATCATCTGCCGCTTAGGAGCGGTCGGCGTCGCAGGCAGCGAAGCAGAATCCAGCAACTCCAGCGTCTCACCCTGCTTGCGCTGTTGCAAGTCCATGGAGATTACCGCTTTCTGCAGATCCAACTGTGCTTTGTCGTAGCGCTGCTTTGCAAGATTGTGATCCCGCATCAATTCCGTATACTCTTGCTCGCCGATCGGTGCCGATTCTAAACGGCTTTCGTAGTTCTTCAGCGCCGCATTGGTGGCCGCGACCTCGGTCTTAATCTGCTTGGCGTCCATCTTGTTGGCGTCCAGTTGAACCTGCAGGCCTTTTATCTGCGCCTGGGCCTCCAACCGCTCCCGGGCGAGTGTCGAATTGTCTTCGGTTGAATCTATATCGCTCCTGGTAGCAGCTTGGTGGGCCACCTCGTCCCGCTGCCGCTGGTACAGCCCGAGCTGCTGTTCAGCAGTTTGGAGGTCGGGAAAATCCGGAGTATAGCGTTGCTTCATCTGAGCGATTTGGGTTTGAAGATTCTGAATCGTGCGATCCAGTTCCATCAGTCGCTCGTTGCGCTGAGGCGCACCGTCCTTGATCGCGTTTAGCCGCTCCTTGGCAATGTTGAACTGCGTTTCGAGCATCATGCGCTCTTGCGTGTTCCGGTTACTGGCTTCTCCCAAACTGCCTAGACGGTTTTCCAGGTTATTTACCTGGTTCATGTTTAGTTGAACTTCATCGGGTAGCCGTCCGGCATTTTTCATCCGGAATTGTGTCAGCTTTTGCTCGATGTCACTAAGATCCTTTTGCGCCTGCTTCACCTCAGCCTGGAAGTATTGCTGGGCGGCGCTTTGAGCCTCAAGAGTTCCTTGTGCGCCCTCATTCATTAACGTCGTAACCAGGTCCTGGCATACCCTCTGAGCCACGTTCCGGTCGTTGTACTTGAATGAGACCTGAAGCGCCGGCAGGGAACCTCCCGCTATGCCAGCTGTCGGCCTGATTTCAATCGCCTTCTTCATTTCGTTGACGACATCTTCCATCGGCTCACGCTTCAGCTCGCTCTTATACAGGCCGTACTTCGTAATAAGACTGGTAAGGTTATCGCGGCTCTCGATGGTTTGGGCCATTCCGCTAATTCTGTCCGCTAGATCCTGGCTCGTCACGCTCTGGACCATATTCGGATTGATCTGCTGAGGAACAATTCGCACCAGCGCCTGCGACATAAATGTGTCCGGCAGAAAGAAAGCGACAACCGTGCTCAGGACGAGCCCTGCGAAAGCGGGCGCAACAATCCATCGGATATTGCGCCGAAGTATGTCGATATAGTCTTCGAAATCAAAGGGACGGCGGGGTACAGAAAGCCGGTCTAACATAATTCACTCTTTTTAAAATAAACGCTACGGAACGATAACGTGGTCATCCGATTTCAGCAGAATATTCTGCTCCATGTGCTTTCCACGGATGACATCTTTATAGTTGAAAGGAATTCGCTTATCTCCGCGCAAGATGTAGATTTTCTTCTCGTTCGCAAACATGGCAAGTCCGCCAGCCTTGCTGATCGCCTCCAAAATAGTGGTAGGGGCAACGAGGGGATACTCGCCGGGTCTATTCACTTCTCCATCGAGGTAATACTTCTTGCTAAGCACGTCCTGAACTGTGACGGTTACCAGCGGCTTAACTACGTACTTAGACAACGCGTCCGAAACAATCTTTTCAATTTGTTTCGGAGTCTTGCCACCTGCTTCTAGGTCGCCGACTAAAGGCATCGTAATCTTGCCGTCCTCATGCACGGAAACGGGACCAGAAAACTCTGCTTCATGCCAGACGCCGATATACAGAACATCGGACGGGCCAACCTTGTAACTGTCTGAATCTACAGGAGCACCAGCACCTAGCGGACGCGCGGGAGACGAAGGCCCTGGACTGGTCCCCTTTGGGCCGCCAGGGGTAGGGGGAGGCGCAGGAGTCTGCCCGCGGTCCGGCATAGCCGCCGGCGCTTGTGGTTTCGGGTTAGTGGTGTGCTGCCCGAAAGCCATTGCGGTTATACCCAAAAAGAAACAGCTTCCGGCAAAGAATTGCCTCCTCCAAGAGGAAACGGCGCCAGGAAACTTTAAAAACTGAGATCTAGAACAGATGCCCTTTATTTTACACACTTTTGCGCTCTCCGAACAGTCTAAGATTGTTCTGTAATCAAACTGCCACATGGCCGCCCCTTTGGCGACCGGCTTTCATATTACATGTCAGCTACACAAGATACTCATCGGCAACTTAGTCTGTGAACTTTAGGAAATATTTCCATTTATTTTAGGTAGCTGTAAACCAGCGATACAGGAAGGCCGACCACGTTGAAGTAGCAGCCATTGATCGAGGAAACGAACTTCGACGCCAAGCCCTGAATGGCATACGCGCCAGCCTTATCGAAAGGCTCCCCGCTCTGAACATAGCTCGCCATCTCCTGATCGGTAAGCTTGACAAACCGAACCGTGGTTGCTGCTACGTCCACAATCACCTTCGAATTCGAAACGAGGCAGATTCCCGTATAGACCAGGTGCTCCCGGCCCGAGAGCAGCTTCAACATCCGGGTTGCATCTGCTGCATCGATCGGCTTCCCCAGAACTTCGTCATCGACAACAACAACCGTGTCGGCTGCCAAAACTAGATCCTCCAGCCCGCGTGCGGCAGCGCGCGCCTTCACCTCCGCTATGCGATGGACGAATGCCACCGGACCTTCGTTAGGCAGGCGATCCTCCGGGACATGGGACGGCTGGACCGTATGCTCGATTCCCGCCCCCAGCAATAGTTCGTGCCGGCGCGGCGAGGCAGAGGCCAAAATCAACATACCCTTCATCGAATAGCACGTTTGCGAAACGAACTGCCGGGTTGGAGAGGATGTGTGTCGAAATTGCGAAACGAACCCAGATACCCGGACATGGATCTTAGCGATCCCCGCTAAAGTTTCCTGCATCACACGCCAGCGGGCGGCCTAGGGCTGAACTGTCAACAGTTCAAAGCCCTTTCTGCAACCCTTTGGATAAGTCCACGTCAAATACAGTATCGATTTCAGCCCGGAAACCGATATCTCCGTTATACTTTGGGTAACCTCCAGAATTTTCATGAACAGCCGTTTTAAATGGACCATTATTGGAAGCTCAACCTGCGTCGTGGTTTTGCTTTTGGTTGGCGCGAGGAATGGGCGCGCTGTTGCTCCCGACGATGTATATGGCCACCTGAAGGTCTACACCGAAGTCCTGGAGCGAATCAAGCTGGAATACGTTGAGAACCCGAACATGAAGAATGTCACGCTCGGGGCAATCAATGGTCTTCTGGAGTCCGTCGACCCGTTTGCCAGCTATCTCAGTGCCGATCAGTACCGGCAGTACGAAAAGACACATGGAAAGGCGGCAGCGGGCGTTGGCCTTATTCTGGCGAAGCGCTATGGCTATGTAGCCGTGGTGGACACCTTGCCCGGTTCCCCCGCGGACAAAGCCAGCATCACGACCGGAGACCTGATTGAAAGCATCAATGGAGTGGCGACGAGGGATATGCCCTTGGCCTATGCCCAGGAACTTCTTAGTGGATCCCCGAACAGCCAGGTTGAGATCACCTTGCTGCGCCTGAAGAATCCCGACCCGCAAAAGCTCACACTGACCCGGACGAATGTAGCCTACCCGACGGTAGCGGCCAAACTAATGCCGGACGGCGTGGGTTACCTGCACGTGACCAGCTTGGCCGAGGACCGCCTCAGTGAAACCAAGGCCAAAGTTGCCGATCTGAAGCGGCAGGGCGCCAAGTACGTCGTACTGGACCTCCGCCATTGTTCTACCGGTGAGCAGGAAAAGGGAGTCGCTTTGGCGAACCTGTTTCTTGATAAGGGTGAGATTACGTACCTTCAAGGGCAAAAGGTGCCGAAGAAAGAGTTCGATGCCCAACCAGGCAGTCAGGTCTGGAACGGTCCACTTGTGGTAATCACCGATCGCTCGACCGCCGGAGGGGCAGAGATTGCAGCCTCCGCTTTGCTGGATGATAAGCGGGCGCAAGTAGTCGGCGAACGTACATACGGCGATGCCAGTCTTCGTAAAACAATTGAAATGGACGATGGCGGAGCGGTGATCCTCTCAGTCGCGAAGTACTTCGCTCCCAACGGCAAGGCCATTCAGGATACGGGCGTGGTTCCCACCGTCCAACTCGCCGAAAACGATAACAGTCCGGAACTGGATCAGGACGGGAACCCGATACCAAACTCTGCTCCGAAAAACACAGAAGACAATCTGCTAAAGCAGTCTATCGATCTGGTAACCGGCAAGACGACAGTGGCCCAGTTGACCGACGGCGAGAGGAATGATGCTACCTCCGCCTCCGTCCAGCAAGCTCCTATACTGCGGAAGAGTCCTCTTCGAAAGTAGAATGGTACTGTAAAGGAACTTAAGCAAGAATAATGCCTCTCTACGAGTATCGGTGCGACGGTTGCGGTGAAGTATTCGAAGTGATGCAGAAGTTTTCTGATCAACCCCTCACGACGCATGAAAAGTGTGGAGGATCCGTACACCGTCTTTTGTCGGCTCCGGCACTGCAGTTCAAGGGCAGCGGATGGTACATCACTGACTACGCAAAGGGCTCGGGGTCCAAGGCAAACGGCGGTTCTAAGAAGGAAGATACTTCTTCCAAGACTGATTCCTCCACCGGCGCCAGTTCTGATTCGTCAAGTAAAGCAACTCCGTCCACCAGTAGTTCCACTTCTGACACGAAGTAATCCTGCCTGGGCCATGTGCCTTGTTTCGTCTTTGATATAACGGATCGCTAGTGAGCACTCGACGGCACTTCCTCAGCGCTACCGCGGGCGCAACTGCTCTTGCGCCTCTACTTCGATCTCAAACCGACGCCGTTAAACCCAAATCGGCGAACGATCTTATACAAATTGCCCTGATCGGATGCGGCGGAATGGGTCAAAACGACGCCCGCAGTTCGGTAGCCTCCGGCATGACAAAGGTGGTCGCAGCTTGCGACTGCTATGACGGGCGCCTTCAGCATATGAAGGAGCAGTACGGGGCGGACATTTTCACGACGAAGGACTACACTGAAATTCTTGCCCGCAATGATATTGACGCCGTCCTCATTGGCACGCCCGACCATTGGCATCAGAAAGTTACCGTTGATGCGCTCCGCTCCAAGAAGGACGTGTACTGCGAGAAGCCGATGGTGCAGCACGTCGAAGATGGGCAGGCGGTCGTAGCCGCACAAAAAGAAACCAAGCAGATTCTGCAGATCGGCAGCCAGCGCGTCAGCTCCATCGTCTACAAAAAAGCACAAGAGCTGTATCGAGCAGGCGCAATCGGCGAGCTCAACATGGTGGAGGCGTGGTGGGACCGCAATTCGGCCGTAGGTGCTTGGGAATACACGGTACCCCCCGACGCGAGTACGGCCACCTGCGACTGGAACACATTCCAAGGCCGCGCGCCCAAGACCGAGTGGGATCCACACCGCTTTTTTCGCTGGCGCTGTTACCGCGACTATGGAACGGGCGTGGCCGGTGACCTGTTCGTGCACCTGTTCTCAGGACTGCACTTCATCACCGGCGCTATTGGCCCGACGCGTATTTTCTCTACCGGCGGCCTACGGTTTTGGAAGGACGGCCGCAACGTACCCGACGTTTTGTTCGGCGCATTTGATTACCCGAAGACGGTGCACCACCCGGCCTTCAACCTGATCCTGCGTGTGAATTTCGTGAGCGGAGCCGGAGAAAATTACGGTCTCCGCATGACTGGCAGCAAGGGGATCATGATGGTCGGCGATGATGTCCGGCTGTCGACTCCGCCCCCGCAAAAGGCGCCCGGGTACACCATCGGCACCTTTTCCGAACCCATGCAAAAAGCATTCCTGGCGCATTATCACGAGCGGTATCCGCAGACGGCTTCCCCGGTTGCTTCGCTGAGCGACAGCACCGAACAGGTATTTTCCCCGCCTCCGAAATACAGTGATCACCTGGATCATCATCGCAACTTTGCTCTCGCTATCCGATCCCGGAAACCAGTGACAGAAGATGCCGTTTTCGGCTTGCGTGCGGCCGGGCCGGCACTGCTGGCCAACCTGAGCTACTTCGAGAACCGCATCGTCGAGTGGGATCCCAGCACCATGAGTGTGAAGGCCTAGGTGACCGGAATGTATTCGCCCAACAACAATATCCAAATTGCGCTGATTGGCGCCGGTGGCATGGGCCAAGGTGACGCGAAAATGGCAACTTCGATTCCTGGCGTGAAGCTGGTAGCCGCTTGCGATTGCTATGACGGCCGCCTGTTGCACATGAAGGAAGTTTACGGGCCTGGAACCTTCACCACGCGGGACTACCGCCAGATTGTCGGCCGCCAGGACATCGATGCTGTCATCATTGCGACCCCAGACCACTGGCATTCCCGGATCTCGGTCGACTGTCTTAACTCGGGCAAGCATGTCTACTGCGAGAAGCCCATGGTGCACGCGATCGAAGAAGGCAAGAGCGTCATTGAGGCTCAGAACAAATCGGGCAAAGTGTTTCAGGTTGGAAGCCAGTATCGAAGCTCGCTGGTGTATCAGAAGGCACAGGAACTGTTTCAATCGAAGGCCATCGGGCAGTTGAACTCGGTTGAGGCCTGGCTCGACCGGAACACGGCTATCGGTGCGTGGGAATACTCCATTCCGCTCGATGCTAATCCGCAGACCTGCGATTGGCCGCAGTTTCAAGGCAGCGCTCCGAAGCATCCCTGGGACGCCCGCCGCTTCTTCCGCTGGCGGAACTATCAAGACTATGGAACCGGAGTAGCGGGCGACCTGTTCGTCCATTTACTGACCGGGCTTCACACGGCCACCGGATCGCTGGGGCCGACGCGCGTGTATGCAACCGGGGGCATACGGTACTGGACGGACCGCGACGTGCCGGACGTGATGGTGGCGACGCTCGACTATCCGGAAACCGAGTCGACCCCGCCATTCAACGTGTTGCTTCGCGTGAACTTCAAGAGCGGCATTCCCGAAGAATCATTCGGGGTGAAGTTCATCGGGAGTGACGGCGTGATGTCGACCGGCTATAGCGACTTGATTCTTGACAAGACGCCGCGTAAAGACGAGTTCGATTATACGATCGACAGTTTCGCCGACAAAGTACAGCAGGAACTGATCGCCGAATGGAAAGAAAAGCATCCCGAACCGAACGCACAAACGGCACGGCCTAGTTCTGTCGAAACTTACAACTTCAAAGGAATCGATGCTCAGCTTCAGCATCACGAGAATTTCTACAATTCAATCCGTGATGGCAGACCGTCTGTTGAAGATGCGACCTTTGGGTTGCGAGCGGCAGGTCCGGCTCTTTTGACGAACGGAAGCTACTTTCAGAAGAAAGTCATGACGTGGAATCCCGAAACGATGGAGCCGAGTGCTTGAGGATTCGCACAGAATAGCGAATCTTCCTGGGAGTGAGCCCTTATAAGGGTTAGCTTAAGGGAGGTTAGCTT
>DATIMM010000009.1:0-14718 GCA_035475295.1 Bryobacteraceae bacterium
GGGCGGCGCGGATCGAGTTGGGGCATCTGGCTCGGATGGAGCGGACGCGGTTAGCGGAAGAAAAGCTGCGCTTGCAGCAGGTGGAGCGCGAGGCACGGCGGGACGAGCGCGAGCGGGTGCGGGTAGCAAAGGAGGCTCGGGAGCAAGCGAAAGAGGCGGCCAAAAAAGAAGCCGTCAAGAGTCGGCTGGTGACGGTGGGGAAGAAGCCGAAGAAGGAGCCGTTCGGAGTCGTGGAGCAGTGGCTCGAGGTGAGCATTACCGAGGGCGTGACCCGAACCGAGTACTTTCCGCCGAATGTGGAGTTGCTGGATGAGATTCGGGAAGCGCTGGAGAAGGGCGAACCGGAGCCGCAGATGGTGTATCGCCGGATGAATTTTCCCGATGGGGTGCCGCCGGAGTATGGGTGGACGAATCTGCACCGGAAGGAGCAGTGTGAGACCACGCAAGCGGGCGGGTGGTGTGCGCGGTGTCAGGTGGAAGAGCGCGGCGGGTGCGGGATTCAGCGGATGACCTATGAGACTTGGCTGCAGGTGATTGAGCGCGAGAAGGAGGGCCCGGGCGGGCATGCCGGGCCTACAGGCGTGGGGAATCTGCCCACTCCGAAGGAGCGCGGGGGCGAGTTGTCGTTTGTCGAGATGCGGGAGAAGTGGATTCCCAAGAAGGCTGAGTAGAGACGCGATGATGTGTCGCTGTGAGGAGAACGGGACCGACTAGTCAAATATCCGGAGCCAGATATCGCGCACAGAGATTTTGCACGGCTGGCTTTCGATCTCGAAACCGATGAGTCCGGGTTGATTATTGACTGAGTCTTTATTGTCATCGATGAAAACCGCCATCAGCTGGCCGTTCATGATGTGCATCATCACGCCGCCGCGCGCGATGATCTCGTAGTCGTTCCATTCGTTGACCTTCACGTAGCCACCTAGCGCTTGCTTGTCGCCGATATTGGCGACGAGGCGATTGGTCTGGCCGGGCAGCGCCTCCGTTACCTGGCCGCGGTAAGCGAGGATACCCTGCATCGTGTTCTCCGAGTACCACTGGCCCGTGTACGAAGCAGACCGTGCATTGACCGGGAACCAGAAGTCTGCCTGCGGGCCGGTCATCATAAACTTGAGGTCATACGGCGGCTGACCGGCGGGTTGCGGCCGTGTCCACGGTACGCCGGTAACGCTTCGGTACTGGATTCCTCCACCTCCGCCTTTTTCGATCTTCATCTGCAGCTTCAGGTCGAAATCCCGTACTTTGTCGCCACGATAAACGATGTAATTGTTGCCCTTTGGCTTTCCTTCAAACGTTTCGCCGACCATGACGCCGTCTTCGACACGCCAGATGCTGGGGTCGGCATTCCACCCGGTGAAACTTTTACCATCGAAGATCTGCTTGTAGCCCGTATGCTCGTTGATGTCATATGGCGCGGGGTCGTGAAACTTAGGCATACCAAGAAGCTTCTCGCCGTGTGGACCCGTCTGAGGCGGTCGCGCGGCTGGAGACTCCAGCGCCGGCGGAACCGATTGAGCCGTGAGCGCGGTCGGGAGCGCCGGGGTAAAGACGCCGAGCGCCGCCGCGAGCAAAACTGAGCGACGAACCAAGAGCGGGTAGGAGCGATACGACGTGGACATGAACTTTCGAGCCTTCCTATTGAGACAATTTATGAACTATAGGAGTTTAACGTGATCCGGTCTTCAACGACGGCCTTCTCCGTATGTTCCGAATTGCTACTGATAAGTTGCATCACGTCTGGTTTGGGTGGTCGGAGGAGACGCGCACGTTTGTTCATAGTAATTCGACCTCTCTTGTCCACCTCGACCGTCCCATGAATGCTGACGCGCGAGTTGCCCAGATTGCCCGTCGCAAATGCAACCGGGCGAATTAGCAGCGGCCCAGCAATCTATTCTGTATAGGAGGATGTCGTCTTTTTACCGGTCTACGGTTCAGGAATTTCTCTCGCGAACTGATGAGCAGGTGCTCGCAGCTCTGACTGTCGGATATGCTAACCGCGGGTACACGACCCAATATTCAGATCAGACGTTGGCTTGGCAGCGGGAGGTTCATTTGCTACGGCGAACACTGAATGAATGTGTCGCATCCTCAGAGGCCGCTAGTTATTGGGGTTTGCTGCTGGAGTTTTCCATTCCGCGTAAGGAATTGCGTATCGACATCGTCTTGTTGGTGCGTGAGGTAGTGGTTGCGATTGAGGCAAAGACAAGCAGTTTGGCCCCACGTGCTAAGCAACAGATCGAGGAATATGCGTTGCTTCTGCATTACTTTCACAAAGCCTCGGCGGAGCACCGTATCCTGCCGGTAGTGGTGTCGGAGACACTAGGCGCAGAAGACGACGCGACCGCATCATTCAAGAGTTCCTTGCTATCGACGCGGGTGGGGGAAGTAGTCAGGAGTTCCTGGGACAGTCTGGCCGGAAGGCTCCTCGCGTTGGAGGATGTTTCGACCACACAGGTCTGTGTGGATTCCTGGGACCACAGCCCCTACTACCCCGTGCCCACGATATTCGAGGCGGCCATTGCTCTTCGGAGCGGACTGTCAATCAGAGAGATCGCGCACTCCGAGGCATCGGAGCATGAGATCGGAATGGTGCAGGAAAATATTCAAGCGGTCGTGGATAGAGCCCGCTCCGAAGGGCAACATGCGATTTGCTTTCTTACGGGTGTACCGGGGTCGGGCAAAACACTTGTCGGCCTAAGCCTTGCTCACTGCACGAATAATAGGTTGGACGCAATTCACTTCATGAGTGGCAATGGACCGCTCGTACGTGTGCTGCAACATCTGTTCAAGAACGAGAGCATGCGAGCCGGTGCGAAGAGCGCACAAGCTCGGACAGAAGCAAAAACGCTAATCGAGAATGTCCACGTATTTGCTCGGTACCACACAGAGGACAACCAAGGACCACCTTCCAATCACGCCGTGATCTTCGATGAGGCTCAGCGTGCTTGGAATAGGGAGCAAAATCGAAAGAAGTTTAAGCGCGACTATTCAGAACCTGAGATGATTCTGCGTATTATGGAGCGTCATGAAGATTGGGCCGTTATCGTTGCTCTTGTCGGCGGAGGGCAAGAGATCAACGACGGTGAAGCTGGGCTGAGTGAATGGGGTAGAGCGTTGACCAGCAGCACCAAAAGGTGGATTGTTCATGCTTCCCCAGAGGTCTTATCTGGGGGGCCTTCAACGGCTAACCAGCGCCTTTATTCAAATCCGATCCAAGGACAAGTTGTGCAAACTAACCCCGCACTTCACCTGCGAACATGTAACCGGAGTCTCCGAGCGGAGGATTTGGCACTCTGGGTCAATCTTGTCCTAAACGGAGACGGTGAACGCGCCGCCGGTCTGAGGATGGCAGACAAATTCCCGATACTGCTCTCACGCAGCCTTGAAGAGACTCGGACGATATTGCAGAAGCAAGGGGTGGGCACGAACCGGTTTGGGCTAATAGGCTCATCGGGTGCTGCGCGTTTGCGAGTGGAAGGGCTCGAGCCGAGTTCTAGTTTCCATGCGGAATATCCTTGGGAGCACTGGTACCTAGCGCAGGCAACCGATGTACGATCTAGCTTTCGATGCGAAGTTTTCGCCACAGAATTCGAGGTTCAGGGGTTGGAATTGGATTGGATTGGCCTTTGCTGGGGTGGAGATTTCGTTTGGGATAACAATCGGAACGATTGGCTGCTTCGGAGTTTCCGGCACGGACGCGAAAGCAAGTGGGCAGTGATCGGGAATGCTGAAAAGCGAACATATCGAAGGAATGCCTATCGTGTATTGCTGACACGATCTAGGCAAGGGATGGTCCTTTTCGTTCCGGAGGGAGATCCTAATGATCCGACGACTTCATGTAGCGAGTTTGATGCGACAGCGAGCTTTCTCATTCGCTGCGGAGCGACTGCATGTCCATCTGCTGGTAGTCGAATCGGCGCATCGCTTTCGCGATGAACAACACGGCCATAACGACAGCAAGATACTGTGCCTATCTGCCCAGCACGTTGCATTCGACTGACAAACTTAGGGCGCATTGAGCGTACGCGCACAGGAGCGGTGTCATAGTCGTGTGGTGACCGCTTAGGATGCGTGTTCCGCACCGAGGGGTATAGAATTTAGTGAGGCAGCGAACCGCCACAGCGGTTCGACTGTAGGAGAAGTATTATGCCCGCCTGCCCTGATTGCGGTGTCATTACCCTTGAAACGACTCGCTTCTGCCCGTCCTGTGGTAGGGACAACCAGCCGATGATGCACTATCAGACCAATAATCAGTATCAGCGTACATCTGCGTATTCTGCTCCCTACGCGCATGAGGTCCCCAAGAGGTTCGACCAGATTTTTGGAATCGATCCCCGCATCGCGTTCCTGGCGTTCATCGTAGATCTGATGCTGTTCGGCGCCGCGGCAGCGACTATGGGAATGGATCTGCCGATTCTGATTCCACTTGCGATCGCAGCCGGCATCGTACTCGGACGGATTACTTACAAGGCACAAATGAAATGGTACGGCGACGACCACGATTCCGCCACGATCAAAGCGAGCATTGTCGGTCTGCTCACAGCCATCCCGGTAGGTATACCTGCTATCGTCTGGGTCCCTTCGGGTCTGCTCGGCCTGCTTCACAACGCGCGGAAAAAACTGAGCTTGCCTGATCGCGGCTGAGCGCTGAAGATGGCGCAGGCGAAGTGGTCCGTGTACTTTTAGCTCATCGAGATGCTTTCGATTGCGTGATCCTCACGCGCTGCATGAAACCGCTCCGACGAGGCCCAGAGACCGAGCGCCGGATTCGGGAAGTAAAAGATCTCTTCGCCATCGACTGTGTTGTATCCGTGGCGTAGCTTTGCCGGGTCGTAGCGAGCGCTCATGCTTGCCAGATCCCCGTACTGGAAACCGACACTCTCAATCTCTTCCCTGCTCAGCGCACCGGGACAGTATGTGATGGTGAACCGTCCTTCAGAAGAGCCGTGAATCAGATGCGCCGCTGCACTCAGGTCGGCAGCCAAATCGGCGTTGTGGTTTACGGCTTCCAGCGTGGCAGGCGTACCGCGATAGCCATACTTCCGTATGAGTTTATCGATGTTTTCGTCCTCACCGAATTCCCTTACTCCGGGAGCCAGCACGATCAGTTGTGCCCCGTCGGCAAGCGCCATGCGCGTGCGGTAGATAGCCTTGTTGCCAAGCCACGTGCTCTTAAATTCCTCTGGATTCAGGTACACGACGGCCTTGCGAATGGGGCGATCCAGCATGTGGACGTTCACTTTTGAGCTGAGCGAGGCCGCCAATTCGAAACACTCCACATCGTCCCCTATGAAAAGGCCGCGCATCACCAGCTTGCCAGCATCATCGTGACTGAGAACGGTGAGCACATAGACGATCGGAATGTGCTTCAAAAAACGATCGCTTGCATAGTTCAATACCCGCCGCACGGGGTTGTCCGCGCGCCCCATGATTCGCTCCATGCCGTAGACTGCGCCAAGATAGTGGCTGCGGCCGATACCCAGCGGACCGCCGGTCCCCACGAGAATGTTCTTGTTGTAGTTGGCCATGCCGATCACTTCGTGCGGTAGCACCTGCCCGATCGAGAGCACCAAGTCGAGATTCCCGTGGGCAATGAGCCGATTCACCTGAACGGGCCACGGGTAATCCAGCTTGTGCTCCGATTGCTGGTGAATGAACGTTTCCGGGACCTCTCCCAGCGTCGCTATGTCTTCGCGCCAATTGTGGACTCGAAAAAGTTCCTGCGGCACGTCACCGAACATGCGCCTTAACTGCGCAGGAGTCATCGCGGAGTGGGTACCCAGGGCGGGCAGAATGGCGTTGACCGAATCGCCCCAGAATTCGTAGGCATAACGAGTCAGATCTCCAGCTCCCGAGTGCAGCCTGGTCAGATCGGGCGGGACCACGAGCACACGCCGCCTGGTGCCAAGCTTCGCCAGAGCCTCAAAAAAGCTCGCCTTCAGATCCTCCTGGCGGAGTTCCGCGTTCGCACTTCCCAGGCTCAGATAGACGCTCATTGATCCTCCTTCCGCGTTTGATGCCTCACACCGTCCGAAGTCGTTCCGGAGCTTTGCGGGAATCAAACCTCTGACAACTGTATACCGCAATCTGCCCTGGGCCGGCCGCAGGCATCGCGGGCCAGGTCCAACGTGCTCGATTTTATTTTGGATCTATCAAAACCAGCTCGGAGCTGTTCAGGATGGGCAGAGCCAGGGCGAGACCTGGGTCTTGAAGGTCCTGGCCGGTTGCCGTTCGGTCGGGAGCACTTCCGTCCTGAAAGTGGAGGCGATAGCTTTTCGCCGGGGTGAGACCCCTCAGCTTGAAGACATTCTTGTTGTCGCCGGGGTCCGAGCCGCGAAAAGCGTAGAGCACGCCTTTGTCGCACCTAGGATTGAAGTATTCGATGCCATCCCAGTGGACGCCGTCCGGACGAGGCGCGATGTGATACAGGTCAGCGTCCCGGATGAGAGGTCGCAACTGTTCTTTGTAGAGTTTGATTTCCGCTTTCGCGGCGGCGTGTTCCAGTTCGCTCCAGGCTGTCGTATCGAGCATGATGGTTAACCAACCGAGCATGCCGCTTCGCAGCATGTAGCGGAAGTTCTCGATCCGTGGCGCAGGCCATTTCTCGACATAAGCCTCCAGCATGGCAGGCGGCAACAGATGGCTGGCATCGTAGAACGCACGGCGGTTTGAGAGCGGGTCGTAGGTATCCGTGATGGAGAAGTAGTCTCCGTGAGCGGCACTGCCGAAGTCCACCATCCGGCCACCGTCGTTGCAGATCTCCAGCAACAGATTCGGGTGAGCACGGCGGAGGGCGGAGTAGATGGCGTAATAAGCACGCACGGCGTGATAGCTGGCATCGGTCGAGTTGGAGCTTTCCACGATGTGATTTCCGGAGCCGGTGGCAATGGAGAGGCGTGAGAGATCGGGCGGCGCATGGGGGTGATCGCGACGCACGCATCCCTGAGCGACGAGGTATCCGTCGTGCTCCAGCATGTCGAGGCGATAGTCATGAACAAGGCGGTTTACCTCGCGCTGTGCGTAGGCCTGGGCAGCGGGAACTCCGATATCGATCGTTTGCCCTTTGAATGGTTCCGGTTTCCAGTTCGGAGGGAGATCCGAGACGGTCCAGCCGTGCACTGCGGGGTCATGCACGTTGAGAGCACCGGGTTGAGTATCCACTCCCGCCTGAGTCCAATCGACCCAGATGCCGAAGCGCAGGCCGCGACGATGCGCCGCGTCAGCTATGGCTGCCAAGCCGTGCGGGAATTTCTTCGGGTCCGGGTACCAGTCGCCCACACCACGGAACCACCCTGCATCGATATGGAGCATTTCCAAACCGAGCTCAGCCGAATCGCGGATCATACGGCGGGCGAGTGTCTCGTCGACTTGCATTCCACTGCCCCAGCTATTGTTCACCAGCAGCGGGTAGTGGGGATCCTGCCAGGCGTGGGGGTTGCCAAGGACGTTGCGCACCCACGGCCTGAGCACGTTGCCGAGTCCGTCGAGGCCACCGGTGTACGCACCCAGGAAAATGGTTGGCGTGTCGAACGATTCGTGAGCATTCAGCCGAGTGCGAAACGGCCCGGGCTCTGGATTGAGGCCCACCGCTCCCTGCAGAGTTGTCGAAGTGCGATTCAGCAGGAGCCGGGTGCGACCGCTGAATTCGATACCGACGTACCAGCCGGCCTGCGAACGATCCGTATTTTGGACTGCGAACCAGGGGATGATTTCACGCGGCTGATTGTTGGCCGGATGCGCGTATGTACTGGATGTGCCGTTCCAGCGATAACCGACGGGAAGCTCGCTTTGGTGGGTGCCTGTCGCGGAGGGCTTGCCAGCGCCCTTCTCTACGTAATCGTGTTGGAGTCTGGCATGGGCATCGGCGGCAATGGAGAATGTGAAGCTGTCCTGCAGAGGAATCCATACTTCTCTGCTATCGAGGTTTTCGATATGCGTGGTGTGCTCCAGAGGACCAATGGACTCCGGGGCTTTCCATTTCCAAGTCAGGCGGAGGCGAGGATTGGCGCAATCGTAAACGAATCGCACGCTCTGAGCATCGGCGCGGCTGGCTTGAGAGTTGAATTTCCAGACGAGTTTGGTGGGCTTTCCGCTCACGTCAGCGGACGCGATGAGGGTTTCCGGAGCGGTGTTCTGCCAGGACGGGCCACCTGGGACGGCGAGGCGAACCAGCTTTGGAGCAGAGGCTTGCGCCTGCAACTCGATGGTGGTTTGTGCTGTCCGAAGATTGTTCGTCGTTTGAGCGGAGGCACAACACAGACTTAGGGCGCAGAGGCAGACGAGTGAGCGCGCGCGTGCCCGGTGGAGCATGATCCATATCTCTGGAGACGACACGCTCTCCATTATCGGGTTTCAGGATCACATCGGATTACCAAGTTAATGAGAACCGGCCGAGTGGTTTCTTATGATTTGGTGCCGCAGAAGTGCACGGCGGACATGGTGGGTTGTTAAGAATAAGAGCGACGCCAGGCACGAGATCACGAGCAGCACGCGGAGATAGGTCGCTGCTGAGACGGAAAGCCCGACGCCAGTTCCGAGTGCAACGTAAACGGCCAGACACGCGGGGCACTTTGGCAGAAGCGCCAGGATGGCGGTGGGAACCAGCCATCCTGTTATGTCGAGACAACGGCGCTTAAACGTGGACCGGGGCGGAGTGCCACAGCATGGGGCGGCGTTCACACCTGATGCTCCTGAAGTTCGCAACAGGGATTCGAACCAGTGGGCTGCACGTACCCTTGCTTGGGGTCGACAACATAGCCGTCGTTATAGCGGTCATGGTGGCGAATCCACGACATGGGGAACGCCAAGGCGTCTTCGTCGCGACCCTTCGGCGCAAGGTCCAGGAAGTTGTAAGCGCCGAGCAAGATGTCGAGTCCACGCGCGTAGGCGGAATAGGTGTGGAAAACGGCGCCGCTCTTGTCTTTGTAGAATGCACTGGCACCGGGCGCTTCTTCGCTCGGGAACTGGCGCATTTCGTAGTTGTAGTAGATCTCGCCTTTCGCTATTTCGTCCTGCGTGAACGACACATGGTAATCGAAATTGAAGTCGTTGCCGTACGAGGACACCCATTTGAAGCTCCAGCCCATGCGCTTTTTGAAAGCTTCGATTTCCGGCAGAGGCGCTCGTGAGATGACGACCAGCGTCACGTCGCGTTGCGCCAGATGAACGAGCATTCCGTCGAGATGGTCGGCCAGGAACGAGCAGCTTTTGCAACCCTCTCCCCATCCGGGGCCGAACATGAAATGGTAGACGAGCAATTGGCTGCGCCCGTCGAAAAGCTCGGCGAGCGATTCCTTGCCGTTCGGTCCATCGAACAGATAATTCTTTTCGACCTTTACCCATGGCAGTTCGCGTCGTTGACGACTCAAATCGTCGCGCTGCCGTGTGGCCTCTTTCTCCTTTGCCAGTAGCGCCTTGCGCGCCTGTATCCAGGCTTCTTGCGAAACCACTTCATGACTTGCGGTTAGTGGATTCATTGGTTCATCCTTTCTGCTTGTTCTCTGCGACTTCACGAATTCTTGCGATCAGGCTGCCCCAGCCCTTGTTGACGTTCACTCCGTCGCGAAGTTCGGGCGCAATCTCCCCGATCGCGCGGTGAGAAAAGCTGACTCGCGTGCCTCCGGGTTCGGCGGTCAAGCGGTACAGCACGTGGGAAACAGCCGGAGCCGACATAAAGAGCGGCCCGTGAATTTCCAGGAGCGTGGGCGGCTTGATAGATTGCACATGACCCCAGAAGTGTCCCGCATTGTTGCCCAGATCGCGGAACCAGCGTCCGCCCGGCCAGGGCTCCAGTTTCATCGGGAGGGGCGTGCCGTCAGCTCTTTCGTTCAGCGGCCCCATTTGTTCCAGAATCGTCTCGAAGACAATGTCGATCGACGCGGCGATCTGCTCATCCCTGATGACTTCGAGGGTCTGAATTGCCTGTTCGGAAATGCTCGTCGGCATATTTATTTCTCCTTATGTTTTGTGATCTGACTCTCGCGAGCCAATCGATCCGCCATTTTGCGCTCGGCGCGGACTTTGATGCGGTCGAGGTGGTGAGTCCAGAAGCGCTCATACTTCTTCACCCAGTCATGGACCGGTTTCAGCTCCTGGGGGTCAAGGCGATACAAGCGAAGCTGTCCTCGCTTGGTCACCGAAACAATTCCAACTTTTCGGAGCACGCCGAGGTGCTTCGAAACGGCTGGCTGTGGAATCCGGAGCGCTTCGACCATCTCGCCGACCGCGCGCTCGTTTCCGTCCACCAGCAGGTCGATAATTTCGCGTCTCCGAGGCTCGGCAATTGCGTTGAATACGTCGGTGGTTGTCGCTGCTCGGGCCATCAGCTAGATTATATTCCGATATCGGAATATGTCAAGGGCAACAAAAAAGATTCGGCAGGTTCTCCCTTTGCGGCGGGATAGCGCTGTTAGGATGCAGAAGGTTATGAAAGCGCCGGTCCTGTTGTTACTGTGCCTGTGGAGTTTGGGTGCCGAGACGATTGTCGTCTCTCACGATGGTCCGATCAGAACTTTAAGCGCAGCCCGCGATGCCGCTCGCGCCCAGCGCCGTGCGGGCGCGACCGGAACGATCACGATCCAGATTCGGGATGGCGTGTATTTCCTGAAGGAAACACTCTTACTGACACCGGAGGACTCCAACACCATTTGGGAGGCCGCACCGGGAGCCAGGCCGGCGATCAGCGGCGGGCACGTTATCTCGGGCTGGAGGAAGGGCTCCGGCCAGATCTGGACAGCCGATGCCGGGGACGCGCACTTCCATCAACTCTTCGTGACGGGCCGGCGCGCACAACGGGCACGCACGCCGAACTACGGCTTTTATCGCATTGACGGCGCCAGTCCGACCGATAAGCCGATCCGGCTTCACTACCGCGGCAACGACATCCACGCGCAGTGGGCAGGTACCGGGGCTGAGGTGATCGGGCTGCTGGCGTGGGCGGATTTTCGCATGCCTATCGTGAGCGTCGACGAGGCCGCTCATGTAGCGACATTGACAGGCGACCCACGTCCCTCCAACAAAGAAATGGATGCGCGATATTACATCGAGAATGCCGCCGATGCTCTCGATTCAGCCGGCGAGTGGTACCTGGACCCGAAGACTCATACGGTGTCGTACTGGCCCGTGGCGGGTGAGAACATGCAATCCGAGCAGGTGATCGCTCCGGCGCTCGACCAACTGGTTCGTCTGGAGGGAAAACCTGAGCAGCGACAATTCGTCCGGAATGTTACGTTCCGCGGGTTATTGTTCGAGCACGCCGACTGGAACATGGGTCCGCAAGGCTACGCCGATACTCAAGCGGCGATGCCCGCGTCGGCCGCGATTGAAGGAATTGGCGCGTTAGATACGAAGATCGAGAAATGCACGGTGGCGCATGCGGGAGGCTACGCCCTCTTTTTCGGCCGTGGATCAAAGCGGACGGAGGTGCGGGCGTCGGAGTTGTTTGACCTGGGCGGCGGTGGAATCAAACTCGGCGAACCGCAGCAGTTCCGGAACGACGATGAACAGAATTACGGGAACATCGTGGCCGATAATCACATTCACGATCTCGGGCTGGTGTATGCGCCGGCCGTAGGCATCTGGGTTCTGCAGAGCGGACGTAACCAGATCGTCCACAATCACATTCACGACCTGTTCTACACCGCGATTTCGGTGGGATGGACGTGGGGCTATGGCGAGAACCAGTCCAAGGGCAACCGTATCGAGTACAACCACCTGCACGATATCGGGAAGGCGATGCTGAGCGATATGGGCGGGATTTATACGCTGGGCGTACAGCCGGGAACGCGAATCCGAAATAATCTGATCCACGATATTTCTTCGTTCACTTATGGGGGATGGGGGATTTATCCCGATGAAGGCTCCTCGGAGATGCTGATTGAGAACAATATTGTGTACAACTGCAAGAGCGCCGGATTCCATCAGCACTATGGCCGGGAAAACATCGTTCGCAACAACATCTGGGCCTTCAATCGGGAGAGCCAACTGATGCGTACGCGGGCAGAGCCGCACGTCTCGTTTACGTTTGAACGGAACATCGTGTATTTCGATCAGGGCCAGTTGCTGGGCAGTAACTGGAGCGGCGATAAATACGTGATGAAGGATAACGTTTACTTCGACACGCGGGGAAGGGATATTCGGTTCGCAGGGCAGTCTTTCGAGGAATGGAAGGCGGCCGGACGGGACGCGGGTTCGCTGATTGCCGATCCTTTGTTTGTGAATGCGGGCAATTTCAACTTTGCCTTACGTCCGGAGTCGCCCGCGCTGAAAATGGGTTTTCAGCCGATCGATATGACAGACGTGGGTCCACGGATGCCAGCCGGACAGCCCTAGCGCAGTCCTCCGATGATTGCCCGATACTCGTCTTCGGTGAAGGCACGGCAGGTCTCGGATGTGATGTTCCCCTGCGACCCTAACGTGAGGATTGCCTTCGCTAGCGCCAGATCATCAGGGGCTTCCACAACAGCAACCATGTCGTACTGTCCGGTGACCATATAGAAGTCCTTCATTTTGAGGCCAGCTGCTTCAAACCCCTTCCGGGCTCCATCGAGGCGAGATGTACTCTGTTTCACATTTTGGAGCCCCTGGGAGGTCCACTTGAGAAATGTCAGGTATGTGGCCATGACTGTCTCCTCTGCTTCCGCATCATATTACTTCCGAGCGGGGCGGTGGTGATGGCGGTCCAATTTCGTTTAGTGCATGAGCAGGACAGTGTCTTCTTCCGACGTTGCAGCGGGCTGGCCTACCGTGCGTCTGCCGAGGGCGAATATGACCGCCGCCAGTAGCGCGGCGCCGGACATCAGAGCAACAACGGCGCCCGCGCCAAAGAAGCCGATGCCGGTGGATACGAGTGCTCCGGTACCCATTTGAATGAAGCCGAGAAGCGCTGACGCACTGCCGACATTACGCGAAAACGGGGCGAGGGCGATAGCGGCGGCATTAGGGTACGTCAATCCGATGCAGGACAGAAAGAGGAAAAACAAGACCAATGTGCCGGTGATGCTATACCAGCCGAGTTGCGCGCCGGCAAAGAAGACAATGCCGGTGAATACCTGAAAGAGCAACGCCGCAAAAAAGATCCGCTCACTGGAGAAGCGACGCAAGAGGAAGACGTTGAGCTGGCTTCCGCCGATGAAGCCCATTGTGAGAATTGCAAAGATAATGCCGAACAGCTTGTCACTGACGCGGAAGCCATCCATAAAGATGATGGGGGAACCGGCAACATAAGCGAACAGGCCGGCAAAGGAGAAAGCTCCGGCGAGTGCATACGTGCAGAACTGTGGTTGCCTGAAGATGCGCCAGAAGTTTCGAAGCATGGGACGCGGCTTGAGCGAGATGGCTGGATCAGGCCGGTGCACTTCTGGCAAAAAGAAAAAGATAACGAACAAAGTGCCCAGTGCAAAGCACGAAAGGACGACAAAAATCCATTGCCACCCGAGCCAAATGAGGATGAGGCCACCGGCGGTCGGCGCGAGTAAAGGAGAAACGCCGATGATGAGAAACAGAAGCGAGAAGATCTTCGCGCTTTGATCTGGCGGGAAGAAGTCTCGGACCATCGCGACAGAGGAGACTTGCGCCACGCAGCCGCCAATGGCCTGCAGAAAGCGCAGAACGATGAGAATTTTCAGGCTGCCGGGATGAACACAGCCGAACGAGGCAGTGATGTAGAGGAAGAGTCCGATGTAGATGGGGCGTTTGCGTCCGAAGCGGTCCAGCAGCGGTCCGTAGAGGACCTGTCCCAAAGCAAAACCGATGAAATAGGTTGATAACGACAACGAGATAGCAGACGTGGTCGTTTTGAATTCGGCCGCGATGCGGGCAAAGGCCGGGAGATACATGTCGACCGAAAATGGCGTGATCAGGCTTAGGGCGCCTAAGAGGAGAATGATGGACCATCCGCTGTGGGTGCGGACAGGGCTGTGCTGTTCGAGTACGATTTGCTGTTCCAAACGTTAAACCTGTGTGATGCGATCGGGAACGATGATGATTCGAGCGACCGAGATGCTGGAGTGGCGAATGGGTCGCGATGTTTACGAGATCTCTGAGGGCTTCACCCAAGTTGTAGGGGAGCGGCCGGTCAGAGGTAATAAACGGTGTGCACCTTCTATGTTAGCTCGAGAGTGGTTGGCCGGTTAGCGAAATGAAGCCGGTATATCGACGTTAATCTTTGTAGGCTCAGTTTCCGGAGACGCGGACCCTGGGGATAGGTGGAGCTAGCTGTTCAGTAAATGCTACGCCGTTAAGCCGGATCTATCCGACGAGTAGGCTGCCACTTGTCGAGTAGCCCTTCATACGACTGCTGTTTGTTCAAGACGTCACGAGCGGAACGGGACCTTGTAGCGATGGGCTAAAGTAACGCTTTCGTGATTGGGTACCTACTCGGAATGTACTCCATACTTGCGCTGGGCCGAGAACTGCAACGGACTTGCTTCACCTGTCTGGTTGCTGCTGTTTGCTGTTCGCCGGCAGGCCGACAAACAACAAAAGGGCGTGGCCCAATATAATTTTGTATTAGTCGCGACTTGATCTGACATTTTCTGATAGACTGCGCGAAACGCGCAAGAAGGAGATGTCAGTGAACACGGATCAAAAGATTATCAAGAACAAAGTGGGTCTACTGAACCTGGCCGACATGCTCGGCAGTGTTTCCGAGGCTTGCCAAGTGATGGGCTACTCGCGCGACAGCTTTTACCGGTTCAAGGAACTGTACGATAAGGGCGG
>DATIMM010000010.1:0-17910 GCA_035475295.1 Bryobacteraceae bacterium
ATCTCACCCTGAGTGAGTTCGCCACCTTGACAGGCATGCACGACCCGACTTCGCAGATCCGAGGACAAAGCACGCGGCATCGCTCGCTACCACTCACGTCCTGAGTTTAGATCTCCTACAACCGCCGGAAAACCGCAATAACCACTCGCCTGCTGTACCTCAACTCTGGATCGTACTTGCGAGATCTCATCGAGCTCTAAGCACGTTGTGCACCGCTAAGGAAGTTAGGCCGATTCGCGTCCGAGACTCTGGCCTTCAGGAACTTAAACGGTTGAGCAAATCGGAGCAAATAAGAAATGATTCAAGTGCGCAAAGGCGAGGAGCGCGGCCATGCCGATTACAGTTGGCGGAATACGTACAACACCTTTTCGTATGCTGATTCTTACAATCCGAAGCACATGGAATTTGGTAATCTTCGGGTAATCAATGAAGGCTAAGCGACTCCGGGACGTGGTGTCCGTACACACGGGCACAGGGAAGTGGAGATTCAGGGCTATGTCCTTTCCGGCTCCCTGGGCACAGCGAGAGCATGGGTCACTACGAAGCAATCGGGCCAAACCCGATTCAGTGGATATCGCCAGGACAGGCGTCATACACAGTGAGTTCGATGCTTCCGAGATGGAGCCGGTTCACTTCCTTCGAATCTGGATTCAGCCGGCTACAGCAGGCACCAATTCCAGTTACGAGCAGATCCGCTTTGCGTCACAAGAGAAGAAGGGAAGGCTAAAGCTAGTGGCCGGCCTGCAACGGGCGGTGGCGCAGCGCAGATCAGCCAAGACGCCCAACTTTCGTCACAGGACTGAATGCGGGTAATCGCGTCAACTACGAACTGGCTCTGGGCGACATGCAGGGCCCACGTCATTCAGGGTAGGATAACGGTAAACAATACGGTCCTGAATACAGGCGATGCCGCGGGCCTTAGCGGCGAAAAATCTCTTAATATCGTAGGTACAAACTCCAAACGGACCGAAATTCCGGTGTGCGATCTGGCCTAACCGATGCGGAACAGATACGAAGCTGTTCAGCCCAAATCACAGCGTGTACTGAGCTGCATTAAGCAATCGCAAAAACTGTTGAAGAATGCACCCGGGAGATCGCTGGAATCGACATTGTCCTGTACGGCCTCAAAGAATCTCCACGCTACGTGCGAGACTGTTGATCGCAGACATCCGTTTTGAAGTGCACGCCCCACGAATTGCGCGGGATCGAGGAGGTGATCTTTGAAAGCCCAACCGCTACTGCGGTAGGACCCCACAGGAGAACCGGTTTTTCTGAAACGCTGCGGCGCAGGTCTACTCATAGTTTCAGGTGAGACCTCAGAAGATTCGAACGAGAGCGCTTCTCGGCACTAAAGTCTCACATGTAAAATTGTTGGGCGCCAGAAGAGATGTTCTGTCCTAAATGCAGTGGGCGGAGTACCTTATTCGGCGCAATAGATTACGAGGTGGACGTATTTGTCTGAAGCAACACGGCGTGACTTTCTTCTGCAATCAACGGGCGCTTTGGCCGCCGCCGCTGCCGGGTCGCAGATACCACCATCGGGAGGCACAAAGACGATCGGCGTCCAGATCGGGGCCGTCTCCTTTGCCGACGAGGGGACCGAACCTGTGCTCGACATTCTTCAGGAGAAAGCCTCGGTCAATACACTCTTTATAGCTGCATTCACCTACGGCCGCGGTATCGCGGGCCGCCAGGTCCCCGGGCAGCCTTTGCCCGATCACGGGAAGCAGGAGTACGACACCGGTACGTTCCATGGCGGAAGCTACGCTGCCCTTCATCCGCAGTACTACACCGACACGCCTCTCAAGAATCTCCGGGCGCCCGACCTCGGTTCCTTCGACGTGTTCGAAACCGTGCTCCCCGCCTCGCGAAAGCGTGGGATGAAAAATGTCGCCTGGTTCGAAGACGTCTTTCGCCCGGACGTCCCGGGCGTCGAGCAAGTACAGGAACGAGACCTGCACGGCCGTAATGCCTCCACCTTGTGTCTGAACAATCCCGGCTACCGAAATTTCCTGCTCGCTCTGGTAGAAGACTATGCCCGATCCTGGGATCTCGATGGCATCATGTGGGGGTCGGAGCGTCAGGGTGCGTTCGCCAATGCCTTGGGCTCTCACCACGGGGGCCGGACCGACGATCCCGGACGTGTGACCTGCTTCTGCAAGTTCTGCCAGGATAAAGCCGCCGCACAGGGCATTCGCACGGAGCGAGCCCGAACCGGTTTTCTGGAGTTGGAAAAATTTATTCGATCAGCACGTTCGGGGACTCGTCCAGTCGATGGCTACAACGTGGAACTCTGGCGGCTCCTATTGACCTACCCGGAGTTGCTCGCCTGGGAGAATCTGTGGCACGACAGCTTGCGTGACACGTATCAGGCGATCTATAAGAAGGTGAAATCCATCAAACCGGCCATGGGCGTCGGGTGGCACCTCTGGCACAACAACTCGTTCAGTCCTATATACCGGGCTGAGCAAGACTTGCACCGGATCGCGCCCTATTCCGACTTTTTGAAGGTTGTCATCTATCACAACTGCGCAGGTGAACGCATGGCCAGTTACATCAACAGCGTCAGCGAGACACAGTACGGAGACGTGCCCCGCAACGAGTTACTCCAGTTTCATTACCGTGTTCTTGGTTATGCGGATGAAGGAACGTACGACCAGATTGCTCAGACCGGCTTCTCCAGCGATTACGTGCTGCGGGAAACCAAACGGGCTCGCGCGGGCCTTGCAGGCGCCCAAACCTTGCTCTGGCCAGGAATCGACATCGACATTCCCACGGCCGCGAATCACAGCAAGTCCACCCGCAAAGGCACCGAAGATGCGGTGCTGGCGGCATTTCGCGGAGGAGCCGATGGCATCATTTTGTCGCGCAAGTATTCCGAGATGAAGCTCACCAATCTTTCCGGTGCCGGATCGGCCATCCGCCAGTTGGGGCCTACGGCATAAGAAATACTTCTGGCTGGTAAGAGCCCAAATAGACGCCTGACAGTCATCGGGCTCCTCTAACCGGTAGCTAACCGTCAAGGCTGTACTGACTTTACGAAGGCCCTTTCTGGACGTAAGTAAGATCGCAGCGGTTCTGGAACGACATTGGATCGAGCCTGCACGGGAGCGAAACCGGAAGACTACGTGGAAGGAGTGTTGGCTCGGCATTGCGAATGCATCCTGACGGTGGATTTCTTCACCGTGGAAAATCTGGACGGGAAGAGGGCTGAGGCGCTGCCTGCTCCTTTTCTTCGTTGGCCTGTCGACGCGGAAGATGCAGACCGCCGGCATTGCGCCTGGTGTAAATGGATGGTGGATGAGTTGGATCGACAGCAACGTGACTGATGCGTTCGAGCGTATTGTGAACGGCAAGCGCTACCTAATTCATGATCGTGAGTCACTATTCACAACAGAGCGTCAGAGCATGCTTGCGGGCGTGGGTCGAACGGGTGCAGCTGACGCCGGGTTCACCCAATCTGAATGCCTACACCGTGATATTCGTTCGGTCTATTAGGGATCCCGTCTAGACCGCATGATCCCCTTTGGAGGGACGTCGTTGCGGCAAGCCGTTTCAAACTTCGCGATCCACCGTCGCGCTGAACCAAACCATCAAGGTCTTGGAACCGACTCTTCGACGCACAACCAAGCGACTTCGGAATTACAGAGACGATCGAGCGGAGCCACCGCCTCGGTGGAATGCTGAAGTACTGCTATCGTCCCGCAGCTTGAGCCGGGTAGAAGGCTTGACTTTTCGGACAAACGCCATCAGCAACGGGCAGCAAAGCCTAGTTCCGCAGGATAAGCCATATCCCGTCGCGACTTTCAGTTGTTTTCACTCGTGAATAACAGGGCAGTTGCTGGCGCCCATATATTCTTCGCAGAGTGAACGTTTGTTGTTCCGGAATTTGAGAAAGAGCGGGACACCCTCAGCCGGCTTCGCGGGCGTAATTCTGCTGTCCCGCGCCGGATTAGCGCCGTCCACAGCCATAAGCAGCCGGTCTTCCTTCCTCCCAATCAGCCGGATATGGCTGGTGAGCCTGGGTAGTTCATAGCTGAGCCAGCTCCACGGCCCCACATAGCTGTATACCAGGAAGGAAGGGTGAGCAAGGACATACGATTCAAGCGGTTCGACGTCGATGGGAAACCAGGGCCTGAGGTCGAGTAGTCCGCGGTCCACCGTATCCTCTTTGATGTAGTCCACTGCCAGCTCAGGATCGGCAGGATACGTGATTCGATGGGCCAACTTACTGGGCGCGTAAAAGGAAAGCCGGTGAAAGACCGTAATCTCCGGAATCGCAATGGGTCCCTTCCCCGTACGGTCCAGACGAGTGATATCGGTTTGCACGTCTTCCAATGTCGACCGGTTCCGTAGTACCAGGTCGCGGGCGTTCATGAAAAACAGGAACAGACAACACGCTATCGTTGCAGCCGCAACGAGTGTAGGACGTCGCGATAAACGCGCTAAGCCGAAACAGAACAGAAGGCTCACGCCCGCGATTGCCACCAGCGCGTACCGGGGAGTATACCCATGCGTCGCGAACTTGGCGAGGATCATTGTGGGCAGCGGCAATGCGGCGATGACGACAAAGGCAACGGCGACCCAGGGCGACAAAGGGGGCTCCTTCCATTCGTCCCGGCTGTTTCCCTCGAGCGTGGCCCGCAGAAGGACCGAGATGCCTAAGGCCCCGATAATTGCATCGAGACTGTGTCCAAGCAGGTCGGGATAATAGTTCAAAAGATCCGACCAGACCGGGAGCGCCCAGAAGTGCTCTGAATAGCCGTGAGCGCTATGAACAATCGGGAAAAATACAATCAATGGAACACCGCTCAGGCAGAATGCGCTCCAGATCGGCACATCAACCTTCCGGCGAACGATTGTGCGCACCATTTCACCGCAAGCAAGCGCCGCACACGTGAGTACGGCGTAATAGTGTCCGCAGATCGCAAACGCAACGCTTGCCGCAAGCACCGGAATATAAAGCCTGCGCCTGTATTCATGGGAGGCATTGACCCAGGCAAACATCGCCAGACAGGAAAAGCCAAGCATGATCCCATAACCGCGCGCTTCGGACGCATAATAGTAGGCGCCAGAAGTGACGGGCAGCAGGATCGCAACCAGGCCCCAGACGGGCGCGAGAAACTTCCGGGCGATTGCGTAAAGCGAAACAGACCCAAGCCAGAATCCGATGATCGCGGGAAGACGCACCGAAATCGGACTCGTGCCCAGCAAGGCCGTGGCAGCATGCGTGACTAAGTAAAAAACGGGCGGATGCTGGTCAGCTCCTGTCGCCAACGCCCGCAGAAGTTCGTGCAGGCTGGGCGTCAGGGAAAGATACAGCGTAAAGAATTCGTCGTCCCAAAACAGCTTGTGCGCCGCAATGTAGAGCGTCGGCACAAGGTATAGGAGCGTAAAGACACCTATAACCAGCCGCGGCGAAGAGGCAAATGCCTCCAGCACCCGTTCCAGCCAATTCGCGAACAGCTGCATGCGCCACGCTGTCCGTTCCGAGAAGGATGTGGAATCAGGCCCGGTGGTTGTTTCGGGCCGCCTGTCGAGAATGCTCATTTCTGGGTTTACGGCGTGAAGGGTTACTGCGTTACTGCTGCGTGGCGTTTAGTGCCGCCACGCCCAGTGTGTGGCGCGTCGGAGTATCGCGTTCGGGGCTGACCCGTGCGTTTTCCAGATGTGAATCAGCGCGCGAATGTAGTCTCCTCCAACCTTGTTTAAATTGAAGCTTGAGCTGCCCATTTCGCTCGTCCGGTTTATCCACGAAATTGGGACTTCGCGAATATCATAACCCGAAAGCAGCGGCTTAAGTCCCGTTTCGAGGTTGGCTGAAAAATGTGGTGACTGAATCGCAAGCGACTTCAGGATCTCCGCCCGATACAGTTTCAGATTGTTCGAAACGTCTCGAACGTTCCGGATCAGCAGCAACTTGATTCCAATATGAAAAAGGCGGTTACATAACATCTTGGAGAACGGGTAGTTCAACACGACGGACTCATGAGAGAACCTGCTTCCAATTGCGCCGTCATGCCCCTGCGCTATGACGTCGAAGAGCCCCCGGAATTCGGGCAATATCTCGACGAAGTCGCAGTCCATGGAGAGAATGTATTTCCCCATTGCCGCACGATAACCGTCGGCCAAAGCCCGGCCCACGCCGTTTGGCTTCGAACGGTTTATTAGTTTGATCCGTGGCTCTGCCTTACTCAGTTCCAGTGTCACGTCCTGTGTAGCATCGGTACTGTTATCGTTTACGATGAGAATCTCGTGAATGTAGGGGCCGTAAAACGCAAGCAGACGGTCGGTTACTTTTTCGATGTTTGGCGCTTCGTTGTAGCACGGAATGACGACCGAAACCGTATCCCGCAGACTCTCGTGATTCGCCAGCTGGACCGTATCCCGATGTACTGGCACGCCCGGCTTACGCGCGGAAAGATACTGGCTGTCGGTGAACGCTCGCACTAGCGGAGCATGTTCCAGCAGAATCGCTTTCGCGTCAAATCGTTCAGCGGCTTCCTGGGTCAAACCCCACGGGACCAAATCGTACGGAGAAAGTTCCACGTGCGTGTACCCGGTGACGGAGCACGCCTCTAACATGCGAACGTTAGAGGCTGAGTGAGAACCCGCTCTCGAAGGCGCTCGAAACGGAGCGAGTAGCCTCGCGAGCGGATTTCCGGAATTGCGTTCGAAAAAGAAGATCTGCCCCCCGGGTTTCAGCAGCTTATGGATCGCCGCCAGCATGTCAGGCAAGCAGCCCGTGGACAGCATTCCCGAACCAATGACGTAGTCAAATTGTTCGGCCGTAGCACGTTCCTCAAACTCCGAGGCTGTTACAAATTCGACGTTTGGGAGCGATGGTGTCTTTTCGCCCAGCTCCGGAGAAAACACTACCGCGGTTATCGGATTCTCGCCATCGAGCACGGACGCAAGTTGACGCGTCCACTGTCCCGAGCCCGCACCGAGTTCAAGGATTGTTTCTCCGGGGAGAATATGCAGAAAATGCTTGACGCCCAATGCGCGCCAGCGTAACTTCAAGGGAGCGCTTTGCTTATGTCGCTGCAGGCGTGTCTCATGAGCGCGCTCTGCGTGTTGCAGATCCTGCTCAAACCGCTGAAAACTAACCACCTCTGCGATTTCCAACATCTGTTCGCATTCAACGAACAGTATCGCATGGAAAGCTATAAGAAAAACCTGGGAGCATAGACCCGGGGTACTAAGCGCGTATCCCCGGGTCCTAGGACCGGAAAGTTACCAGGAATAGTAATTTTGTTGGTCGGTATACAGGGCCCCGCCCGTGTCGACCGACAGATTGGTCGTAAACACCATCAGCTCGGACATGGTCCCCTGCATCGCCCACGTTGTGCTACTGTCGTCCGCACAACCGATCATCAGGGAGTTCGCCGCAAAATTCCCGGAGCTCGGACTGGAGACAACGGTGCCGGTGCCGACGTAAAGATTCATCGCCGTTCCCGTAAACTGCGAATCCATCCACATCGGCGTGTCCATCGGAGTCGTCACACTGTCGTTTTCCGCTCCGTATCGTATATTGCTAACCCCGTTCGAAGTAGCAGTCCGAAGCAGGACGTCGGCGTTGTTCACGCTCGCGGTCCCACTGTTCGCGCTTCCATCCCAGACCTCCAGCATCACCGCCCAAGCCGGCGATTTGGGGCTAAGTGCCGCAAGCATCACCGCTTCGAGCTTCTGGCCAGTTACGGAAACCGGCGCCGTGAAGCCGACCGTGCCCGGTTTCCACTCGAGCGCCGGCACGCCGCGCAGGCCGCCCTTGATCAACTGTCCTGAATCCACAACGATCGGCTGCTTCGAAAACACCGTTTGAGTAGCATCGGCTCGGTTCCCTGACTGGTCGTACCATTTGCTTACAGAACATGTATTACCGGTGCAGAAACTCATCAGAGCCGTTGCATCCAGGTCGCCAGCTGACGCGAAGCCAATGTCGGCCGATGCCCCGTCTGTCCAGCGAACCACCCGGATACCGCTTCCACTGTAGCTGCCCGTGAGCCGTCGCAGAGAGTAAGCTGCCACCGGCCGCGGAACCCCATTCGCATCAAGGACACCAGCAAATGGAGTCCCTGGTGCAGGCGTAGGGTCGGGCGAGGCGGCGGTGATGATTTCGACTGGCGAGGTGTACATCTGGTACGTGAAAGCAGTCGAGAGGTTCGGGTACGCAGACCAGTCTGCATTGAAATTCCCTGTGGACATCAGCGTCATCGTGGTTCCGTTCAAGGCGCTTCGCTGCAGCGGAACGGGGTTGTAGTAGCCCTGCGTCGGCCAATTTCGGTTGTCGATCAGGTTCCACGGGCCCCATGGATGCGGTGCTTCATAGGTGATCCATTGTGAGTTCGCGCTACTTGCCGAGGACGTTTGAATGCTGTTCGGGTAATACCACTCGAACAGCAGATAGCGGTTCAGCGCGGGGACATATTGAATGGCGGGTTCGCTGAGGTGGCCATCGGCCGACAGGATCGGCTGAACTCCCGTGATGGAGGAAGCCCATGCCGCGTCAGAATTTCCGTCGCCCCCCACGTAGTAAGCAATATCGGACGGATTCAGGTTCGGCAGTTTAGCTTTCGGAATACGCGCCAGGTACAGCGCATTGCCGTTGTTCCAGTATCCGTCGTTACCAATGATGTACGCATACGCATCGGCATTATCGACACGATAACCAGTGGACCCGTCATCCGCGCCGTACATGACAAACGCGGACGCCCCGAACAGCGTGTGAGACCCAAACATGGTTGCATCCGCGGGATACGTCATGCTTCCGTTCACGTTGTAAGTGTTGGGACTCTGAAAATTGCTCCAGCTTCGGCCGTGATCTGCCGATTTGATGATCTGGGCGCTCAGATGCTGGACGGCGCCGTTACCGGCATAAGCGCCCACGCGCTCCGTAATCATATATATGTTTCCGCCCTGGCAGTACAGCCCTGAAGCCTTTGCCCCCAAATTGTCGCTACCCGCATGTCCGCCCGCGCTGCCGTACGAAGAAAGGTAGTTCACGTCCGCACCCAGCACTGGTGATTCGCTGATCAGCTTTCCCAGCATCTGGTTAGAACCGCCCGGCAGGCCCAGTCCAAACCCGTTGGAATCGTCCAGCGTCACGTACGTAGTGCTGTCGTTGCTGATGCAGTTGTAGAACGTGTCTCCGTCCATTTGCTGGCCGCTCGCGTTATAGGGTGTAAACCCGCCTACGGAAAGGCCTGTAATCGGCGTGCTGCTCGGTTCTGCGGTCGTCGTCACGTTAACCGGGGCAGACCCCGAAGAGCCACTCGCGGTCCTGGATTGAACCTGGCATGCGTACGCCGTTCCAGGCTTGAGGCCCGCGACAATACCGGAATGGGACGTCACGCTCGCCTGTGTGCCGTTATCGACGGCGTTGAACGTGTCGCTGCCGGAAGCAGCCCCGCACCGCAAAATCGAATCCGATGCTACGGAAGTCTGCCACGTAACTTGCGCCGTAGTCGCAGATGTACTCCAACTCACGTTAGAGATGCTGGTTGCAGGCTGAACCTTCTTCGCCGAGAGGAGTTGTACTGACGACAGAGCCGTGACAGTAGTGAAAATTAACGTAAGCGCCCGAGATTTGAACATGGGATCGATGAATACGTTCGGCCTTCGGTGAGCTTTTCTGCCTCAGAAAAATCTGATGCCGCTCTTGTGGATCAGGGCAGGAGTGAGCGGCGAAGAAGGTTAAGGCGTTGTGTGTCGGGCATGAGAGGATGCCACTGCGGGCACGTCACTCGCCTCCGCAGGAGCACCCGGCATGAAAAGTCTGCCGCAGCTATCAAGGGACAGACGCTAGCGGCAATATGGTCCTGAACGTGCTTGGAAACAATCTAAGGACGGGAATCATTAGCCTCAAAATCAAATAGCTCGTCTAAGGGTCGCACCGGCAGGGAGGAGCCCCTCGTTCGCTGTGAAGCCGGAGAAGAATGCCTACCCAAAGCGGCCGTCGTGATCGCTGGAACTTCTTCGATTGGCGGGCAGCAATGGCCGAGGCAAGAGCACTATGGTCCGCAAAGTGTGACGAGGCAGTGATGTCGGTTGGATCGCTATGAGAGGATTGCGGGGTGGTAAGCGTGATTCTGCTCTTACGCCTGGCCATACACCACTGGCGTGCCGAAAATCCGTTCTTACGGAACCAACTGGCCTGATTCCAAGGGCGTGAGAAGAAAGCAGCACCGACGACAGTTGCGGATCGGTTCATATTTTCCGAGTTCGCTTGGGCTACTTCGCTTCAGCTTGGCCCGGTAGGCCACTTTTGGAACCAGCTGATTCCACTTAGCAGGTCGCCTGCTCGATGGGGCAATGCCGCTTCGTGAAGACTAACTTGCCCGGCTGCTTAGCAGCACTTCCCATTCTGAAATTTACGGCGAAGCCGCACATCTGAAAACCGACACCACTCCTCTCTGGACGGCTGTCGTCCGGTTGCCTTCAGATATCTCGCGTATGCGTTCTCGTCTGCCAGTTCTTTCGCCAGATTCGTTACTGCCACGAGCAACTTACGTAATGCGTTCATGTCCGCTCGGTCTCCAACCGTGAAATCACAAATGGAGTCTCCGCACTGATCTTGGGGCGCGTGCCTCTCAGCAGTTCATACCAGACCCAGGCCGAATCCACGACCGTGATCGTCACCAGCAACATGAAAACGGCGCAAACTGCCGCGTCCAACTGATTATTGAAGATCTGAGTCTCAGTGTTCGCAAGGTTTGCCGCTCCAATCTTTCCAGCCGCAATCGCACTCTGAAGTGCCTTTGACTGCGCCAGAAACCCGAGCCGCGGCTCCGGAGAAAAGATTTTTTCCCAACCTGCGGTAAACGTCGTGCAGATCAGCCATGCCAGCGGGGCCACTGTCACCCACACATATTTGGCGCCGTGCATTTTGATGAAGACTGTAGTCGCGACGCATAGCGCGATGGCACCCAGCAACTGATTGGCGATTCCAAACAACGGCCAAAGTGAATTGATGCCGCCCAGGGGATCGACCACGCCTTGATATAGAAAATAGCCCCATGCCGCTACGATGGCTGCGCTCGATCCAATCACTCCGGGCATCCAGCCGGTTTTTCCCCACGGTTTGTGAATGTTTCCTAGCAGGTCCTGCAGCATAAAACGTCCGACGCGTGTGCCGGCATCGATAATCGTCAATATGAACAGTGCTTCGAACATAATGGCGAAGTGATACCAAAAGCTCAATATTGCTTCTCCCCCGCCCGTGCGGGCAAAGATATGGGCCATGCCTAACGCAAGTGACGGCGCGCCGCCAGTCCGTCCGAACAGTGTTGTTTCATCTACCTGTTTCGCTAAGTGGCTCATCTGTTCAACGCTCACCGGAAAGCCCCAATGGGAAATGCTGGTTACTGCCGCCACTGGCGTACTGCCTACCACCCCCGCCGGTGAATTTACCGCGAAAAACACCCCCGGCGCCAATGCTGCTGCCGCCACCAGCGCCATAATGGCGACAAAGCCCTCCAACAGCATCGAACCGTACCCGATCGGCCAAGCATGCGACTCTCTGGCCACCATCTTGGGCGTGGTACCAGAAGAAATCAGCGAGTGAAAGCCAGAAATAGCGCCGCATGCAATCGTGATGAAGCAAAACGGGAAGACCTTCCCTGCGAAGATAGGCCCGAGTCCGTTGGTGAACTGGGTCAGCGGAGGCAGTTGCAATTGCGGCCGGGCAATTACAATTCCAAGCGCTAACAAAAATACAACGCCTAATTTGATAAAGGTGCTCAGGTAATCGCGTGGCGCGAGCAGTAGCCAGACCGGCAGTGCACTTGCAAAGAAACCGTAGATGATCAATCCCCATGCCAGCGCTACGCCTGAAAATGTGAACACCAGGCTCCAGTGTGGTGAGTGCGAGACCGTTTGTCCACCTACTACTGCGAGCAGCACCAGAGCGAAACCAATTGCAGAGCATTCCAGCACTCTCCCCGGCCGCAAGTAGCGCAAATAGAGCCCCATGAATAGAGAAATCGGTATAGTCGCGGCAATGGTAAAGGTGCCCCACGGGCTTCCCTTCAGTGCGTTGACAACTACCAGCGCGATGACTGCCAGCAATACGATCATGATTAGAAGGACTGTCACCAGCGCTACCAGGCCGCCCGTCCTCCCGATCTCCTCACGAGCCATTTGACCAAGCGACTTGCCGTTGCGCCGCATGGAACAAAACAGGATAGTGAAGTCCTGTACCGCGCCGCCCAGTACGGCCCCAAAGAGAATCCACAGGAACCCGGGCAAATAACCGAATTGCGCAGCTAGGGTGGGTCCCACTAGCGGACCAGGTCCGGCAATCGCCGCGAAGTGATGACCGAACAGAATCCATTTGTTCGTAGGTTCATAGTCCAAGCCATCGCGTAAGCGTTCGGCTGGTGTAGCCCGCTGGTCGTCAAGCACCATGACTTTGGCAGCTATGAACTTTGCATAGAATCGAAAACCAATGAGGAATATGCTCACCGCCGCAGCTACCAGCCAGAAGCTGTTCACTGGTTGGCCGCGATTCTCAGAAATCACGGCCAAGCAGCTTGCGGCCAGAACGGCCAGCGCTGCCCACAGAAGGCTATAGATATGCTTCCGCATGATTGAGGTAAGCCCTCAGATTACCAACCGCTCGTAGGAATAAAGGCCGCGGTATATGTAAGTACTGCCATCCTTGAACCGATCAGAACGGTAACTCTGCCGGGCGATCGATGTTCCGGCCGACACCATCTGTCAAACTTGTAGGATGGAGGCTGGGCTCCGCACGTCCTCATTCCACGCATAGTCGACTAGTCGCCAGCGCACTCGGGATTGATCACAAATACAGATGGCATCGCATCTCCAATCAGAAGATTTTTAGCGTGCTTGTAGCTTAGAAATTCAGAAGAATGAATACAGCTTTCAACGGCTTGGATCAGGGATCTGCAATTGATTTTTCCGCGGCGGAGTTTCGTGCCGCCTGTGGATTATTTCCCACTGGCGTCACGGTGGTCAGTCGAAGGCTTGAAGACGGACGACCCTATGGGATGACTGTAAGCTCCTTTACTTCGGTCTCACTAGACCCGCCCCTCATTCTCGTCTGCATCGAGAGAGAGGCGGGATTTGTAGCGGATTTGAAAACCGGTCTCCCGTTCTTAGTGAACGTTCTCGGCGAAGATCAACAGCACCTGGCAAAACGCTTTTCAAATCGGCGTGAAGAAGATCGATTTTCGGGTGTGGATTGGACTCCTGACTGGGCGAATGTTCCACGTCTGGAAGGCACGGTCGCAAGCTTCCGCTGTTTACTCTCAGAGGTTGTGGAGGCTGGGGACCATCTAGTCTTGCTTGGGGCCGTGCGCGGTTTGGAGCGTCACCAGGGCAGAGCACTGGTTTGGTGTGAACGCGGGTACCACTGCTTACCCACGCCTAAATAGCACGGCGTGCTAGATTCCGAACGCGTGTTTCAGCGCGTCTCTGGCCGGTCTGGCTGCGCTCAGCCCCGGCTTGGAGGAGTCCTCCCGCTCTTCTTCCGCCAAGACCCAGCCAGACCACTTCTTGCTTTTGAGTGCGGTGGCGACCTGTGCAAGCGGAAAATCACCCTGACCCAACGGCACTTGGCTGCGTTTTGCGAAATCACGGAGGTGAATTCCCGCTAACCGGCCATCGTGACTGGAAATAAAAGCTGGAACATCTATACCCGCTCGAAAAGCATGCCCGGCATCGAGCAGAAAGCAGACCAGCAGTGGATCCGTGGCCGATAGGAGGGTTTCAATTTCTGGCTGAGGGCCTTCGAACTCTGGACCGTGGTTATGGTACGCGAGCTTCAACCCGAGGGCTTGTATTCGGGTGGCGATCTCGTTCAGCGCTGCGGCTTTCTTCTGTAGTGATTCAGTTCGCCGAATTCCCAGAGCCGGGGCGCCGCTCAGGATAAGCCGCTCCGCACCCAACTTTGATGCGGCTGTTGCTACCTTCAGCACGAGACCAATCGGAGCAAGCCGAGTCTCGGCGTCGTACTCATGCAAAAATATGTGAACGCCGAAGAATGTAAGGCCGTGCTGATGGCCGTGAAGGCTTCCTCGCTCGTCCGCGAGCGGCAAGATGTTTCGAAATCCGGTTTCAAACCCGCCGAATCGCAACTGATGGATTTCTTTAAGGGTTGCGAACAGTGTCTCGGGTTGGCTCGGATCCACAGGCCAAGCATTTGTCTGACACCCGACCTGGATCTGACCTGGATTCATTCCTTCATCGCTCATTTACAGAACCCTCCGAATAGCTGAAGAATGTCCCGAAGTCCATCAACATGATAGACTTAGCGCAAGTATGAGTCGCGCCGGTGAGGAAGCGGGGAAAGCAACGGATCGTGCGGTCGTGGCCTCCGGGAGCGCACGAAGCGGTCGCTGGCTCGTACTGGCGTTCCTTGTCGGCATCACAGTTATCAACTTCATCGATCGGCAGACTCTTTCAGTCCTCGCGCCGAAGATCCGCGAGCTTCTTCACCTTTCGCATGAGGCCTACGGGCGCATTGTGGCAGCCTTCCAGTTTGGCATGATGTCCGGTGAGTTCCCAATGGGTTGGCTGATGGACCGCTGGGGAGTTCGTCTGGGCCTTGGATTTGCTGTTTTGTGGTGGTCGGTGGCAACGGGCCTGCACGGATTTGCCAGGTCCGGTTTCGACTTGGCGCTACTTCGCTTCTGGATGGGAACCGGCGAGTGTGGCAACTTTTCGGGTGGGGTAAAGACGGTCAATGAGTGGTTCCCTCGGACGGAACGCGCGCTTGCCATCGGGATATTTAACAGCGGGACAATGATCGGATCCATCATTGCGCCGCCTCTGGTGGTGTTTCTGGCGCGCCACTACGGATACCGATACGCCTTCCTGGTACCTGCGATTCTAGGCGCCTGCTGGGTGCCCCTCTGGTGGAGATACTATGGCGCGATTTCGAAACTCAATCCTTGGCACACAAACTCCGCTGGAAAGAGTTCTTTCCGGAAGAGGAGCTGGGCTCTTCTGCGTTATCGTCAATCCTGGGCCATCATGGCGTGTCGCTTCCTAGTCGGGCCCGTTCTTCAGTTTTACTGGTATTGGATGCCCGACTACTTATACACAGTTCGCGGGCTGAGCTTGCGCGACATAGGTGCGTTTAGCTGGATACCTTTTCTGATGGGCGACTTAGGAAGTATTTCGGGCGGCTGGGCGGCTGGACTTCTATTAAGGCGGAACTTTAGCGCGAAGCAAGCGCGTCAGATCACAATGTACGGTGGCGCCCTTCTCTGCCTGGCCAGTTTTGCGGTTTACTTTGTTCCAACAGTGCCGGAGGCGCTGGGTGTAATCGGGATCGTCCTGTTCGGACATACATTTCTTTCCGCAAATATGTTCGCATCTGTAACCGATATGTTTCCGGACAATGCTGTGGGCCGCGCTACCGGGCTACACGGAATCTGCGGCGGCCTATCCGGATTTCTTTTTCCATTGTTGACGGGATTTCTTGTGGACCGATTTTCATACTCGCCAGTGTTCGCCCTGGCAGCAGTCATGCCCCTTGCAGGTACAATCGCACTGTTCACTGTGAGCAAGGGCCTACAACCGGTCTCTCTCACCAACAACGATTCCTTGAGAGGCTCAACCAACTAACAATGAAACTGTTCTGGTTTATTCCAACGCAGGGCGACGGCCGGTATCTGGGTACAACCCATCGGATGCGCCAAACAGATCACGGTTATCTTAAGCAAATCGCCCAAGCCGTGGACCAGTTAGGCTACGAAGGCGTACTCTTGCCAACGGGTAATTCCTGCGAGGACGCGTGGGTAGTCGCCTCGACGCTTGTACCTGTTACGAACCGCCTGAAGTTTCTTGTCGCCGTTCGACCAGCGGTCATGTCGCCCACCTTGTCCGCTCGTATGGCAGCTACCTTTGACCGGTTTTCTGACGGCAGACTCCTGATCAACGTCGTCACGGGCGGAGATCCGGAAGAGGCGAAAGGTGACGGAGTGTTCCTTTCGCATGACGAGCGCTACGAAGTGACCGACGAGTTTCTAAACGTCTGGCGCGGGTCCATATCGGGTGAGCCGACGACCTTTAAAGGCAAGCATCTTCATGTCGAGGGAGCCAAGGTCATCTATCCGCCCCTACAGCGGCCACACCCACCGCTATACTTCGGCGGTTCTTCCAAAGCTGCTATCGAGCTCGCCGCCCGCCAGGTTGATGTTTATTTGACCTGGGGAGAACCTCCTGCGCTTGTAGCCGAGAAGATCGAGACCGTTCGCAAGAAAGCTGCCGAAGCTGGACGTACCTTGAAGTTTGGGCTCCGAATACATGTCATCGTGCGGGAGACCAGCGAAGAAGCATGGCGGGCGGCAAACGATCTCATCAAATATGTAGACGAAGAGACGATAGCCCGATCGCAGCGAGCACTTGCAAAGCTCGATTCGGAAGGACAACGCCGCATGGTTGCCCTCCACCAAGGGGATCGGGCGAATCTTGAGATCAGTCCCAATCTTTGGGCGGGTGTCGGTTTAGTTCGAGGGGGAGCCGGGACGGCGCTGGTGGGCGATCCCGAGACTGTGGCCAAGCGCTTCCTGGAATATGCTGATGTCGGGATCGACACGTTTATTCTCTCCGGTTATCCGCACCTGGAAGAATCGTACCGTGTGGCGGAACTGCTTTTCCCGTTATTACCTCTCTCCAATTCGGATTCGCCAGACGCAGCAAACCAGCGCCGCACCGCCGGTGAAGTCGTGGGAAACGAGTTCCGGGTCGTAAAGTAAGTCCGACATAGTTAAACGCATCCGAGGGGCAGGAAGACTGCCCCTCAGCCCAGTGCCGCAGTAGCAAATAAAAGAACATCTTCAATGCAAACTGCATGACACGAGGGTCGGCGGCGGCTGTGATTGTTCCAAAGGTCACGCCGGCCGATACTGTAGCATTCGGGTTGTTGAAGTTCGCTCGATTCTGGATGTTGAAAGCCTCCGCGCGGAACTGGAGGCGGAACCGCTCGGTGAATACAAAGTTCTTAAAGATGGAAGCATCCACATCGAAAAAGGCCGGTCCCCGCAAGCTATTCCGGCCGACATTCCCAAAGGTTCCGATGGCCGCCTGGATGAACGCCGCTGTATTGAAGTACTCCCGCACTTGATTGGCTCCTGCCGGACGCGCTGGATCACCGACCAGGTCCGCATAGTCGTTTCCGATCCCCGAGCGCGATCGATCCGTCCCACTTACTACCGTGAACGGCAACCCGCTGTAGAGGCTGGTGATGGCATTCAGCTGCCAATCGTTCAGCAAGACATTCCTGAACCCGGTCACGTTGATGTGAGGCAACGCGTAAACCAGAGATAAGCTGAACCGGAATTTTTGATCGAAATCGGCCGGCCCTCGAGCGCTCCTGAAGTTGAACGGATTCGGGGGCCCCGCGTTGCCTTCCGTTGCGCTGGAGGTGTCGTCGATCGTTTTGCCCCAAGTAAAATTTGACAGCAGCGCGACTCCTTTGTTGAACCGCTTTGTTGCGTTCACCTGAAGCGACTCATACTCGGCGTATACGTACGGGCTCGCCAATTCTACAGCACCCAAGGCTGGATACAGACGACGGGAGTTTTCGTTGGCTATAGTTGCGCCAGACCCAAAGATTGCGGGGTTGAACTGGCGGGAGCCCATGATGCCCAGGGCGTGGTTTCCGACATAGGCGACGGAGATCGCCGTGCTCCCTGCAAATTGACGCTCCAGCGTCAGATTCCAATTCTGCACATAGCGGGCTTTGGATGTTGGGTCCAGCATGCCGCCGGACATCGGTGTCAGGAACTGATACGTGGAGAATCCGCTCGGTGTGATGTGGGCCCGTGGAAACGGGGTTCCGCCCGGATAGCCGGAATATGGGTTCGTGAAGCTTTGCGGGGCCGGAATGTTCAGATATAGGTCAGTGGGCTGTGTAGCATCGGTGCGCTGATACAG
>DATIMM010000011.1:0-126407 GCA_035475295.1 Bryobacteraceae bacterium
GGATGACGCGACATCCGGAAAGTAATCCGGCGTTGTGAACAAATGGAGGCGTTGTCGGAAACTGACCAGCGGCCCGTAATGCGGAGTGTGGGGCATAAATAACCCTCTTCACCTGAAGGATGTGGTCCGAGGTCGTCAGGAGTGGTTGAGCGATTTCGAAGCCATGGTGTTCCTCCCGCCTAGTGACGGTCCGGAGAATCCCCACTGTCAGAGTGCCTGTGGAATTTCGGAGTGGGAGGATCGTGGCATACAAACATCGATGTCCGATGCCAGAGAGGCGGAACTCCGTAGATATTCTAGAGGCGCGATTATTCGACGCGGTAGTTGGGAGCTTCCTTCGTGATGATGACGTCGTGGACGTGACCTTCACGAAGACCGGCGAAAGTGACACGGAGGAACTTGGATTTCTCCTGAAGTTCCTTGATAGTCCGGCAGCCGCAATACCCCATGCCGGAGCGAAGACCGCCGACCAGTTGGTAAGCCATTTCGGCGAGCGGGCCCTTGTAAGGAACGCGGCCTTCGATTCCCTCCGGAACCAGTTTGCCGTTCCTTTCCTGTGCGTAGCGATCGGAACTGCCTTCGGCCTGCGACATTGCGCCCAGGGAGCCCATGCCACGGTAGCTTTTAAACGTTCGGCCCTGGTACAGGATGGTTTCGCCAGGACTTTCGTCCGTGCCGGCAAAGAGACTACCGATCATGACGGCGTCGGCTCCAGCGGCAATGGCTTTGGTGATGTCCCCGGAGTACTTGACGCCGCCGTCCGAGATCAGAGGAACGCCAGCTTCGCGAGTGGCGCGGGAGCATTCGGCGATTGCAGTGATTTGCGGAACGCCCGCGCCGCTGACGACGCGAGTAGTGCAGATGGAGCCGGGCCCGATACCAACCTTTATTCCATCAGCTCCGAGGGCGATGAGATCGCGAGCGCCCTCATAGGATCCAACGTTTCCGGCTAACACTTGAAGGTTCGGAAATGCCTTTTTTATCGCTTTGACCGTGTCCATCACGCGCTGACTGTGTCCGTGAGCGGAATCGACGGCGATGAAATCGACATTGTTGCGTACAAGCTCTTGTGTGCGCTCCAGGACATCGCCACTGGAGCCGACGGCAGCGCCGACACGCAAACGTCCCTGAGGGTCTTTGGCGGCATTCGGATACTTCAGCTTCTTTTGAATATCCTTTACGGTGATGAGACCCTTCAGCGTGTAGTTGTCATCTACTACGAGAAGTTTCTCGACGCGGTGGCGGTGAAGAATTTTCTGCGCCTCTTCGAGCGTGGTGCCAACTGGAACGGTGATGAGATTTTCCTTCGTCATCACTTCCGAGATGGGCAGATGGTACCGGGTTTCAAAGCGCAGGTCGCGATTAGTCAGAATTCCGACAAGTTTGCCATTTGTCGTGACCGGCACGCCAGAGATCCTGTAGCGCTTCATGAGTTCCAGAGCTTCGGCGATTTTCCGCTCAGGTTCGATCGTTACCGGATCCACGATCATGCCGCTTTCGCTGCGTTTGACCCGATCGACTTCTTCGGCCTGCAACTCGATGGACATGTTGCGGTGAATAATGCCGACGCCGCCCTGCTGAGAGAGCGCGATTGCCATGTGGGATTCGGTGACCGTATCCATGGCAGCACTAACAATGGGAATATTCAGCCTGATATTGCGCGTGAGATAGGTGGTGGTGTCGGCCTCGGCGGGCGTAAATTCCGTGTGTGCCGGCTGTAGAAGGACGTCGTCGAAGGTGAGGCCTTCTTGAATTACCTCAGGAATCATTTGTTTGTTTTAGAAATGCACAACGGGCAACAGCCTGCCTTGTGCTTGATTTCATCGTAGCAAGGGCGTTTGGGCCGCCCTCCACGGTTTGCGGACGCGCTCTATACTAATGTGCGTGAAGCAGGTTGGGCGCTACCGAATTATCGAAGAAGTAGGCCGCGGCGCCACGGGCGTGGTCTATAAAGCGGTAGATCCCAAGCTAGATCAGACGGTGGCGCTTAAGGTGATCCGACCCGACCCTGAGAACCGGATGCCATCCGTGCTGGAGACCCTCCGCGCCATCACGCGCCTGTCCCATCCAAACATCGCGGTGCTTTACGATGTGCTTTCCGAAGATCAGGACGTATATCTCGCGTTCGAATATGCTCCCGGCATTTCGTTGGAGACAATGCTTCGGCGGCTGGCCTTGCCGGAAAAACCCATGCTGCTTCATTGCTTCCGGCAGGTGGCAAAAGGACTCGATTACGCGGATACCAAGGGCTTTGTGCATCGTGATATCAAGCCGTCGAACATTTTTATTCACGAAACTGCCGCAGGAATATCTACGGTCAAGATCACCGATTTCGGAGTATCACAGCTTGTCTCGCACGGGATAACCGGCGGCGTGATGGCGGGAACGCCCAGCTATCTTTCCCCAGAAGAGATTCAAGGGACCGCTGTCGACGGGAGATCGGATCAGTTTTCTCTGGCGGTCGTGGTTTATGAAGCGCTCTCCGGCACGAAGCCGTTCATAGCCGATAGCCTTCCGGCGATTTTTTATCAGATTTGCAAACAGGCGCCGAGGCCGGTGGAACAGATCAACCCATCGCTCACGGCTGCGGTAGGTGTCGTACTTAACCGCGCGCTGTCAAAGAATCCATCGCAGCGGTTTCACACTTGCGGGGACTTTGTGGAAGCGCTGGGGAAGGCTTTGCAGGAGACGCCGGGATGGGTGGCTCCTCCGGTAGCATTGCCTGAGCCGCCGCCTGTGAGGGCCGCCAGGCAAGTGTTTCCAGAAAGTGACTCGTCGCTGTATCTTCCAAGCCTCCCGAAACGCAGAGGCGCTGAAGAGGATGAAGACAGAAAGAAAAAGCAGGAACACTCACCGTTGACCCTTCTGGCGGTGATGCTTGTTCTTTCGGCAGTAGTGATCGCCGTCACGGTGCTGTTTGGTCAATGGGATTGGCGGTCGGTGTTCTCGCGGCCATCCACGGGCACCGCTCCAACCGAGACGTCCAATCAAACGGGCTCCGGCAGGACCGAGAGCAGCACGCCATCCAAGCAGGATCAAGCAAAGCAGGTTGGGCCGGGTGCTGCAGCGAATGAACCCTCGAAGCCCGTAGACTCCAATCCCGTTACTGGCCCACCGCCCGTCCCACCCCCCACGAAAGCACCAGAGCCCGCAAAGCCGGCGCCTAACTTACCAGTACAACCAGGAACGAGTTCTCCAGTTCCAGGGGCTGTCGCGGCCGTTGATCTTCTGAGTGAACCGCCGGGAGCTCGGATTGTAGTGGATGGAAATCCAACTACGTCCTGCGTAGCGCCCTGCACCATATCGCTTCCGACGGGGCGGCACACGGCAACGTTCGAATTGAACGGCTACAACCTTGCTCGCCGTGTGTTTAACGTTCCTGACGAGAAGAGTTTGATTACTCCTTTAGGCAGGAGCGCGGGAACTTTGGTGGTGACTTCCACGCCCGCAGGCTCTGCTATTTTTGTCGACAACAAACCTGCGGGCAAGACGCCCGCCACATTGCATTTACAGGCGGGCCGCCATACGTTGGTGCTGGTGAATGGTCCGATGCGGCACCAGGAGACCGTGGAGATTGAGGCTGGCGAACTGGCGTCACGGAGCTTGCGCTGGCAGTAGGGCTAGCTAGCCACGTCGCGATGGGCCGGGTATCCCGGGATACCGGTAGCGGAGAGGACGGCGCGGTTCACTGCCTGCGCCATGACTTCGGCGGCGATTGCTCCGAGTATGCCGGCGTCTGCGCGTATCCCGGTGATTCCGGTGGCAGCGGCGAAGATGGTATCGCCGTCGAACAACGTATGAACGGGCCGAATGGTGCGGGCCAAGCCGTCATGAGCCATTTGCGCCACCTTCGTGGTCTCGCTCTTATTAAGAACAGCGTTGGTCGCCACAACGCCGATAGTAGTGTTCTCGCCCTTGCGGGCCTCCACGGCGTATCCATTCATAATCTGCCGCATAGAGTTGCGGAATGCTCTGCCGTCTTGGGCCCGAGCGCCGGCGAGGATGGTTTCAGTGTTGGTCTCATAAACGTCGCCGACTGCATTGACGGCGACGATGGCACCCATTTTTATGCCGGTAGCGCCGATGGAAACGCAAGCCGTCCCGAGGCCGGACTTCATGGCGTAGCGTGTGCCGAAAAGCTTCCCCACGGTCGCACCCGCGCCCGCGCCGACATTGCCCTCCGCAACGGACGCGGACGAGGCCGCTTTGCAAGCCGCATAGCCGGACGAGGCATCGGGACGAACCCCGGGGTCTCCCACGCCTAAGTCAAACAGGATGGCTGCCGGAACTATCGGAACGACGAGAGAACCTACGCGGAATCCAAGCCGGCGCTCCTCCAAATAGCGCATCACTCCCGTTGCGGCATCGAGGCCGAACGCGCTGCCTCCAGAAAGAAGAATGGCATTCACCTTCTGTACGGTATTGATGGGATTCAGAAGGTCCGTTTCGCGAGTGCCGGGAGCCGAGCCGCGGACGTCCACTCCAGCTACCGCGCCATGGTCGAAGAGAATCACCGTGCAACCGGTGGGTCTGCGGGCATCGGTGTAGTGGCCGACGCGAATGGCGTCTACTCCCGTAATGCCCTTGTGTTGCTGCGAAGTCGGGCTTTCCGTGGTCCTGGCGAAGGATTTCGTGAGGACCGGCGCGAGGAGGGGCGCTGTTCCAAGGAACCCGCGCCGGGCGATTCCGAATCGCTTAGTTGAATCAGACATGTGCCGTTTCCGATCATAAGGGTTTTACCTGAACATGCGTACCGCACTCTCACGGCGTTGGATAGCTGTCGGCATCTTTATTATTTCTTCCACGCTCAACTATCTTGACCGGCAACTGCTCGCTATTCTCGCCCCGCTGATCATGGCCGATTTGCATTTCCGTCAGACCGAATACGGGCTTCTCATCTCAGTTCTGTCCATCACGTATGCGATCAGTTCGCCTGTCGCGGGCGCCTTTTTAGATCGTGTGGGAGTGAATCGCGGCATTGTCGCAGCCGTAGCCTGGTGGTCAGCATCCGCGGCAGGTACGGGATTTGTATCAGGCCTCAGGTCCCTGGCACTCTGCCGGGCGTCGCTGGGAATTGGCGAGTCTGCGGGAGTACCTGCGGTTGGCAAGCTGAACGGCATGTATCTGAAGCCAGGAGAGCGCGCGCTTGGGGCAGCGCTAAACCAAGTAGGGCTCAGTCTGGGCCTGATGATGGCCCCGCTCTCTATTGGCATTGCGACGGCACACTCGTGGCGAGCCCCATTCGTCATCGCAGGCCTCCTCGGGTTTCTGTGGATTCCCGCATGGACCCTAGTCAGCCGGATTATTCCGCCTCAATTTGATACAGAGGCTGCGGTTATTGAGAAAGCTAAGAGTTATCCAGTGCTCCAAGTGTTGCGAGATCGCCGCCTTACTTACCTGGCGCTCGCAAACGTGCTCTGGATGATGAGTTATTCGTTGTGGTCGAATTGGACAACGCTTTATCTGATACATGTCGATGGACTGACACTGGAACAGACGGCCCATTATGTCTGGATTCCGCCGTTCGTCTCGAATCTAGGTGGATTCTTCGGAGGATGGCTTTCGCTGCGATGGATGAAGCGAGCGAGGGGCGCGGTAGCGGCGCGCAGGCAAGCGGTATGGGTGAGCGCGCTGGGAATGCTACTGACGGCGCTGCTTCCGTTGGCACCCGATGCGCGATGGGCCACAGCGTGCATATCGATCAGCTTCTTCTTTACGCTGGCCGGCAGCGTGAATATCTATGCTCTTCCCATTGATATTTTCGGGGCAGCCCGCTCGGGTTTTGCCATTTCGGTTCTTTCGTTTGCCTTTGGAGTGATGCAGATGATCATCTCGCCGCTGATCGGCTACATGGGCGACCACAAGCTCTACACGAAGGTTGGATGGCTGGTGGCGATTCCGCCCGTTCTGAGCGCACTGGTTCTGACCTTGCTGCCGGACACGAGTCCCAAACAGAAGGATGCTGATATTATTGCCTAGAGTGTTGAAGGCCAGTTCCAAGTGGTTGTTAGTACCGGTTTGGCTGCTGTGTGCCTTTTTACTGACGGCGTTCTTAGATCAGTCTCCTGATCCTCCGGCCATAAAGCCAGGTCTACTCGCAACGGCCTCAATCAACGGCGACCCCGGAAACTTTTCGCATCAGGATTGGAGCGGGCATCAATATGCCTGCGCTCCTCTTGCAGCATTGCGGTGGATCAAGATCCACAATTTTGTCGAACATCATAATGGCCCCCTTCAGAAAGCGCTAGCAAAAACGGCCTCCGATTCATCGCCTCCAGCCAGGGGCTAATCAATTGCTCACTTCCTTAGCTTTGGCGAGACACGCGGTCGCGACGAAGTTAAGGTGACGTGTCCGCGTCAGAAAGATTGGAAGCGCGATAGTTTTGACCCTTGTGCTTCCGCTCACGGTCATCTTCCCGCGCTGCTGTTTTCGTTTTAGGAGAGAGATTAGAAGTGAAAAGTTCTGAGATTGTACGAGCATGGGGCAAGATTCTGAAGGGCCAAAGGCCTTCGCTTTCGATTGAGATTACGCGCGAATGCCCACTGCGATGTCCGGGATGCTACGCCTACGATGCCGCCCATCTAGGGGGCGGCCAGACGCTGCGAGATCTCAATGACAGAAAAGGACAGGAGCTGGTGGATGGAGTGGTGGAAGTAATCGACCGGTTGCAGCCTTTACATCTCTCGATTGTCGGCGGCGACCCCCTTGTCCGCTATCGAGAACTGGAAGTGCTGATTCCGCTGTTACTGGGGCGAGGGATTCATGTACAGCTGGTCACCAGCGCATTCCGGCCGTTTCCGACAGACTGGACGGCCTCGCCCCGCATGAACGTCGTGGTGTCCATAGACGGGCTGCAGCCCGAACACGACGTGCGCCGCGCTCCGGCAACATACGACCGAATCATAAAGAATATTGCAGGTCAAAAAATAACCGTTCACTGCACCATAACGGGACAGATGATGAAACGGCCCGGCTACTTGGAGGATTTTCTGGAGTTTTGGTCGGCACGGCCCGAAATTAACAAGGTGTGGTTCAGCCTGTTTACGCCGCAGATAGGCGACGACCTACCGGAAATGCTGGAACCGAGCGAACGCGCTGAAGCCATCGCCGCGATGCTAGAGTTACGGAAACTTTATCCGAAGCTGGATATGCCGGAAGGAATGATACGGCAGTTAGCATCCCCTCCCCATCAGCCGGAAGACTGCATTTTTGCGCTGACGACGCGAACCATATCGGCGGATCTCAAGACAAAGATCACGCCATGCCAGTTCGGCGGGAATCCTGACTGCAGTTCCTGCGGATGCATCGCGTCCATGGGGCTTGCGGCCGTTGGGAAACACAAATTGGGCGGATTTATTTCCGTGGGTTCAATCTTTAGAGCCTCCGTGCGAATTGGTGAGATTGTGTCGAGAGGCACCCGAAATTCAGAGACGCCGAAACTAGAAGAGCATTTCCATGTTTTGCCATAGCAAACAGGAGGAGGATGCATCAGTGAGAGACTGCGTAGAAAAAGGAGAGGAAGTCGCGTTTGGAGCGAAAGCCTCTTTATTCCATGCCGATTATGCCGAGATGGCGGCGCTGTCAGCGTTTTCCGCCCGCATAGGCTGCAACCCGCTGTTGGTTCAGGCGAGTAGCGGGAATACTTCCCTGAAGGCCGATGGCGTGCTGTGGATCAAGGCGTCCGGCAAATGGCTCCAGAACGCCGAGCGGGAGCAAGTCTTTGTTCCTATCCCACTTCTATCGGTAAAGGATTGCCTTCAGCGAAGTGAAGGGCTTCCCCCCGGCTGCGGAGCGAATTCGGCGAGGCCGCTGGCTCCCTCGATAGAAACATTCATGCATGCAGTTTTGCCGCATCGTGTTGTGGCTCATGTTCACTCGGTAAATACGATTGCCTGGGCAGTGCGACAAGACGCGGAGGCACAACTTTCGGAGCGCCTTTCAGGGTTGAATTGGGGCTCGATTCCGTACACCTCTTCCGGCGCGCCACTGGCCCGAGAAGTTGAGCGGGCGATCTTCCGCGATCCGCACGTGAATGTCTTCGTATTAGCGAACCATGGCCTAGTAGTATGCGGGGACGATTGCGATGCCGCCGAAGAGCTCTTGAACGAGGTCGAGAGACGGCTGGAAATTCAGCCTCGACGCGCTCCCCAACCCAGAAGAGAGTTACTAGCCCAACTTTCTGCCATAACGAATTGGCTTATGCCTGAGTTCGATGAGCTTCACGCTCTGGGTACCGATGCAACTACCCGGCGTATCTTAAGGGGCGGAGTCCTTTATCCTTGTCAGGCACTCTTTATAGGACGGGAAGCGCCGCTGGTCCCTTGTTCCGTTCCCCTCTCGGAGGTGGAACGCTGGATGGACAAAGAATACAGCGTCCGACCGTTTGCGATCCTTGAGGGGAGCGGAACGCTCGTAAGCGCAACCGTCAGCAGCGCAGAGTTGGAAGTCTTGCGGGGGCTGGCACAAGTAACGCAGAGGCTGCATCCATCGGCACCGGTCCGGTACCTTTCCGAGGAGGATGTCACCAGCGTTCTGACTGCCGACGGTTATCATTACCGGGATTTAGCGGAGAAGAACTGAGCGCCCTAGAATTCCAATAGGCGCTGCCCTTCCCGCAGCAGATCTTCCGTCTGCGGGAGTATTTCATCCTCGAGCTGCGGACTGTAGGCGACCCAGGTGTCCAATGCCGCGACCCGGCCTACGGGAGCATCGAGGTACGTAAAGAGTTCGTCGGCGATGCGGGCGGCTAGTTCCGCCCCGTAGCCCCAGGAAAGCATGTCTTCGTACGCAATCAAAACTCGGCTTGTCTTTTTTACCGAGGCGCTGATGGTCGCCCAGTCATAAGGCGCCAGTGTACGGAGATCGATCACTTCCACGGTGCTACCGGGAGTACACTGCTCGATTTGTTGAGCGGCGAGAATTGCCTTGTGCACCAGGGCGCCGTAAGTAATGACGGTCAGGCTGTCCCCGGGCCTTACAATCTTTGCTTTGCCAAAGGGAATGGTGAAATCGCTCCCTGGATGAGGGGAACGGTTATATGGTTCGCGGTAGAGCTTTTTGTGTTCGAGGAACAGAACCGGGTCATCGGAGCGTATGGCGGTGCGAAGAAGACCGCACGCGTCCAAAGAGTTTGACGGGAACACAACGCGCAGTCCCGGGATATGCGTGAAGGCAACCTCTCCGCATTGGCTGTGATAAATGGACCCGCCGGTGAGATAGCCTCCGATAGGCACACGGATCACCATGGGACAAGAGAAGCCGTTGTTAGATCGCCATCGAATGTTGGCGAGCTCATCGCGAATCTGCATCATCGCGGGCCAGATATAGTCGAAGAATTGTATTTCCGGGACTGGCTTCAGGCCGCGCACGGCAAGCCCGATGGAGCGCCCGATAATAGCGGCTTCGGCGATGGGAGTGTTGAAGCAGCGTTCACTGCCAAACTCGCGCTGCAAACCGGTCGTAACTTTGAACACACCGCCTTTGCCTTTTAACTCCGACAGATATTGTTCGTGGCTGCAATCGGCCACATCCTCACCGAAGACGAGGACGTGTGGATCGCGGCGCATCTCTTCAGCAAGCGTTTGATTGATCGAGTCGACCATGGTGCGGGGCTCGCCGTGCAGGTCCGGCTGCTTATCGAAGACATCCGAACAGGGGTCTACTTTGTCCGAGTAGAGAAAGAGAAGCGACGAACCGGGGGCCGGGGCTGCTTCGCGAAGAGCCACATCGGCAAAATGCTGGACCTCGCTATTGACGTCCCGCATCATGCGGTTGAGCTCTTCACGATCGAGGAACCCTTCGCGCAGAAGGAACTCCGGGAACTTTGTGAGCGGATCGCGGGCGGCTTCCTCAGCACGTTCGATTTGAGATTTATAGAGGCGCTCGTCATCGGAAAGAGAATGAGAGTAGGGACGAGTGACAAACGCATGCACCAATGCCGGCCCGTGTCCTCTCCTGCAGTATTCGGCAGCATGACTGAGAGCATGAAAGGATTCCGCAAAGTCTGTGCCGTCCACCTCCATCCGCAGCAGGTCCGGAAATCCTTCGAGCAGGCGCCCAATCTTTCCGCCTGGAGTTTGATGGTCGACGGGAACGGAAATGGCATAGCCGTTGTCTTCGATCAGCACCAGTAGCGGTAAACGTTCCAGGCAAGCGGCGTTCATGCACTCCCAGAACTCGCCTTCGCTCGTGGCACCCTCGCCTCCGCAAACCAGAGTGATTTCATCCGAGGCTGGATCGAGATACCGTTTTGCCTGAGCGCATCCGGCCGCTTGCAGGAACTGTGTCCCGGTAGGCGACGAGCCGGTGAAAATGTGCAAGGAAGGCGAGGACCAATGGGACGGCATTTGCCGGCCACCAGACGCGGAGTCGCGGGCCGCCCCGACGGCCTGCAGCAGCATGTCTTCCGGGGTAACACCTAAGGCCAGAGCCAATGCGCGATCGCGATAGTAGGGAAAAAACCAGTCATGACCTGGACGGAGCGCCAAGCCCGCGGCCGTCTCCACCGCTTCGTGCCCCGCCCCGCTGACTTGAAAATAGATTTTGTTCTGCCGCTTCAGGAGAATTTCCCGGTCGTCCAGGCAGCGGGACAGATACATCACACGGAACGCACGAATAAGCAGTTCCCGGTCTAGCTGCCGCGTCTGGGTAGGGGAATTTCCAGCGCTCGAGAGTTGTGACTGAATTGACGTCGCCACCAAAATGACATTATCTCCCGAGTGCTACGGTACACCAAACGGATCGGCAAATTTGCCCGGAGGTGGAGCAGAGCATGCGGTGTCTTGGTGGTTTGATGCCACACCACGCCGCGAGACTCAGAAAGCCGGCGCACCCTCTGTTATGAAAGCCGGGGGATATAGAATCAAAGCGGGAGAGACCATATCTCATGGCAACTTTAGGCGCAGGCCTGGAAGGCGTAGTAGCTACAACATCAAAGATCTGTTTTATTGACGGCGATGCAGGTGTACTGAGCTATTTCGGCTACAACATACACACCTTGGCGGAACACGCCACATTCGAGGAAGTAATCTACCTCCTCTGGCATGGCAAACTGCCGAACAAAAGCGAGTTAGCGCAGTTGAAAGCCGCCCTGGTTGCCGAACGCGAACTACCGAATGAAGTCACGGCGTTTTTAAAGAATGTACCGGAGGGGAGCGCCCCGATGGAAGTGCTGCGGACTGCGGTTTCCATGCTGAGCCTGTACGATCCGCTGGCGCGCGATAACTCGCGTGAAGGAAACGCACAGAAGGCAGTGAAGTTGATGGCGCGTGTGTCCACCATCGTGACCAGCTTTGACCGTCTACGCAAGGGGAGCCAAGTTGTGCCGGGAGATCCGAGCCTGGGATACGCCGCGAACTTCCTCTTCACGCTGAATGGCAAGAAGCCCGATGACGTGATGGAGCGTGTTTTTGACGTTGCGCTGATTCTGCACGCTGACCATGAATTGAATGCCTCGACATTCGCGGCTCGCGTGACGGCGGCTACCCTGTCCGACATCTACTCAGCAGTGGTTTCTGCTATTGGAGCATTGAAAGGGCCGTTGCACGGCGGGGCGAACGAAGACGTGATTCGCATGCTGCTTTCGACCAAATCGGCGGAGGACGCAGTACAAAAGGTGACAAGTGATCTGAACAACAAGGTCAAGATTTCCGGCTTTGGCCATCGCGTATACCGGACTGTGGATCCTCGCGCCATTCATTTGAAGCGACTGAGCGAAGAACTGGGCCGGCGTACGGGCCATACCGACCTGTATGAAAAATCCTCGCGGGTGGAGCAGACCGTGCATGATTTGAAAAAGCTGAACGCAAATGTGGATTTTTACTCCGCTTCCACCTACTATTCGCTTGGAATCCCAGTGGATTTGTTCACGCCGATTTTTGCCGTGAGCCGTATGTCCGGGTGGACCGCGCACATACTGGAGCAGTACAACAACAACCGTCTAATCAGGCCGCGCGCGGATTATACGGGAGCTCCGGACGGGCAAAAATGGACGCCGCTGGAACAACGTCAGTAGGCAATGCACGACCTTCATTTCTTTCGTAACAATCTCGAATTCGTTCGAGAGCGACTCGCTACGCGTGGATACTCGTTAGATGTCGACACCTTCGAGTCGTCGGATAAGCAGAGGCGGCAATGTGTCACGGAGGCGGAGCAGCTTAAGGCAGAGCGCAATCAAGCAACTGCGGAGATCGCAAAGCTGCGCAAGGCGGGCGCGGACACGACGGAACGGCAGCAGCAGGTCCGGGCGATGGGCGAACGCATCGGCGAGTTGGATGAGCAAGCAGCGAAACTCGATGCAGAGTTCCGGGATTTGCTGGCGCGAATTCCAAATTTACCGGATGAAAGCGTTCCAGTTGGCACCAGCGAAAAAGACAACGTAGAGTTGCGGCGATGGGGGAACCCGACCGAATTTTCGTTCCCCCCCAAGGCCCATTGGGACCTGGGCCCGGAACTAGGCATTCTCGACCTGCAACGCGCCGCCAAGGTCGCCGGAGCGCGCTTTTCTGTTCTTTGGGGATTGGGCGCGCGATTGGAGAGGGCCCTGGCAAACTTTATGCTCGATCTGCATACGCGCGAGCATGGGTACAAAGAAGTACTTCCGCCGTACCTGATCAACTCGGCCAGCCTGTACGGAACGGGCCAGTTGCCAAAGTTTGCGGAAGATTTGTTCCGCTGCGAGGGCCACGACCTCTGGCTTGCTCCAACGGCAGAGGTGCCGGTGACCAACCTATTTCGCGACGAGACGCTGGATGGCGATAGTCTTCCCATTTCGCTGTGCGCGTTTACGCCGTGTTTTCGAAGCGAGGCAGGGTCTTATGGGCGCGACGTGAGAGGAATCATTCGCCAGCATCAGTTCCACAAGGTGGAAATGGTGAAGTTTACCCGGCCTGAACAAAGCGAAGAAGAACACGAGAAACTCACGCGGGACGCGGAAGACGTTCTGGAACGCCTGGGTCTTCCCTATCGCACAGTTGTCCTCTGCACCGGGGATACGGGTTTCAGCGCGGCCAAGACTTACGACATTGAGGTGTGGCTTCCTGGGCAAAACGATTATAAAGAGATTTCTTCCTGCTCCAACTTTGGCGCCTTTCAAGCACGGCGGGCACAGATTCGGGCTAAGAGCGGGAAGGCGAAAGCGGAATTCGTACACACAATCAACGGCAGCGGCTTAGCCATAGGACGAACCTGGGTGGCCATTGTGGAGAACTATCAGCAGGCCGATGGAAGCGTCGTCGTTCCAAAGGCATTGCAACCTTATCTGAACGCCGAGCGGATTGAACCAAGTAACGGCCAGCCATAACCATTCCGCCGGTCACGGCTGCACGGAAATTTCCCCAAAATTTCGCAACTCCTTACCTTTCAGCTATTTACGAGCAGATTAAACCGGCAGTTCCGGCCGGGTTTGAGCACATTAACTTTCGGAAACATGCTTCACTGAGTTCGCCCGTGAGTATTACCGACCGCGCACAACGGGTGCCGGAGTCGCCCGATGTGGCTTGTGGAGCACCGTTATTGCTCTCTGTGCCCTCGGGTCGGCCCTGTGCGCTGAATGTGAGGCATTATGAAAAACTTTCGCCATTTGCTATCAACAGTTCTGCTCTGCTCTCTACTCGTGGTTTATTGCGCCTTGGCGCAGAACACGCTTACTCAAATCCGAGACATCGTCCACAAAGCGGATGGCACTCCGTTCAATGGAACGGTGATCATCACATGGAACGGGTTTACAGCTCCCAGCGGTGGGACGATTGCTCCACATAGCACTTCCGCTCAGATCTATAACGGAGCGCTATCCATCCTTCTGGTTCCGTCCACCACGGCATCAACGGGCGCGTATTATCTGGCGACTTACAACAGCAACGACGGGCTGACGACGTTTACGGAAACCTGGCAGGTACCGCCGAGTTCGACTCCGCTTACTTTGAGCCAAGTCCGGCAGCCAGCGGGCACCGGGACGGGATCCACCGGCGGCTCGGGAAGCGGGGGCACGGGTGGGACTAGTGGATCGGGTACCGGCTCCACCATTACGCTACCGCTGCCGATCACACAAGTCTCGGGATTGAGTGCAGCATTAGCTACTATCAACTCCAGCATCGACACGCTTTCCACGGCAGTCAAGAACATTCCCACCACCTCGGTCACCGGCGTAGCATTCGTGGACGCTGAGATTCCGTCGGGCGCAATCAACGGCACCAACGGCGTATTCAGCCTGTCACAGGCTCCTTCGCCAGCGTCGAGCCTTCAACTTTATCTGAACGGGTTAGAGCTTACAGCCGGGCTCGACTTTACCATGACGGCCAATACCGTTGCTTTCGCAAGTAATGCGATCCCGCAGGCAGGAGACGAACTCACGGCGTATTACCGGATTCCGGGAACAGGCACCACCGCGCAGTTCACGGACGGGGAGACACCGAGCGGGACAATTGGCGGAACAAATGTGGCGTTCACACTGGCCGCAGCACCGTCGCCGGCAGCAAGCCTGCGGCTCTACAAGAATGGAATGCTGCTGCAGCAAGGGGCCGATTACACCCTGAACAACACGACGATCACGTTCAGCAGCGCAGTCACCGCGCCGCAGACGGGCGATGTGCTGACCGCGGGATACCGTCACTAATCCCAGCCGAAACATCAGGGGTGTCTAAGGCATCGTCCATGTGATCCTAGTTGGAGAGGAAATATCACATGCACATTGGCCTGATAGGGCTGGGACGAATGGGCGGAAACATGGTGCGCCGCCTGAAGAATGGCGGCCATCAGCTCACGGTCTTCGACACAAGCACCGAGAACGTAAAAAAGCTGGTAGGCGAGGGAAATGAAGGGTCCTCTTCTCTTGAGGACCTAGTAAAAAAACTGCCGAAGCCCCGTGCTGTCTGGGTAATGGTGCCAGCCGGTAAGCCCACCGAGGATACAGTTCAGACGCTCGCCAAGCTGATGGAATCGGGCGACATGATCATTGATGGGGGCAATAGCTTTTATCAAGATGATGTCCGCCGCGCGGCTGAATTCAAGAAAAAGGGCGTGCACTACGTCGATGCCGGCACGAGCGGTGGCGTATGGGGCGTGGAACGCGGGTATTGCTTAATGATCGGAGCCTCTGACGAGGCGTTCAAGCATTTGGAACCGATCTTCAAAACGCTCGCTCCAGGTAGAGGCAAGATCGACCGGACACCGGGCCGCGAAAAGTTGGGCGGCACCGCGGAAGAAGGATATCTGCACACCGGGCCTCCTGGTTCCGGGCACTACGTGAAAATGATCCACAACGGCATTGAGTACGGCATCATGCAGGCGTACGCCGAGGGATTCGATATCTTGAAAAACGCAAACGTGAAGAGCATCCCCGAAGAACGCCGCTTCACGCTAAACCTGCCGGATATTGCGGAACTCTGGCGGCGGGGGAGCGTTGTCGGCTCGTGGCTGCTGGATCTGACGGCTATGGCTTTGGTAGAAGACCCCTCACTTGCCAACTACTCAGGATTCGTCGAAGACTCCGGCGAGGGGCGTTGGACCGTGAATGCTGCGGTGGAGCAGGCTGTGCCCGCGGAAGTTCTTACCTCAGCTCTATACACGCGTTTTCGCTCCAGGCACGAGCATACGTTCGGCGAAAAGATGCTATCGGCGATGCGCTTCAAGTTCGGTGGCCACATCGAGCAAAGGCCCGGCGAATAGGTCTGCTACTAAGGTCCGGACTCCAATTCCGGACCTTTCGACGTGATTTTTACGGGTAACGCCTGGGCCGCCGACAGATATGGCCCCAGGAAATACACTTCAGCAATTTCGCCGTGCTGGGTGTCCATCCGTTGGAATTGATCGAATACGAAGTTGCCGAGTGAGTAATAGATGACTCCGTTCTTATAGAACTCCATAGGTTGAACTACGTGGGGATGGTGGCCGACCACAAGCGTCGCTCCAGCGTCGATGGCGGCATGCGCGAACTGAATCTGATCCTGATTTGGCCTGTGAGCGTACTCCACGCCACTGTGCATTGAAACAATTACGACATCGCAACGCTTTTTGAGGGAGGCGACGTCGGATTGCATCGTCCTTCTATCGGTCGTGGCAATTCGATTGTCCATATCGGGCCAGTTGCCATTTTTCTGATCGAACGTATAGCCCAGAAATCCGAATCGCACGCCACGGCGCACCAAGACAACTCCTCGATGTGTTTCCGCCATGGAGTCGCTGGAGCCAAGAGGCGAGATCCCGTGGGATTGGAGCCACCGGACGGTGTATTCCACCCCGTGCGACGCGCAATCGCGTGAATGGTTGTTTGCAGTGGATACCAGGTCCACCCCGGCTAGCATCAACCCCGCGATGCTCTCTGGCGGTGCATGAAAGATCAGCCCTTCCTCATGGTAGGGAGCATGATCGGAGAAGGGCGACTCCAGATTGATGAACGCGACGTCGGCACTCGCCAGGAGTGGAGCGATTCTGCGAAAGGGCAGCGCCGGATCGTGGGCGGCAAGGATCGCGCGACGAACGCCACGCGACAACATCACGTCGCCGGCAAACAACAGACAGTTTAGGGGCGGACGGGGCGGTTTTCCGATAGCCGCTTGCGGCTGCGGGGGAACAGGCCGCGAACACGCCCCCCCAAGAAGACTCAGCAGCGAAACGAGAACAGGAACGCGCACCTAACCTAAAGTTTAGATGCGGCAGCCTTATCTAAAAACCAGGCAACATGGTCACGCGCCGCGATCTGGCATGGAAATTGGAACAGGTCAATCGGGCCCTCCAGTACGCTATGTACAGGTCCCGCCTTGTCCTGACCTACCGCTTCAATAACGGTCTGACGCGCAGCAAGAAGCACCCCGGGCAACAGCGTGACGCGATGGCTTTTCATCTTTTCCACCCAGACGGCCGCCGCGATACCTTTCCGATCGGCTATAAGCGGCTCGCCCGGAAATAAGCTTGCGGTGTGAGCGTCCGCTCCGATCCCGCGATGAATCAAGTCAAAGACCGGCTGTTGGCCCTCCCTCAAATCAAAGAACCGTTTTAGCTCGTCCACGTAGCGTTTCGCGGCCTCTTCCGGGGAAAGCTCGCCGAGGATACGGTGGACATTCGTGTCGGGAATCCGAGCAGGAGCAAGCCACGCCTCGCTGGCAAGTTTGTAATTGCTTTGATCGTCAGTGGGAGGAACGCATCGCTCATCTACCCAGAAAACGTGAACGCGAGACCAATCGAAACTGGCTTTGGCCATTCTCGCAAAGAGAGGCTTTGGCGTGCTGCCACCTGAGATCGCAACAGTGGCGCGCTCGCGAGATTTCAGCGCTTCAGAGAGGGCGCCCAGGATGTATGAGGCGCAGTCGCTCGCTAAATCGTCGGTGGATTCTTTGACGAATATGTGGCATTTGACCTTTTCGCAGCTCACGATGCCAGTTCCTTTGCGCGCGCGAAAGCAGCATCGAAGGTGGGGTCTGGGCCCAGTACGGCAAGTTCTTCGTCCATAAGGCTATGAAGGCTCAATTCCGGCAAGTTATAGGTTCGCTCGCGGCCGTTGGTGCTGTATAAGTGCACGGTGTCGTCTGAAATACGCTCCATGGTGATGTCTTCCGATTGGGAATGCAACCGAACGCGCTGAAGCCCCTGGCCGAAGCCTCGGGCGCGGACAAGTGAGATTCTCGCCCCATTGGGCGCGGATAACCAGGCGGCCATATAAACCACCGAGGGCGAAGGAGTGTCACCAGCGTACGCCACCTCGATATCGGTGAAGCTCGAAAAACGGTTTTCACGGGCCGGGTTATCGAAAATCTGCGAAATAGGCTGGCGCCAGGGAGTCAGGCGGGCCCACTCCAAGTCGCCCACAAGGCGCCCCTGAGCCTTCCATGCTGTCAGAGTTCCGAAGGCTAGTGAAGGAGGCTCAGCCCGGCTATCGACAATCGTTTTGTGGGCGAGATTCATCAGTGATTCAAGGCTTGAGCGCAGTTCATTCGAGCAGTTTGGGCTGAAAGATTCCGCCTGCCGGCACCACAACACTACGGGCAGATCGGCCACGGTAATGCCGATGATGGTGGGGATAATGGTCGGCCAGTTTTTCCGGGTTGCCGTGATCTCAATCTGTTCGCAGCAAATCTGTTGTGCCTTGCCGAAAGGCTTCCAGCATTGCGCAACGATGCGAGCTTCCAGCCCGCCTTCGACCTGTTCATTCACCGAGAGTACGATCCCACGGCTAGGATGCTCGTGCATCAGTTCACTGAGAACCTGGGACGATTCGAACCCGTTGTCTGTTTCGTCAGTGGCAACGATAAGAGTCATCGCACAGGCGCGCAAAACAGTAGGCTTCCCTTGCTGCTTTTCCTCCTGCCCGAATGAAGTCCAGAGTCGGCTGAGCCCTTTTAGAATTTGCTCTGGCTGGGCCGGAAAGATAACGCTGGTGCTCATGCATTTCTCCAGGCGTGACCACGCCGGGCGAGCATCTCATCGGCAGCTTTAGGCCCCCAGGAACCAGCGGGATAGTTTGGGAAATCGAACTTTGTTACTCCCCACACGTCCAGAATGGGCTGCACAACTTGCCAACTGGCCTCCACCATGTCCTGGCGAGTATAAAGGGTTGGATCACCGATCATCGCATCCAGCAGCAATGTTTCGTAGGCGGTCGGGGTGCGCTCCCCGAAGCTGGATCCATAGTTGAAGTCCATGGAAACGGGACGGAGACGCATACCACTCCCGGGACTTTTCGACAGGAATCGCAAGGAAATACCTTCTTCCGGCTGGATGCGCAGAATCAGGAGATTGGGCCGCGGGGAAAGTAGACCGGCTTTGGTCTCCTGCTTGAACAAAGACAAGGGGGGAGCTGTGAACTGGATCGCTATGTCGGTGACGCGCTTCGGCATGCGCTTGCCACTTCGAATATAGAAAGGAACTCCGGCCCAGCGCCAGTTATCGATAAAATATGTGACCGCCGCGTACGTGTCAGTCTGTGCGTTGGGGTCCACTCCCTCTTCCTGGCGAAAGCCCGGAATATTTTGTCCGCCCACATTTGCCGGGCCGTATTGACCGGGCACGGCATTGTTGGGAACGTCCTCGTGCTTCATCACGCGAACAGCGCGAAGCAATTTGGCCCGCTCGTCGCGTACGGCATTGGCGTCGAACACTGCGGGAGGCTCCATCGTGACGGTAGCCATGACCTGGCTGAGGTGGTTCTGGATCATGTCACGCAGCGCGCCCGCTTCCTGGTAGTATCCGCCTCGGCCTTCTACGCCGATCGACTCGGCGGCCGTAATTTGCACATGATTGATGTACCGCCGGTTCCAGAGTGGCTCAAAGATTCCGTTTCCGAAGCGAAAGGCGAGAATGTTCTGGACCGTCTCCTTGCCGAGGTAGTGGTCGATGCGATAAATCGACGGCTCGTCCAGAACCTGATGAATGTCGTCGTTCAATTTACGGGCGCTGGCCAAGTCGTGTCCAAAGGGCTTCTCAATGATGACTCGGCACCAGCCCTTTGTCCGGTTCAGCTTATGCGCGCCGATGTGCTGAACTACCTCAGCGTAGTAACTGGGCTGAGTCGATAAATAGAACAAAGTATTGCCGGCGGTCTGATGAGAGGTCTCCAATTGGCGCAGCTTGCTACCGAGGTTCTCGAACAGTGCATCGTCATTTACGTTTCCAGGCACATAGAAGAGCGATTGAGCGAACGACCTCCAGAGATCTTCATCGAAGGGAGCATCTTCCAGAAACTTCGACACGGATTCTTTCATGCGGTCACGAAACTGGTCGTCGGACATCGCCGTACGCGAGTTTCCGATGACCGCGAAGTTTTCCGAGATGCGTCGCTCATAGAAGAGCCGGTACAATGCCGGGATCAGTTTTCGTTTCGTCAAATCTCCGTTGGCGCCGAAGATTACAATGGCACACGGTGGAACCCGCCGGTCAAAACGCAGGGAGTCTTGCAACGGGTTAATTTCAGGTAGCGGTTGGACGACGACACTCATGATCTTCTAGTCTGATGATAAAGGTTAGAGCAGGTGTGCGCCAGAGTTTATAAGAGTAAGCCTGTCCTGCCCTAAGTGAAAGTTAGATGACAAATCGGAAGATTATTTTAGCGGTGCTGAGCGATCTTATGTTTGCGGTGAAGATTCAGGACGCGGCCAAACGGGTGGGCCTCGACGTGACGTTAGCGAAGACCGAGGACGAAGCTGTAGGGAAAGCAAAGCAGAATCCGTCCCTGATCATAGTGGATTTGAACACCACGGGGCTGAATTCGATCGAACTCATAAAAAAGTTGAAAACAGATGAATCCACCCGTAGTTTTCACATCGTGGGATTCGTGTCCCACGTGCAAACCGACCTGAGAAAGCAGGCGCAAGAAGCAGGATGCGACGAGGTGATCCCGCGGTCCGCTTTCTCGCAAAATTTACCGGCTATTTTGAACCGCACAGTGGCAACCTAGCCCTCCGATTTGCACATAGGATTGGTTGAAACTTCCGGTTAAAATGCCGCATCTCATGCTCCGTAGTACATCAGCGGGCTTCATTCGAGGCTCGTAAAATCTGGCCTAATCTACTAGGAGCGACGACAAAGCCGGTTTACATCAACGGCTTAGGCCTGTGTATTTGGAGAAGAAATGACCACGAAAAGTTTGGAACAATACCGCCGGACGCTGGAAGCAAGAAAGAAAGAGCTTCTGGCCGGCAGGGGAGATCGAGACGACATTTTAATTGAGAATGCGGCTGAAGAGTTCGACAGGCTGCAACAGCAGTTGAATCGCGAAGTGGCCATCCGCAATCTCGACCGGGAATCCACCATGCTGAAAAGCGTACAAGCTGCGCTGGCCAGAATGGATAACGACACCTTTGGCGTGTGCCTGCGGTGTGACGAGGAGATTCCAGAGAAACGCTTAAATGCGGTCCCCTGGGCAGCTTACTGCGTGAAGTGCCAGGAAGTTGTGGATCGTCAGCGCGCCATGGGTGACCTGGAGGGCGACGAAGCGGTGGACCTTGCGGCATAGCCGGGCGGCGGCATAGCCAGCCGTCGGACTTCCGAGGACTTGAAATTTGAGACGAGATGAATGAGGCGGTTCTGGCCGGACGTGGACCAGAACCGCTTTCGCGCATACGGGGGCGCCGAATGGAAATTGATCGGCGGGTATTTACCACGTGACACTGGCCGACGGACAACAGCGCTGTGTTTCGTGTGGGCAACCGCTACCTGGAGGCTCCAAACTAACTGCTTATCAGACATCCGCCGCGGAAGCGGAACGGCATCGCTGGCCGGCGCAGCAGAATCCGGATGGCACGGTCACGGTGAGCATGTGTCTCCAATGTCAGATTGACCGGGCCAAAGCGGGAACAGCTAGCTGATCAGACGTTTATAGTTGGTCAAGCAGCGTTTGGCGGTTTCCATTTCGGAGTACCGGCTGCCTTCCTGCTCGATCAGGTAGTATTCCACACCGCCCGTACTCTCGGCGGCTGCGAAGATCTTTTTCCAAGGGGCAACGCCTTCCCCGAACAACACTCGATAACTCTGCTCCGGGGACCAATCCTTCAAGTGGAGTGAGCGGATCCGGCCTGGGTTGCGGTCGATCCAAGCGACAGGATCGTTGCCGGTGGCCACGCACGTACCGACATCGAGTTGCAGCATGATGCTCTTATCAGTGTTCGAAGCCAGTATTTCAATCGGCTTTTGACCGTCAACAGGGCGCCATTCCAAGTCGTGATTGTGATACCCCGCATGGAGCCCGCTTCGGGCCATCGTCTGGTTGGCCTTATTTAACGTTTCAGCGATCTGCTTCCAGCCGTCTATCCCGTTTACCTTGCCCGGATGGGCAAGCACAATGTACCGAGTGCCCAAAATCTTATTCAGTTCGATCGCCTTCTCGATGCCTTCTGGAGAGAACGAAGCCAGGCTGTTGTGAGTGGAGTAGCATCGCACTCCAAGCGAATTGATTTGACTTCGGACCTGCTTGGCGTACGCGGGTGTCCAGTCGTAGTAAGGGGCGTAGAACTCCACGCACTGGTATCCCATCTTGGCGACTTGACCGAGAGTGCCAGAGAAATTCGATTTCAGATCATCCCGAACGGAATAGAGTTCCAGACCCACCGGAATGGGCTTTCGAGCCGCGAAGCTGTTAAGCGCACCCAGCACGGGTAGGGCGGCAGCGGCGGAGGCAACAAAAGAGCGGCGGGAAACAGAAGGTAGCGTGGGCATCGGAAATGAACTATATCATGGGCGTAAGTAGACCGGCGGCTGGATCATGCTGGGAGTACCTTCCCACTAATTCCGCGACCTGGTGCGAGCCGTTCAAATTCTCCAGGCCTTGAAAGAGGGCCTGGAGTTCATTAGGACGAACATACAAATCCCAGGAAGCACCGGGCCTGATAGTCACATCTGAAAGAATGGAGACAGCTGAATCTAACTATGGGCCTAAGTACTAGCCGTTTATTTCTATGGAGCTTGATGTGCGTGCTGCCGTTATCTGCTCAGACAAATACGGGCACGTCCGACTCTTCCGAAAAATCCGTTCCCATCTATAACGTGACGGTGGTGCAGAGGGCACTGCAGGCGGTGAACTTCCAACGGCATAGCGGAGCTACTCATGTCGACTTGAAGGGCACGGTACTGATGCCCAAAGCGGATGGTGATGCCAGGGTAGAAGTCAAAAACGGATACACCGCGATCGATGCAAATTTTAAACATTTGGAACCTCCCACGCAGTTCGGTACTGAGTTTCTTACCTATGTGCTGTGGGCCATTACACCCGACGGCAAATCCATCAACCTGGGCGAGGTAATTCCAGACGGATCGAACAAGGCTTCCATGCATGTTACTTCTCCGTATTCCACCTTCGGATTGTTAGTCACCGCAGAGCCCTACTTTTCAGTTCCCTACCCGAGCGATGTCGTCGTGGTGGAAAGCGTCGTCCGGCCCGATACGACGGGACGAGTGGAAGAGATACGGGCAAAGTACGACCTGCTACCACGCGGACAGTACACCCTGCATGTAAAACCCAAGGACCTGCCATCGGCCCACATGCAATCGGACACAGGCGTCAGCATGAACGAGTACGAGGCGATTCTTGAGCTGTATCAGGCACGGAACGCCGTGCAGATCGCGAAAGCCGATGGTGCTGCCGCCGCCGCTCCCGACACCGTAGCCAGGGCTCAACAGTATTTGAACGACGCAGAGTCGGCCTATGCGGCAAAAAAAGACTTCAGTGCCGTGACCAACAACGCGCGCCAGGCAGTACAGGCGGCGTCCGATGCCAGGTCGATTACGATGCGCAAGGGAGCCGCAGGGGCGCGACGCTAAGCCCGTCCTGAATCAAAGCAGTTGAGATTTGATGAGACGTAGAGACATTCTGCAACAGTTAGGGCTTGGTGTTCCCGGCGGCATCGTGGCGGGAGCGCAGTTCTTGCAAGCGCAACCGCAAAACACGCGCGTTCCACCACACAAAACAAAAGGGGACGCCAGTACGACTGCACCGGAAAAGGGGACAGGCAGAACAGCGACCAAGACACCGCGCGTCCAGGGACGGTACGTGAACCGTCCTCTGGTGCAAGTCGATGTGAAGGCGGTACGGCTGCTCGACGATATGGAGGATCGGGCGGCGAAGTACTTCTTTGAGCAGGCAGACCCGACAACCGGTTCGGTCTACGATCGTGCAAGGGCCGATGGAATGGGACCGACCGAAGGAGGAATCACACATGCTTACCGCAGCGCCTCCAGCATTTCGGCAACCGGATTCGGTCTGAGCGGCCTATGCATTGCAGCCGAACGCGGATACCTGAATAGCGCCGCCTGCGAGCGACGAGTGGAGACGGTGCTCGAGTTCTTTGCTACACGTTGCGCGCACGAGCACGGGTTCTTTTATCACTACATTGACATCGTTACCGGAGCACGCATTGGGAAGACGGAAGTGTCCTCCATCGATACATCCTTTCTGTTGTGCGGAGTTCTACACTGCCGGCAGTACTTCAACTCGCGGAAGATCGAGGGGCTAGCTTCGGCCATCTACGACCGGATTGACTGGCCCTGGATGTTGGACGGCGGCAAGACGCTGAGCATGGGCTGGACGCCGGAGGAAGGCTTTATTCGCTACCGCTGGGACATCTATGCGGAGTTGCTCACGATGTACTTACTCGCCATCGGCTCGCCGACGTGCCCGCTTCCTGCCTCCGTATGGAACGAGATAAAGCGTCCTGAAATGGACTTCGGCGGAATCCGCTACATCACCGGTCAAGCGCCGCTATTTATTCATCAATACCCGCATGCCTGGTGCGACTTTCGTGACGTACGGGATCAACACGCGAACTATTTCACCAACTCGGTAGCCGCTACGCGGGCACACCAGTTGTTCTGTCTTCTGCTGCATGGCCAGTTCCCTCAGATCGATCAGGATATCTGGGGCATCAGCGCTTCAGAATCACGCTGGGGGTATAGGGCTTGGGGCGGGCCGCCTGCGATGGGGCCGCTCGACGGAACTATTGCTCCTAATGCCGCGGGCGGATCGCTTCCGTTTCTTCCAGCAGAGTGCTCTAACGTGTTGCTGAACATTCGCAGCCGATATCCGAAGACCTGGCAGCGGTATGGGTTCGTCGATTCTTTTCAGCCCAGCGCGGATTGGTACTGCGGAGATGTAATTGCAATCGACCTCGGGATCATGATGCTGATGGCGGAAAACATGCGTACTGGCATGGTATGGAGCGACTTCATGAAGAACGAGGAGATCAAGCGCGCAATGAGAGAAGTCGGCTTTCGAAGAGACCCGGACGCCAGTTCACAGCAGCTGTAAGCTGTTCTGAAGGGAAGCGGCGGTTCGGAAACCGCCGCTTCCCTTCAGAGCCATCTGTGCTTTCTTATTGGGGAGGAGTGGTTGTACTGCCGGACGATCCAGAGGAGCCTGAAGAGCCTGAAGAGCCCGAGTTACCGGACGTGCCGGACGAGCCGGACGTGCCGGAACCCGATGAGCCTGAATTGGAGCCAGAACTTCCGCTGCCCGAGTGATGCCTTCCGCTTCCTGACTGACCACCTCCCGATTGAGAGCTGCCGGTGTCGCCGGATTGCGAACTGCCACTCCCGGACTGCGAGCTGCCGCTGCCACCCGATTGAGAGCCACCCGTGCTTCCACTGGTGCCGGAGCTTCCACTGCTGGATCCCGAGCCGCCAGAACCGCCGGAGCCTGACTGAGCAGGAATACCTGACGCCATAAGTGGAATTGAGACAGCGGCCAGAATCAAAGTGTAGAATGTTTTCTTCATAAACTGCATTCCTTTGCGTAAGTTGGTTTACCTTACGCTTGTAAGATGGGGTTCTCAAGAGAATATTACTGATTTACGTTAGTCCAAGTAGTATTCCGGTGCGAGCCTGGAATTTTGTTGGGCTAGCTTTTACGTACATTTATGATCAATCTGCGTCCTAGTGTTGGAATTGGTGTAAGTCTGCTGGTATTAGTGGCAGCTGTTGCTCTGAGCTCCATGGCGGCCACCGACTTGGGCTTATTTCAAGACCATAGAGATATCGGCGTCACCCCGAAGAAGGGAAAGTCCGACTACGATCCGGTAAACGGGTTTTATCGCGTAACGGGAGGAGGCGCTAACCTCTGGTTGCAGGCCGACGCATTCCAGTATGTTTACAGGCAACTTTCAGGGAATGTAGCTCTGGCCGCAGATATTGACTTTGTTGGTAAGGGATCCGAGGCGCACCGAAAGGCGGCGCTCATGATTCGCCAAGATCTTAAGCCGGACTCTGCCTATGTCGATGTGGCTCTGCATGGTGACGGCCTTACGGCCTTGCAGTACCGCCCATCAGCCGGAGCAACGACAGAGGAGTTGCGATCTGACGTGAAGAGTCCGGTTCGTATACGCATCGAGCGGCACGGAAATGCGTTCACAATTTCGGCCGGAAATCCCGGGCAAGAAATGAAGTCGACCGGGCCGGTTAGCGTGACGATGCATGATCCTGTTTATGTGGGCTTGGCCGTCTGCTCACACAATGTCCAAGTTTTAGAAAGCGCAGTCTTCTCCAATGTGGTCCTCGAAGCTGAGAAGCCGGCAGTGACTAAATAAGGTTGCTGTTGGAGGCCACGCTTTATGTGGAGAAAATTTGCTCTACGTTCGATAGCTTTAAGGGCCGGTCCGCGACCAAGGCTTCTCCGTGAGGCACTCCAATGAGTGAACCGAAGTAACGGTCGCGAGACTCGAGACCATAAAGGTAATCGCTGTTACCTAGCGGAAGAAGTCCCAGCTGCTCCGCCGTTTTGGAAAACTGCGAATGGTGGAGGCGAAGAAGATTTAATTTCTTTCCGTAGACGTTTGTCACGTCGACCACAATCGACGGATGACGATAGTTGTGCAGTAAGAAGTATAAGAACGCCGCTGGCTTATGCGGTGCATGGCTGTCATTGAGTTTCGCGAGAGCACAAAATAGCGCAGAATTCCGCACCATAAGACCTGTTGCGGCGTGATCAGGATGGCGATCTTTCCAAAACGGCGCCAGAACGAATTGCGGCCGGTAACGGCGAACTACGCTCGCTATCAGCTTCCTGTTTTCTGGCGTGTCGACAAGCCCGCAATCCGGCAGGTTGAGGTTTTCCCGGGCAGAGGCGCCGACGAAATCAGCAGCAGCCAAAGCTTCTTGCCTACGTTCCTTCGTAGTTCCACGAGAGCCCATCTCACCTTCCGTGAGATCGACCATAGCGAACCGCAGCCCTTTCTCGTTCAGAAGGAGCATGAGTCCTCCCGCGCCCCATTCCACATCGTCGGGATGAGCACCGAAGAGAAGAACATCCACAGACATAAGACCTATCGTAACCGCGATAGAGCCTTACAACAGCCTTTCTATTGAAGAACAGGCAACTGGAGGTAATCCGGCGGAATGAAAAGGCTTCCAGGGGTCGTGCCCTCCGGGGCCACCGCCTTGAGAGTTCGCGCAAGATCTTCGGCACTGATCTCGCCCGCCAAGGCCCCGTGAAAAGCATAGAAAACCAGGCGAACCTGCGCTGCCGATTCATGAACAAACTCAAGCCGGAAGTTGTGAATTCCTGAGCGCAGCCAGTCCCTGAGGTGAGCACTTGCTTCTTGAGCTTCCGCTCCAAAAACAGTATTGCGGCATCCGACGTCGGCCATCACGGGATGAGAACGCCCGCTCGTATCGCGAAGCGCTACCCGGTGCTGTTCACAGGGACGGCCGCAGTCACGATAGGTAGTGCCCGAAGAAAGGAAACGGCAGAACACGCAATGTTCGGTGTGAAAGACGGGCAGGTGCTGATAAGCCACGGACTCAATGGATGTTCCACCCAATTCCCTAGCAAGAGCGGATATCTGGGCAGCGTTAAGGTCGTGAGTCGGAGTAATGCGTGTCAGGCCAAGTTGGAGATAAGTCTCGGCCGTGAGCGAGTTAGCAGCATTGAGGCTGAAGTCCCCGATGAGCTGCTGAGCGCTCTTGTTCCGCAGCGCATCCAGAACGGCCGTCGAACGCACCAGGATGGCGCAGTCGAGGCTGAACAGGAAGTTGGAGATCCGTGCTTCCCCCGGCTTCAGCACACGTGGGCTGGCAACACGGACCGGGATACCACTGGACTTCACCCGCTCCACCGAGGGGCGAAGGCCATAAAGATCCAGGTAATCAAGGGTAATGCTTGCAGGAGACAGAGACATCGCGGCTTCCAACTGCTCGGGCGTGCGAACCAGAAGATGGATGGCTGGGGCGGAAGCGCCGGCCTTCGTTGGGACAGGCCGCATTCTGGCGAGCGCTTCGCTCAGAACGGTGTGCCCGTCGCGCACGGTGGTATTCGGTGGCTGTTCTTGTGCCCTTTGCAGCTTTTCTACTGCCTCGCGACGCATTTGATTCAGCAGCGAAACGGGGATGAAGGGCCCACCTTCCAGTTGGAGGCTGACAGACTCGACCCGGTAAGGCGTGTTTCCAAGGCGGTCCAACTGCGCACGGAGAGTCTCAGCCGAGACTGCCCGGTTTTGCGCGCGGCTGAGGGGCTCGGGAGATGTCACGACCACAGAAATGGATGGCGATTCGACCAACGACCATTCAGTTGTAAGCGGCTCCCCTGCGAGAGCCGTCACATGAACGCGAACAGGTTGGCGCGAGACAGGAGATGCGGCCTGCGTAAATGGGCGCACAGCCCGGTCCAGCGCGGGGTCACTGGTCCGCCACACCAGATCACCCGTGCGAATACGCCCGAAGCGCACAACATTGTTGGCAAACCGAAGCTCCCAGTTACCGTCGAGTTTCGGAACGGCCTGGTAAATCCTGCCGCCCTCCTCGGGTTCTTCCGGGCTGCGCCAATCAGCGGCGTCGAACACGACGCCATCTCCGGGCTTCACAGGAGAGATGGCATTCGCGTCGCTCGGCTGAAGCGTGACGGAATCGGCACCCACCGAGCTTACTCGACCCATGCAAATGCCGCGGTGCCGGGGAGCACGCCCGCTTACCACCCTCTGATGATCTGTTCCACTAAGAAAGAATGGGCCGAGTCCTCGCGAATAGACTTGCTCCAGTTGCAGTTCCTCGGCAGGAGTGATGGTTGTGGAACCACTAGCAAATGCCTCATCCACTGCTTGCCGGTAGGCGCGGGTGGTAAGAGCAACGTAATCGGCATCCTTATACCGGCCTTCAATCTTGAGGGCGGCAACCCCCATCTTCACGATTTCCGGCACCTGGTGCAAAGCGTACAGATCTCCCGGCGACAGCAGATAACGGGCGTCGCCCAACGGCCTCAGGACGCCATCGACGATCATTTCGTAAGGCAAACGGCAGGCCTGCGCACACTGACCGCGATTGGCGCTACGGCCGCCCCAGGCTTCGGAAGAAAAACACTGGCCCGAGTAGGCCACACAGAGGGCACCGTGGACAAATATTTCGAGCTCGCAATCCGTTTGAGAAAGGATGGCCCGGATTTCATCAAGCGAGAGTTCACGAGCCAGCGTAACGCGATCGATCCCAAACTCCTGCGCCAGACGCACACCCTGCACGTTCGTGATGCTCATCTGTGTACTGGCATGGAGTTCGAGTTGCGGAGCAATGTCCCGCGCGAGCCGGGCCACGCCAAGGTCCTGCACGATGAGCGCATCGGTGCCGGCGCTGGCGATGGATGCAATCGCCCGGGCTGCTTCTTCCAGCTCATGCTCAAACACAAGAGTGTTGAAGGTGACGAAGCCCCGAACGCCACGCCGGTGCAAGGTGCACATCACTTCGGGCAACTCGCCCAGGTCAAAGCCGACTTTGGCGCGAGCGGAAAAATGCTTCAAACCGAAATAAACTGAATCCGCGCCCGCTTCCACCGCAGCCCGTAGCTGCGGCCAGTAGCCGGCTGGACTCATCACTTCCGGTTTCCTCCGCGGGGGCTGAGCAGACATCGGACAGCTAACTTCTTTGGAACTAGTCAGGGCTACTTCGAGGGCTCCTGCTTTTGATCAACAGGTTGGCGCTCCCCTCCATCGCGGTCGAGATTCTTGTCGTCAGCGGGCTTCTTTTCGTACTCTTCAGTCGCGGTGGGCTGAGTCTTCTTCGGGTCTTCCATATCTCTATTGTCCTCGAAGCAGCTAAGAAAGTCTGCCCGTGAGAGACAAGGGATGACATCGTAAATTATCGTGCCCTATGCCCGAGGAACATTGACATCCTGACCCCGTACACCGAACGATAAGATTTGCACGTTTATCTTACTTTTGCCCTGCTCGTACTCTGGAGTACCCCGATCTTTGGGCAGGACACGTCCATCCCATCACAGGCCGCGTCACCGCCGGCCAACAGGGCGGAAGAGGAGAGGTTTTGGAGCCGGTTTTGGTTGTCGGTACAAGGGAATTTTATCCGGCAGCAGAACCCTTCCTTTCCGGCGAAGTATTCGGGTCCTAACAGCTTTCATTCGGCTACGGACCACGCCACCTCTCTTGTAGAGACGCTCTACACCGGCTTCAGGATCACTAGACATCTCGAGTTCTTGTTCGATGTGGAAAGCGCGGGAGGGGCCGGCTTAAGCGACGCGCTGGGGATTGCGGGCTTTACGAACGTAGATGTCGTTCGCAATCCAGCACTGGGTGCAGATCCTTACGTATCCCGCGTGATGCTGCACTATTCGCTTCCGCTAAGTAAGAGAACTACACAGGCCGTGCGCAATCCCTTTTCTTTGGCACCGACGTTACCAGAAAGGCGGCTCGAATTTCGTCTGGGAAAAATGAGTACCGTGGACTTCTTTGATCTAAACTCGGTCGGAAGCGACAGCCACTTACAGTTTATGAATTGGGCGATCGTCAACAATGGCGCCTACGACTACGCGGCAGACACGCGCGGATACACCTATGGTTTGGTCATAGAGTATTACGACCGAAAGTGGGCGGCCCGTTTCGGAGAAATGCTGATGCCGACCGTCGCAAACGGCATCGCCCTGGACTGGAATCTTAAGCGCGCCGGTGGCCAGAACTTTGAAGTGGAGTATCATCCGGAGCTAATTCCCAAAAGGGAGACGGTTGTACGGGCGTTGATTTATGCCAATCGAGCCGATATGGGCAGCTACCGTGAGGCGATTCGTGGGTACCTCTCGGGTGCGGACCGTAAACCCGACGTCACCTTGTATCGTCAGCAAGGCCGAGTGAAGTATGGGTTCGGATACAACATGGAGCAGGAGTTCAGCGATAACTGGCGAGCTTTCGCGCGTCTTGGCTGGAATGACGGCAGAAACGAATCTTTCGCTTACACCGAAGTCGATCGAATGATTGAATTCGGTTCCGATTACAGTGGGCGGCGTTGGCGCCGACCACTCGATAAGGTTGGAGCGGCTTACGCTGTAAATGGGATTTCGGGAGATCATCGCCGCTACCTGGCTCTTGGCGGTCTCGGTTTCATCCTCGGCGACGGAGCCCTGACGTACGGAACCGAAAGAATTCTGGAGACCTACTATACAGTTCATGTTTGGCGCGGCATTTCAATCGCCTTTGATTACCAGCACATCACAAATCCTGGATACAACCAGGTTCGCGGCCCCGTAAATGTTTTCAGTTTTCGTCTTCATGCCGAAGACGCAGTACCGTTCGACAAACTGGACCCGAAATAATACGCGAATGCCCGTAAAAGATCCTAAGTTCAAATTACGGAAATATAAATTGCCGTAAACGCCGCAAGGTTAGTACGCATCCTCTCTTTAGGGCGCAGTTTTTCGCTCTAGTCTAATCATTCCGTTTTGGAGTCGAAAACAAATGTTCGGATCTTTACTCGTCAGGCATCTAGGCCTTTCCTCTGCTATGTTACTGGCCGGCTTTGGTCAAGTAGCCTTTGGGCAGTCCGATTTCCACCATTTGACCGTGAATGCCGGCGGCGGCTACACCGCGATCACAGGAGCGCTCGGCAGCAAGCTTGAGGGCGGCGGGAACTTTCAGGCTGGGGCAGGATACAACTTCAACCGTGTTTTCAGCGTGAATGGAACCTTCACGTTCAATCAACTCGGCATCACGCGAAGCGCCCTCAACGAAGCTAATGAACCAGACGGGAATGCTCGGGTTTACACATTTACAGTGGACCCTAAAATGAAGTTGCCACTGTTCCATGGCTTTGGGCCTTATTTGCTGGCAGGAGGTGGATGGCTTCGCCGTACTGTGGAATATACGCAGCCAACAGTAGCGTCCACCTACATTTTCGACCCGTGGTTTGGTTATTTTGGGCCGGTTTTCGTTCCCGCCAATCAGGTACTCGGTTCGTTCAGCCAGGACACGGGTGTTTGGGATGTCGGCGGAGGTGTGGATATTCCTCTCCCCCGAACCGGCATCAAAGTATATGCGGAGGCCAGATACTACGAAGGCTTTACAAACAATACGCACACCACTATCGTTCCAATTACTATTGGGCTGCGCTGGTAGTATTCAGGACTTAGTAACTTCCAAGTTCGAAGTTAGCGCAAGAGCCGACCGCTCTCATTGCGTTCGAGGTGCAAATCCTCGATAAGGGAGCAGTGGAATAAGCTGAGTGTCGATCAGGCCGGCGCTGGCGAAGGGCAGTTGCGCCAGCGCACTCCGCGCGTCAGTCATGCTTTCGCATTCCAGTTCAATGACTGCTCCCTTCACGTCGCCCCGGCTAAACACTGAACGAAAGATTCCTTGGGAGTACAACCTTCTCACGCACTCGGCTTCAGGTTCCATTAAGCGCTCAAACTGCTCTTCGGGAAACTCGCCTGTTTTCCGTTCGATGATAGCCAGGAAACGCATGGACTCAATATAGCCTTGTGTTTCGCTCGCTCCGTGCCTAGAGGCTGCCTCCCACTTGGTTGAACAGGTTAACGTAGCGAAGGTACGTAAAGGGATCCATCATCACAACCGTAGAAAGGGAAACATCCGGAATGGCCGTGCCAAGTTGCTGGTTGATCGTGTCGATGAACTGATTCGCAATTACGGCATAACCGGTGTTCGTCGGATGAAATCCATCGAACGAGAACAGCCCGCCGAGGAGGCTCATCGTGAGCTGTTGACCGGCTATATTGATGCCGTTCGCGTATAGACGGTCCATTAACGCATGAATGTCCACTAACACTGCGCCGTGCGAAGCCGCCTCGGCAGCAATGACGGTGTTGTAGGCTGTTACCGTTGTGCGGATCATTTGTGCATCAGCGGCCGTAAGCACACAGGATATTTGGTTCGGCCCGAACCCAGGCAGCGGCGAAGCGCATGTGGTTAGGGGACCGGCGACTTGCCCTGTGAGAATTTGTTGCGCCCGCGTGATGGCAGAAGCTCGCAGGTAGTCTTGCGGTCCGACACCCAGCATGGATGTAACCGTGTCAAGCGGGAGATTGACCTGTGCGGCCACTTGGGCAACCGGCTCAAAGTATCCAATTTCCGTCACATCGGGTATGTTCGCGGTAATGAGCGTCGCCTTTGTCGTACTCAGCGTGTCCAGCATCGCCTTGTAAGAAGCATGGAACGCATCCACCGGAGTCAGTGCCGAATAGTTTCCCGTGAGCGCAGGCAGCAACGCATCATTATTACCGGCCCAAGCGATCACAGCCGTCGGCTTAAGTGCAACGGCCTGCTCGAGTTGAGTGAGGGCCGGGCCCGGAGTAAAGAAAGGAGAGGGGTAGCCAAGCACGATGTTGGCGAGCTGATCGATAGGTGTAACGGGCGTGGAGGTCGGCCGCTGTGTCACAACCTGATTGATCGTTACACCAGGAACCGCCAAGTTGGTGGGCTGCACCGAGGGATTATCGCGGGGAACAGCAGGAAGGGTACCGCTCACGGGTCCAATGACGGGAGGGGGCCCGATACTCACGAGGCTCAGAACGTTCGGTGCACCCGGATAAGGCACTAAGGGAAGCGTCAGCTTGGTCCCTGCCTGCTGAGCCACTAAGCTGGCGTACCCGTGGCCTTGCTGCGTATTTAGAAGTGAAAAGTTCTGAAATCCCGCCGAAAGAGAGTCGCCTACGACGACCAGGCGATTGAAATCAGCTTTCCCGGCCTTCTGCGCACCTGCTATCTGAGGGAAAAGGGTAATAAGGAGCGCGGAAAGAACCGGCGCAATGTTTATAGCTTTCATCAATGGTTTAACTGGTGTTTGGGAAGTTTCCAACCGGCAGAGTTCCATTGTAGCCGGAAGAATGGGTCCATTAAAAGCTTTAATCAACGCTTCCGGCAGAAATTTGTGATTTTTTGAACAATTTGATGGAACCTGTAAAGTTTCCCAGGGATTCTGCCGATTAGTCCAGCAGACCTATGAAGTGCCCCAAATGCGGTAGTTTGGATACCTGTCGCGCGCGCCGGACGAGCTGGGATCAAGTTTTTACGTGGTTCAATCGCTGGCCTTACCACTGCCGGGCGTGCTCGCGCCGGTTTCGTGGCAACGCCCGTCAAGGATCATCCCAGCATCCTTCCAGGGTGGATGAACGCGGAAGCAGTCCGAAGAGCGCGCAGGCGAGACAACAGGCGCCTATCAGGGGCCGGATACAAGTCCGAACCCATCCGGAGGAACTTATGGCAGGTATCGTCGTCCAGGCAGACTCTCAGTCGGAATTGAACCACATCCTGCTTACCCTCGGTGCGGCCCTCGGATCGTACGGGACCGCAAAACAGCCGCATTACCACGAAGAAAAAACCTGGAAGTGATTAGGGAGCAGTCATTTCCTCGCCGGTACAGGGGGACGCCTTTCCGGAACCAGGCATCTCCGGGAAGGACGCATGCCACGTCATTGTTCCCGAAAGCGGATTTTTTCCGGACCAAGCTGTCAGGCGAATCTCGTTACCAGTACTGCACGCATGAAACGTCTCTAGATTTCCATCTTGCTTCATGTCCACGGTCACGGCCTTGTTATCCACGGCAAATACGCCAGAACCGAGAACTGCGATCAAAGGCGTCATCTTCGGCACGGAGCCATCTACGTCCACGTCATAACTGACGACGCTGTTATCCCGTCGGGAAGAGAACGGGCATGTGTCCTTCGACTTTCCAGTGACTTTACCCTGGACGAAACGCTGAGACGATGCCGGAATGATCAGCGTGACGGTACTGCCATCGGCTACGTCCGCCGTATGGACAACCAGGCAAGTCTTGCCAGACGAATTCATAGCCAAACCGACACGTTTCGAATAGTTGCCGGATTGTGGAGATACCTGGCCTGACTCCGAACTCGGCTTTGCCACTTGGGAATACTTCTCCGCCTCTTTGCGGGTACTATGGCAGGCCGTCAGCAGACCACACAACGCGATTAGGCTCACTTGCCGCATTCATACCTCCCGAGTGGGATTCGACAGGCGATCGATTCGCCGTTCCCGAACGATAGATGCGGAAATCGCGGCTACTTGAACCCTGAATAATACTGACGATGGATTTCCCGCATCCGCGCGGCAATTTGAAGGAAATGAGTGGGGCTTCCTCTTCATCCTCACGTCATGAACATCGGTTATGTCGGATTAGGAAAAATGGGCTCCGGTATAGTGAGGAGCCTACTGAGAACCGGCCATCGTGTAGTTGTCTACAACCGCAGCCGGGAAAAAGCGGAAGCGCTTGCGAAAGATGGAGCGCGGATTGCCAACTCGCCAGCCGAAGCAGCAAGCGACTCCGACGTGGTCATGACGATGTTGAGCGATGATCAGGCCGTCGAACAGGTTGTACTCGGTGATAAGGGCATCGCTTCGGGGCTGAGACGGGCTGCCGTCCATATCTCGAACAGCACTATTAGCACCGCGCTGGCACGGCGTCTGGCACAGGAGCATCAGCAGCGTGGTCAGGGTTACTTGAGCGCGCCGGTTTTCGGTCGTCCTGAGGCAGCCGAGGCTAAGAAACTGGTGGTGACTGTGGCGGGCGAGGAAAGCCTGATCGAGCGGTTCCGTCCCGTACTTGATGCTATCGGTCGAAAGACCATCGCAGCGGGGAGCGAACCGTGGCAAGCCAACGCGGTGAAGCTTTGTGGGAACTTCATGATTGCGAGCATGATGGAGACCTTCGGGGAGACTTACGCGGTGATTCGAAAGTCAGGCATGCAGCCGCAAATGTTCCTGGACGTCATGAACGAGCTCTTCAATTCGCCGGTATACGCCAACTACGGAGGAATTATTGCGAACGAGAGATACGAGCCGGCCGCATTCACTCTGAAGCTAGGGCTGAAAGACATTCGCCTCGTGCTGGCCGCTGCCGAGGAGACCGCTACACCGATGCCGTTTGCCAGCGTGCTGCGCGACAACTTTCTATCCGCTCTGGCAGATAATCAGGAGGATCTCGACTGGTCCAGCGTCGCCAAAATACCGGCGCGGAACGCAGGCCTGAAATAAGCATCAGGCGTATGTGCAGCGCCCGGTACCCTGGAACAGAGAGCCGATGCCTTCCGTTCCCCAGCCGTCGAGCAGCCCGCGGGCAAAGCGGCAGTTTTCCGGACTTCGGGCACTACAGTCCCGGAACTATCGGCTGTTCTTCTCAGGACAAAGCCTCTCCCTCATCGGAACCTGGATCACCAGAATTGCCACTAGCTGGCTGGTGTACCGGCTGTCGCACTCCGCTTTTCTGCTAGGGGTGGTGAGCTTTGCAGGGCAGATTCCCTCATTCTTTCTCGCTCCCCTTGCCGGGGTGTGGATAGACCGGTGGAATCGCCATCACACGATTGTCGCGACGCAAACCCTTTCCATGATCCAGTCCCTGGCGCTAGCCGCCCTGACGTTGACAGGCACTATCACGATGTGGGAACTGGCGGTCCTGATGTTGGCGCAAGGCGTAATTAATGCGTTCGACATGCCCGCGCGCCAATCGTTCGTGATTCAGATGATCGATAATCCAAGCCACCTCGGGAATGCGATCGCGCTTAACTCCTCGATTGTTAACGCAGCCAGATTAGTGGGTCCTGCTATAGCTGGCGTGGTAATCGCCGCGTTCGGCGAAGGCATTTGTTTTCTGATAGACGGAATTAGCTATGGGGCGGTTATCGCCTCCCTGCTAGCTATGCGGGTGGAGGCTCGCCCAAGGAACAAGGAGCGCAAGAAGGTGTTCGAAGACTTAGCGGAGGGATGGCGCTATATATCGAAATCGCACCCGATCCGGTCTATTCTCGCGCTGCTGGCCTTGGTGAGCCTTCTCGGTCTTCCGTTTCAAGTGTTGATGCCGGTTTTTGCGTCCAGCGTTCTGCATGGCGGGCCAAACACGCTGGGAATGCTAATGGCGGCCACGGGAGTGGGAGCACTGGCTGGCGTTGCTGCCTTGGCGAACCGCAAAACCGTCCTGGGCCTTGGCCGCGTGATTGCGATGTCGACCGGGACCTTCGGCGTTGCACTTATCGCATTTGGCCTTTCACATGCCCTGTGGCTCTCGCTATGCATTCTGCCCGTAGCCGGTTATGGAATGATGCGGCAAATGGCGGCCAGCAATACCGTTCTTCAAACCTTGGCGGACGAGGCGATGCGTGGCAGAGTAATGGCGTTCTACTCGATGGCCTTCGTGGGTATGGCGCCGTTCGGAAGCTTGATCGGCGGCCTGCTTGCGGAGCGAATCGGTGTTTCCCACACGGTAGCCCTTTGCGGCGTGGCCAGTCTCGGTGGAGCGCTGATTTTCAACCTGCAATTACCCCGCATACGCGTAGAGGCTCGCCCTATCTACGTAAAGCGTGGGATCCTTTCCCCTCCGACCGGGCCACCAGAGTAAAACGGGCTGGCTCGTAACGGTTGCCCATTTAGCGCCTCTCACAGGTAGGACAACGTTATGGCTGACATAAAACTCTATGGAGCAGACTGGTGCCCGACCACCCGGCATGCACGCGAGATTTTGGAGCAGATGGGAATTGTCTACGATTACATCAACATCGACCACGACCGGAGAGCCGCCAGGTGGGTTGCGGAGCAAAACGAGGGCAAGGAAAAGAAGCCGACCCTGGACATAAAAGGCCAGGTATTGTCTGCTCCATCCGATTCCGAGCTCATGGAAGTTCTCGAAGCCCAGGGAATTAGCAGCTGAACGATCCAGGGCACAACGAGAGCGTGAACGGGAGGGCTGAGAACCCGGGCGGAGTTGCGTCCGACCTCGATAGCGCGTACGCAGGAAGCGAACAAAAGGAGAAACAACACCGCCTAAGCATCGTCCAAGAGAAGGAGAAACAAATGCCTGTTGAGGAATTACGTGAAAGCGAAATGATGTCGCATCTCTTGGACTCGCTCGATCGAGGCGAGGATATTGGCCATTACGGACGGCTGACCTTTGCGATGGTCGCGCGCCATTTCATGAGTGACGACGAGATTATTCAGCATTTGAAAAAGGATCCCGATTGCGATGACGAAAAAGCTCGCGGGCTTGTGCAGCAAGTCGAAGCGCGTGGATACAATCCTCCCCGGCGCGAACGGATATTGGAATGGATGAGGGAACAGAACTTTCCGATCTGTGAAAGCGCCACGGAAGGGGAATCCTGCAACGTTTATAAAAGCCTGAATTTTCCCAAAGAAGTCTACGACAAGATCTCCGGATACTACGAAAAAGGCCGTAAGTAAGGGGCGCGCCATCCCCGCTGGGCAGATCCACCGATCTGCGTGCTTTCCCTCCCACGATACACAATAGGGAGATGAACGTTTCACGGCGTACGGAGTCCGACAGCATGGGCACGCTTGAAGTGCCCTCGGACCGTTACTGGGGCGCACAAACGCAACGATCCTTGATTCATTTCGATATCGGGGCTGATATCATGCCGCCGGAGCTGATACGAGCCTTTGGCGTATTGAAGAAATCGGCTGCATTGGTAAACCACGATCTGGGGAAGCTTGACGAAGGAAAGACGCGCCTGATCACCGAAGCTGCGGATGAGGTTATTGCCGGGAAATTAAACGACCATTTCCCCTTGCGCATTTGGCAGACGGGTAGCGGCACTCAAACCAACATGAATGCGAATGAGGTGATCTCGAATCGCGCTATCCAACTGGCGGGCGGCGAGATGGGAAGCAAGAAGCCCATTCATCCCAACGATCACGTGAACATGTCGCAGTCCTCCAACGACACGTTTCCGACCGCGATGCACATAGCGGCGGCCGAACGCATCGAGCGGGGATTGCTGCCCGCGGTTGCGGAGCTTCGTGATGCGTTGAACAAAAAGGCGGAGCAGTTCAAGGATATCGTCAAGATTGGCCGGACGCATTTGCAAGACGCCACTCCCCTGACCGTAGGGCAGGAGATGTCAGGCTGGGTGTCGCTGCTCGACCGGGACATGGCGCGACTACGCGAGGCTTTGAAGGGTATCTACGAGCTTGCCATTGGAGGCACCGCCGTAGGCACAGGGATCAACGCACATCCCGAATTCGCGGAACGCGCAGCAAAGAAAATCGCCGAACTGACAGGGCTGCCTTTTCGCTCTCATCCTAATAAGTTTGCGGCACTGTCAGCCCACGATGAATTGGTGGCTGGGAGTGGCGCTCTAAAAACGCTAGCGGCATCCCTTATGAAGATTGCCAACGATATTCGTTGGCTCGCTTCCGGGCCGCGTTGCGGCTTGGGCGAGCTTACTATTCCAGAAAATGAGCCGGGCTCGTCTATCATGCCAGGGAAAGTAAATCCGACGCAGTGTGAGGCGATGACGATGGTCGCGGTGCAAGTTTTCGGTAACGATGCCGCTATCGGATTTGCGGGGTCGCAAGGGAACTTCGAACTCAACGTATTTAAGCCGGTCATCATCTACAATTTTTTGCACTCCGTTCGGCTGCTCTCGGATGCCTGTCACAGCTTCACCGAGCACTGCGCAACGGGAATAGAGGTAAACCGGGCGCAAGTCGATGACTACGTGCAGAATTCATTAATGCTGGTCACCGCACTAAGCCCCGTGGTGGGTTATGACAAAGCCGCCGAGATTGCGCACACCGCACACGTAGATGGTTCGAGCCTCCGGCAAGCTGCCATGAAGCTGGGTTTTCTCAGTGGAGAAGATTTCGACCGATACGTCAAACCAGAAGAAATGACACGGCCGCAGTAGCGGCATTTGTCTGATTGATATGCGTATTCTTCTGGTGGAGGATAATGAGATGAATCGCGATATGCTGTCGCGAAGACTCGCCAGAAGGGGCCATCAAGTACTGATTGCCGTTGACGGAGAGCAGGGCTCCGATATTGCGCGGACCGAGATGCCGGACGTGATTTTGATGGATCTCAATTTACCGAAGATGAGCGGTTGGGAATTAACTCGCCAACTGAAGGGCGATTCACGAACCGCCCATATACCTATCATTGCGTTGACCGCACACGCGTTAAACAGTGACCGTGAACTGGCCCGGAGCGTGGGATGCGACGATTTCGAAACGAAACCCATCGATTTTGCGAGGTTGTTGTCCAAGATCGATGCTGCCGCTCGGGTGAACAGGGAGCAGCCTACTGAATGAGCTCAGCCCGCGAGGGTTCGCCGACGACAGATGCCGCTGAGCTTCGACACGGCTTACGAACTCCGCTAAACCACATCATTGGCTACACAGAAATGCTGTACGAGGATGCAGTGCAGCTAGACGCCGCCGAGGCAGCGGCTTGGCTGGGGGAAGTTCTAGCCGAAGCCCAGCACGTCTGCGATCTGATTCAGAAGCATCCTGTGTTTTCCCAGCACGTAATAGGCGAGAAGGATCTTGCAGAGCTACGGGCACACATGTCCGAGCCCGTCCATCGGCTGGGGACTGCTGTTTCTGATTTGTCAGGCTTGCCCGTGCCGAATGCCGAGGCAGATCTCGCCCGCATCAATAAAGCGGTCGCTGATCTGATCGAGTTTTCACGGTCTGGCAAGCGGCCGGCCAACGTTTCTGTAACCGTACACGAGAATTCAAGACAGCTGGCCATATCACCAGGCCATGGGCGACTTCTCGTAGTGGATGACGATGAAGCGAATCGTGACGTCCTTCGCCGTCAACTGGAGCGCCAAGGCTACACAGTGCAGGAGGCGTCAAGCGGTTCGGAAGGGATCGCCGAGCTCCGACAAAGGCCATCGGATGCTGTACTTCTCGACCTGGTGATGCCGGAGATGAGTGGGCTCGAGGTACTGAAGGAAATGAAGCGCGACACCGCCCTGCGTGAAATCCCGGTTTTGGTGATCTCCGCCTCGGATGACCTGGCCAGCGTGGCCGAATCGATTAAAAGGGGAGCCGAAGACTATCTGCTGAAGCCGTTTGATCCCGTTTTGCTTCGTGCACGCCTGTCAGCAACTTTGGAGCGCAAGCGTTTTCGCGATCAGGAACGAACCAGAAGCAGGGAGCTTGAGCAGGTGACGCGGGCGCTCCAACAATCCAATGAGGACCTTCAGCGATTTGCCTACGCTGCTTCGCATGACTTGCAAGCTCCGATCAGAACGATCAATAGCTATCTGCAGTTGCTAGAGAGGCGACTGGGTGAGCGGCTGAATCGCGAGGAGCAGGAATTAATCTCCATTGCGAAGGGTGCAGCGAAGAGAATGAGTACACTCGTTCAGGATCTTCTGCTGTACTCACAGGTGAGTACGAGTCCACGGGCCGTGGAGCCTGTAGATTGCGAAGCGTTGCTGGCGGCGTTAGTTAGCGACCTTAAGGTAGCCGTGGAAGAGAGCCAGGCCATCATCGAGTGGGATTCCCTGCCGACCGTGCATGTCGAACGAACCGCCATGCGGCAGCTACTTCAGAACCTGGTGGGCAACGCACTGAAATACCGGGCTGCACGCCCACTGCATGTCCGAATTACGGCTTCCGTCGAGGACGAATTCTGGCTGTTTTGCGTGAAGGATAACGGCGTGGGGATAGCGTCCGAGTACAAGGTGCGCATCTTCGAGATGTTTCACAGGCTTCATGGCGAAGAGTTGCCGGGCAGCGGGATTGGTCTGGCGATGTGCCAACGCATTGTGGAGAGGTTTGGTGGAAAGATCTGGGTTGAATCGACTCTGGGCGAAGGCTCAGAATTTTACTTCACCATTCCGGCAAGCCATGGTACCAGCGCGATCAACCCCGGGGCTAGTTAAATGAACATTTCTTCGTCCGACGTGGCGTGATCCACAGTAGGGCGGCCAGATCGGCTGAGGTGCGCTAAGGTAGCCTTGAAACCGCTCAGTACTCCATGCACTTCGCGAACCGGGCGGAGCACGGCGGAATTAATCAAAGTTACTGTATGGTGCACGCGGCTCATCGAATCATCGATCACCAGCTCGGCGCGATCCATCTGGTTCCGGGCTCTGGCGACAGCGTCGGTCAGCAGTCCGTCGATTTTCGTGAGCTGCTCCTTAGTCGTATCGAGCAAAGATATACTGGTGTTCCCAATCTGCTCAACCTTTTCGCCGACCTTGTCGATATGGGTTCCTGCCTTGTCGATATAGGTTTCTACCGTGCCAATCGTACGCCGCGTAAGTCCCAGAATGTTCTGCACCTCGGGCACCAAGGGCATAATCTTCGCCACTAGCCGGCTGGCAACCAAACCCACGACGATCAACATGATCGCTTGAATAACAAGGGCCACCGCGGCTACGATGACAAAAATAGTCTGAATGGTTTGCTGGTCCATCTCAATATTTTTTCAACAGAGGCCCTAAAGGGCCCCCGCTTGGAAGTCCGTTAGATATTTTTCTCTCTGTTAGTAAACTCAGAAGCCGCGTTATTGGCTCCGGTAGTAGCTTTCTGGGCAGCGGACCCAAGGTGAGCGCCCGCAGCCGCTCCATGATCCGCCGCAGACTTCACATCGGTAACGGCATCCCGGTAAGCTTGCCTGCCTGCCTCAACCGCAGCATTCAGGTTTTCCTTGTGCCTGCTGACAGCCGAACGGCCTTGCTCATACACGTCCGCAGCGGAACTCTTCAAATCATCGGCGCGGTGCGCGAGATAATCCTTGCTATCAGCCGCCCGAGACTTGAGATACTCTGCGCTTTCGCCTGCGCGAGTTTTCAGGTATTCTGTTCCCTCACCCGCCTTGTCGGCAATCATCTGCCGTGTTTCGTCACCGGAGCGTGGAGCCCAAAGCACTCCCGCCGCAACGCCCAGGCCTAGTCCCAGTAGAAAATACCCGAAACCGCTTTTTTCCTCCATAAGATCCTCCTATACAGATTACCTGTCTTCAGTCTAACTAATTGACATAAACTTAGATCGTGGCACGGCGGTAAACGTTTCAGAGTGATGGCAGTTCGCGGCAAACCGAAAAAGCTGAATGCAGAAGCGCTCTGGGACTATGCGTTAAGCGCGCTCGGCAGGCAAGCACAGTCCGCTGGCCAGATACGGCAGAAGCTTGCACGGCGGGCGGAAACTCCATCGGACGTGGCAGCCGTGTTGGCGAAGCTCCGAGAGTATAACCTTGTCGACGACCAGAAATTTTCCGAGGGTTTTGCGAACTCACGGCTCCAGAACCAAGGCTTCGGGCGTTTTCGCGTCCTGAGAGAACTCCAGGCCAAACGGGTAGCCAATAGCGTTGCGCAGCAGGCTGTGGAGAAGACCTTTGCCGACACGGAAGAACCGGAGCTGGTCCAAAACTTTCTTGCCCGGAAATTTCGGGGTAAAGATCTTCGGGAATACCTGAAAGAGGAAAAAAACCTCGCCAGCGCGTATCGGCGGTTAAGGACCGCCGGCTTCAGCACAAGGAACTCGCTGGACGCGCTGAGGCGTTATACAAGCAAACTCGAAGATTTCGAAGAACCAGAAGAAGACTAGAACTTTACTTGGGGCGTTTTACGTTCCTCGGTCGTAGCTTTGAAGTAGTCGTTATTACGTTGGAACCCGAAGAGTGAAGCTGTCAGGTTCTTTGGGAACAACTCGACGTCCGTATTGTACTTCCGGATAGCCTCGTTATAGTCGCGGCGGGACACCGCGATGCGATTTTCGGTGCGTTCCAGTTCGTCCTGCAACCGGAGAAAGTTCTCGTTCGACTTCAATTGAGGATAGTTCTCCTGCAGAACAAGCAAACGTCCGATGGCTCCGCTGAGTTGGTTATTCGCTCCGATCTCTGCCTGGCGATCACGTGCGTTGAGCAGTGCGGAACGGGCGGCGGCAATGTCACCGAATACAGTTTGCTCCTGCTTTGCATAGCCCTTCACCGTTTCTACGAGGTTCGGGATCAGGTCGGCACGACGCTTCATGTCGTTGTCCACCTGCGCCCAGCGGGCATCGATTTCGTTCTTTTCCGTCACGAGTTCGTTGCGCGTGGACATGAGCGACGCCCCAATAACAATGGCAGCTACCACCACAACTCCCGCGACTATCAGTCCACCTCTCATAACGATTCCTTCCCTACCCCAAATTCTATTTTCAGCGAACTATCGATCCAGCGCATCTACGAAGCGCACCAGTTCATTGATTTCACTCAGATACCTTTCAAAGATCAGCGCGGCATTGGCGTCCCGTGGCGGTTTGGGCCCCGAGCGAACCGTGAGGATTGCGTTTGCGCCGTCCAAAGGGCGCCGGAGCACGTCTTCGAGCGCGGCGATGATTTCACGCTTTTTCCAGCGAGGTTCGTGACCGCTCAGAATCAGAGCGTGGCGCCCCAGCACACAGAACGTCGAAATGGAGTCCACCAGAAGCTTCAGCAATTCTTGAGGGCGAGAGAACAACTCAGCAGCCTTCTGCCGCAAGCGTATCTGTTTGACCCGGAGCTCGTGCTCCACTTGGGCGCGATAAAAGGAGTGATCGATTTCGAGATCGCGGATAATATCTGAACCCTGCAGGATCCGGCGATGCTCTTTTATGTCGTGAAACTCCATCGGAAAGCAATCGGTGCAGGACCTGACCTCTTCGGCACTCATCAGCAATGGGGGCGGATTGCCCTGTTCACGCCACCAGCGGAAGACCGGCTCCGATTGGACCAGTTCGTGAGGTGTCAAACACTTCAACACGCACAAGATGTTCAAGTCGGAGCTACTTTCGTTCCAGTCGCCGACGGTCGCCGAGCCGTATAAAACCACGGAGGTGAGGCCGTCTCCAAAGGCCGATTGCAGTCGGCTCACCAGACCTGAAAGGATTTGCTCCACGATTGCTCCGCTAGTTCGAAATCAAGTTAAACGTATGAGTAAGTCTACCAGTTACTGTTAGCGCCGCCACCACCGAAATCCCCGCCTCCGAAGCCGCCAAAACCGCCTCCGCCACCGGAGCCACCTCCAAAGCCACCGCCGCCCCAACTGCTTCCTCCCCAGTTGCTACCGCGCCGGCCACTGCTGAGGAGGTTGCCGAGCAAAAGGCCAGTCCAGATCCCCCCTCCACCGCCTCCTCGTCCGCCGCGACGTCCGCCGCGCCCGAACAGCCACAGAAGAAAGAAGATCCCCACAATGATGAGCCAGCCCGGAATCCCGTTTCCTTCTGACGGACTGGCGTCGGGCGGACGGGCACGGTCAACGGGGAGGGACTGGTCTGAGAACGGAACTCCCTTGGCCTGGGCGATCTGACGGGCCATGGAATGGGCGGCAGTCAGGAGGGCTGGGCCGTAGTCGCGGTTGCGAAGATCGGGGCGCATGGAGCGCAAGATGCTACCGGAAAATCCGTCGCCCAGGTATGGCTCGATTCCCCGTCCCGTCTCAATATCACTTTGCCGGTCCTTGATGGCGAGCAGCAACAGGACGCCCTGATTGGTTTTCCTGTCGCCTACTCCCCATTTCCGAGCCAGTTGGATAGCAAAGTCCTGGATCGGTCGGCCATTAAGCGTATCGATGGTCACCAGCGCGAACTGAACTCCTATTTCCCGCTCGACTCGGCCGCAAAACTGTTCCAGCTTGTCTTTGTCTTCTGGCGACAGGACGTGTGCAAGATCGCTTACATATCCGGTGGGCTTCGGAAGGGAGTTGACATCAACAGATTGCCAGGGCCAAGCGGCTGAGGAAAGGGCGAAACAGAGCGCGCAAAGGCGAAGAAGCACGGACATTCGGCGACTTTGCATACCCACCTGAGCTTATCAAGCGCGTTTTACGAAACGAACTCAAATGGGTTCGTTTCGTAAAACCGGATGAATAATGGAAAGACACCGTGACCGTTATGCCCAATGGAACAAATACCGCCCTGCAAGTTCTCGCGTCTGCTGTGACCCCCGTGGTGCTAGTCTCGGCAACTGCGATTTTGATCTCCGGCGTAAATTCCCGGCATATTTCCATTGCGGACCGGATGCGGACTTTGTCGAGGGAATATCGCGACGTACAAACGAATGAGGACCGCCGAACGCTGATTGAGCAACAAATGTGGATGTTCAATAAACGCATCCACCTAGTTTCCTGGGCAATTCGAAACCTTTACGCGGCTGCCTGGTGTTTTGTGGCCGAAGTGTTGATTATCAGCGCAACGCTGTGGCGGGACTCGCTGGTTGCCGCCACCGTCCCGCTATTCCTACTGGGAATCGTTCTCATGATGGTCGCAATCGTTATGCAGCTTCTGGAGCTTCACGAGGCAAACCGGACGCTGTTCCTGGAGGTGGGTGGGGTTATAGCTCTCGGCAGGACTAAACGGGGCCGAAAACAGGGGCCGTCAGAACGGTATTAAACCTCAAACGGCCATGCACCTTGCGGAGGCATCCAGTCATAACGCTCCGTGGCCGCAGGATTTGTAAACTGCCATCCCCGGGGCGTCGTATCGTGGAACCAGTCAATTGGCATTCCTTCGGCTTTTCCGGAAGCTGCGAGTGCGAATGCCTGACGAAGAGCTTTGCGCTGCTCGGCGCCGGTCGCATCCGGGGCGGGCGAGACGAAGAGAGCTGCTCCGCTCCGCGCTAACAGATCGAGCCATTGACGATTCAGCTCCCAAGGAATGTCCTTCGTGATTCCCACGCAGTCAGGGTCAACGGCAAAGAACGTATTGTGTTGCGGCAAACGGTAGGCAAGCGTGTTCACGCCCATGCGGCGGGTCCGCTCCCAAAGCTTTCCACTGGTATCGTCGCCAGTACGCTGCGCCTCAAACAAACCTGCAGCGAGATGCCCTACGGTGTTACAGCCAATGAGGATTTGCTGACTTGCCATGCTCCGCAAGGATTCATAAAGACCACGAATCACCTCCGCGTTGGTCTTAGTCCGGTCATGGAGCGACCATCCTGGGATCGTGGGCTGCGCTCCCATTTCCCGTCCCCATCGGCCTAAAAGGTCGTATGTCGAGAAGTCGTGTTTGACAAGTTCGTAGGTCCAATCCACGACCCGCTTGATCTTGCCCTTCACGATTTCCAACGCTTCGGGAATGGTGGGATCGTAGGCGAGTTCTTTCACGCGCTCCGGGCGTTTTCCGAAACGGGCACTGGGGAGAAGCAGATTCGTGTTCGCGGTTTCCGGCGCCAGCAGCGGGCGAATCCAAATGCCGGGGCGGACCTGGAGATTCTTCATGTCCCGTGCGAGCCGTTCCATATCGGGGAAGGCCGTCGGGTTATTTTCCCAGCCCATATCGATCACAGCGAAGGGACGTGCACGGTTTCCAGCCGTGAGCGAGCTGAGCATCTCGGCATCGCGTAGTAACTGCGCGGCGGTATTCTTGCCGTAAGCGTAGTACCAATCGTTTGTTCCGTAGATTGGATCCTTCGAAAGGCGCGGGGCGTTGCACATACGTTTACAGAAGGCTCGCGCCTCTCCTAGGGGGCTCACTCCCGCGCGGCCCTGTCGTGTCACCACGGTGGCGGCCGCCAATTGGCGTTCCCCGAGCGCGACGCCGGAGCCCCCATTGCTGAGGTCCAGCCACAGTGAAACACCTTGGGTGTCCAGCTGCCAGAAGCACAACGCATTGGGAGCTGTCTTTACGCCGTATCCGTGCACCGCCACCCCGTCGTAGGTAAGAAAATACCAGGGCATCACACGCTCGGGCACCAGGGCGCGCCATTCCAGATCGCCATAGCTACGCTCCCAAGCATCGCCGAGGGCGAGGATATCCGGCGCGACGGATGTTCGCCACCGAATATGGACCCTAGTGAGTTCGGAGTCTGGGGCGGACAGATGGATTGGGAGTTCTTCGGTGTCGCCCACCCGGTGCGGCTCGATTGTAACGGTAATGTCGCGGGCCTTCCAAGACCGGTTGGAAAGGTTTAGCGGGATTGGCTGGTTCAGATCCTCGTAGGCGCAGGCGTAATCTGGCGGGCGAAGGAGATTCAGAAAGGTAGACCTTCCGGAATTGCTTTGCGCTTTGGCTAGCAACGAAGGGCCACCAGCGGCAGCAGCGATGCCCAGCGTGGCAGTGAAAAGGTCACGACGGTTGATGTTGTTCATGAAAAGTGGTGTGCGCCTTCAGACTTCCAGAGCTCGTTCGATGAGGGTTTCCAGCTCCTTTTTTGCCGACGCGGTACTGATGAACAGTTCCTGCCGCGCACCGGCGCTGAATGCTATCGCTTTCCATCCGTTTGTTGTGGGGACGGTGATGCGGATGACTGGTACTCCCCTTGCGTCGCGCACGGGACGGATGACGCCGGGCACAATGGAACGAATTTCTTCATTGTTCCGCAGCAGCTTTTCCAGAATCGGGCGCAAGCCATCGATGATGCTGTGCTCTATTTTGAGTCTGCCCCGCTCGGCCCGGAGTTTCATGGATTATTTGAACTGCTTCTTGTATTGGATGTCTATTCCGAATTCTCCATTGTCGTCCCGTAGGGCGACGATCGAGTATTGCCGGTTGAGAGCCCATTCGAAACGAAAAACCTGTTCAGACGTTTGGGCCAAGTTCGTGGCGTAGGTGACCGATATATCCCGCGAGATCTGCTGCTGTAGCGTAAGCCGGGCTTGGGGAGTATTTGAGATGCCCTGAACAAGAGGATCGATCTTAATATTCGTAATTCCAAACAGCTTCGACAGGCGGTTGGAGACCGGAGCAAAAGCGTGTCCGAGCACTGTGTTGGCCCCTGATTGAAGCACGCTGAGATCATTGGTGACCTGAGCATTGGGCAGATTGGATGCTATGTCGGGAGCGCGGCCCACGGCAAGAAGGGCGATAATATCGCGGGGCTGCAATGGCGGGTCTGAACGATAGTTGATGTTCAGCCGACCCGGCGTACCCGAGACCGTAATATCGACAGAGATGCCACGCGCTTGCGTTTGAACATCAAGGTCCAAAACGGGCTCGATCTTCACAGGAGTAATAAAACTGACCTCGCCACGATTGATGGCGTAGTTCGCACCAAAGATTTTGATGGTGCCCTGGTTTGCCGAAATTTTTCCGAGGAGACTGGGGTAAGAGGGCTTTCCACGCAGCCGCAAGTCGATTTCGGCCTCGATGTCCTCGCTCAGACTTGTATTGACCTGCATGTTCGCCGCACTCTCGACGTGGATGTCGAGTTGCAATCCGGATGCGAAGTCCTGTTTACCGACCGGCATTGGAGTCGGCGCACTGCTGGCGGCGATTAAGCTACCGAGGTCTGTGTTTGGATTTAGAGTTACTTTTGTAACGGTGATGGTTCCCGAAAGGAGGCTGCTGGCGCTGGTTCCGGTGAGTCGCAGGTTGGAATTGCCCGTAACACTGATGCCACCTGCGTAGCGGATTCGCACACCAGCGGCCTGTGCCTCCAACCGGTAGACAACAGGAGCGTTATTTCCGAAGCTGATGAATCCTAACACTGAGACTTCACCGCCGCCACTCCGGGCGGTCAAACGTTCAATGGTGGCTCTGTTGCCGTCGAACTTGATGGTCCCATTCACGCCGCTAAGTCCATCAGGAAGGTTATTGGTGTTCGGGTAGAACAGTCCCCGCCGAATTTGAATCAGACCCTCGATCTTGGGTTGCCGTAAAGTGCCCCCAACAGTAGCGGATAACTGGCATTCACCCGCCGCTTGAATTTCGGGACGAAAGAGTCTCATGAGGGCCAGATCAATTGAGCCGTCTGCCGTCAGATTAAAAGGCTGCTGAACAAGGTAGGGGAAGGATCCGGTCAGGACCAATTTCGTGTCCCGGCCCGTTAGTTCGAAACTCGTGATAGAAACTACTCCGTTTGCCGCATCCAAAACGATGGGCTGCTCGTTTTCAAGAAGGAAGGTGGCGGCCTTTGTTTCTGTTCGGGGCGCTACTTGTAGTCTGTCGATATGGGCGTGGGTCCGCAGGCGGCCGAGGTGGAGCATCGGTCCTTCGAATGTGAACCCGCCGTGTAGATAACCATTGAACGGCACTGAAGCGAATGGAATCGAGACCGAGTGTCCTTCCTTCAGCAACGCATCAAGCACGGAGAGGTCCAGCCGGCCAAGATTCAAGTTACCGCGGGCCGGAAGATCCCCGGCCAATTGCATTTCGACGACGCCATTGACTGGAGCTTCGTGGACAACACCGGAAACCTTAGCACTCAATGTGCGATTGTGCGCAACGGTGTCTACTCTCAGATTTCCAAGCTTCACGTTTTTTGCAGTAATGTCCTGGAGGGCGAGGCTCGCGTTTGCAGTTTCGAGTTGGAACCGGCCCTCCTCAAGCTGTGCGGTAGCGGTCCCGTGGGCTTGAAGGTGAGCATCCAGAGTGGGATCGTACCGGTGGACGTTCAGGAGCGTTCCCACACGGAAGTTATTACTGTCGGTCCGCATGGAAATCTGTCCGGACCTCCAGGTCTTCGGATTGTGCTTATAAATTCCTGAGAACACCACGCGTGCTCCCCCAGTCTCGAAGCGCCCATCAGTGACCCGAAGGGTATCGTCGATCGTGGCGGCCTGAAATCGTATTCGGTTTAGGCGTTCGCCATATAGATCGAGGTGATCGATTGACAATGCCAACTGTCCGCGCGGATCGGTCAACGAACCAGTCACATTTGCGGCACCCGATCCGACGCCCAGAGCAATCGACGGCGGCAGAGGGAGGTATCGCGGAAGGACGTTTTGAAGATTTGCTCCGGCGAATTGCATGTCCAGCGAGAGAGGGCTTTCTTTATGAAAATGCCAGTCGATTAAAACGGCTTCGAGATTTCCTTTCGCGCGCAGAGTGTCGCGTTCCACCGAAAAGGATGCCAAGTGAAGACTCGCCGGTGACAAATCTATCCGAGATTGAAAGCTAGTCCATCGGCTGCCTTCAAGAAGAAAATGATTGAGCGCCAACGTTCCTCCGATGTGTACGTTCGTTAGCCGCCCACTCACAGTCCCGGCAAATTGAGCGTTCCCATTGGGGAGCAACACAGGGAGCCCTATGTTGGCGAGCGGATGATTGAGAAGTGAAAGAACCGGCTGAAGATCCTGGAGGTTGCTGGAGCCGACCGTGAGCTGTAAAGCTTTGCCCACGGTACCGGAGGCAACCAACTGAGTACCGCCGAATACAAGATGCGCGCTGGAGATTGTGGCAATCGCTCGGCTTTGCCGGTACGAGACATCTATGCTGCCGGAAAGGGGTACGCCTTTGTCTCCTGCTACTAACTGGAGAGCACCCTGAGCAGCCGAGTTCTCAATGCGGGCGTTGCGAAAGGACCCACTTAGCCGGATCGGCCCGCTGACGAGCGCAGTCCAGGGGGTCTGCCGGTGGAGAGTCGCGAAGAGAGCTTGGGAGAGGCTGATTCGCTTTAGATCTCCGCGGAGTTGAAACTGGTGGTAGGTAGTGACGAGTTGTCCAGTAAACTGGCCTTGAAGAGCGCGCAAGTAGAGCTCATCGAACGTCGCTCGTTGCCGGTTGGCCTCCACTGAACAATTTATTCGTGCGTCACTGAAGGTTAACGTGGAGGACGTATAGGCTATGTTCTTGCCGCTCATGTGGCCATTGAATTGAACGGAATTGACCCGGTCATAGCGACCTTTGCCAATGATGGTGACTTGACCGGCTTTTAATGCTGGCATCCTTATCAGCCCGGCAAGTTTAGACGCTGCGAAGTTGGCCTTTATGTCTAGAACCACCTTTGGATCGGCAAAGTCACTCAGGCTGCCTCTTGCCGCTATCTCCGAGCTTGCCGAGCGGAGCGTCACATGTTCAAAAGCAATTCGGTTTTGCTGCAATTGAGCATTCATCGCCAGTTCGATTGGCGTATTGGCGAACGCTGGCGGCCAACTGCTCGTGTTGCGGGAGTAGACGTGGACAGCGTAGCTGTGGTGGCGCGAATCGTAGGCCAGTAGCGCGGCCAAGCCGACTCCCTGAACATTCAGGGGAAAACGCCGGAGGTTTACCTGAACAGTTCCATCTCTGAGCCGGTAATGTTTCACCCGCAAGTTAAGGAACTGCTTAGCAAGATTTGCGTCCTTTACGCGGTCGTGTATTGCAGGCGGCAGATTGCTCAGACCGTTTTTCTGGAATACCAGATTTATTTCCGGATGGTCCACGATTAAGGAGCCGATATCGATATTGCGTTTAAGCAGAGAAACGACCGTCAGCCCGAGACGAACGAATTTTGCCTTAACAAGCGGGGGCGCGCCCGAGGCTTCGGTTCCGTGGACGACGAAGTTATTGAGCTGGATCGTTAGCGTGCGCCAGTTGTAGTCGATACTACCCAATTCGACACGGCCACCGCTGACCCGTTCAATAGCAGAGACAATTTCTGTCCGTACCCGGCTTTTCAGCCAGTCCGACTGCAGAACGCATACAGCGCCGATTACGCACAGGGCAATAGCAGCGAGAGCGAACAGCGTGTTGACGGCGATGCGTTTTCCGAATCTCATGCTTTTTTCCTATTGAAGGGACTTGTCGAGGTAGCGAATGCTCACCCGTTTGCGAGTCTCGTCTATCCAGGCGTTCAGGGCTTTATCTGTCCGCTCCTCCAGCAATGTCTCACGGATGGAGTCTTTGGATTGCTCCAGCGTTGGGGGCGGTCCAGGATGGCGGGCCTTCCAGTTCACAATTTCGGCTTTGTATCTGTTGATAATTGCAGTTTCGGGCACATCAGTCTCGGGCTGGAAGCGATATTGAATGAAGCGAAGTGTAGTGAGCTGGAGAGCCAAGTGATCCTTGAGTTTTTCTTCGGTCAGCGCATACTCGGATAACGCCCGGGTGAACGCAGACGAATTGAGGCCTTGTTGGCGTTGGATACCTTCCATATATTCGTTGACCTCGGCATTTTCCGGCAAGGGATAATGGCTGAGATCCATTTCGCGTTTTACCAGCATCTGTTGCACAAGCCTGTCGGCAGCGACGCGACGCGCGGCAGGATCACGGACAACCCGCTGGCGGTTCAGAAAGGCTGTGACGCGGATCTCCTCATCGAGCTGCAGTTCAGTAAGGACTTGCTGACCGACAACGAGCGCCATTCGATCCACAATCTCAGGACGCGCCACGAGGGAAAAGCAACAAAGTAAAAGGCAAGCTCTCCAGCACATCAGAATGCCTGCCCAAGCGAGAAGTGAAATTGGAATGCGTTGATTTTTTGCACTTGCGAAGGAGCTGTCCCGTTAATCAGATCCTGTTCGTTACCTTTCAGGCCATAAAAGCGTGGTGCATCCGGACTAAACGACAAATCCACGCGAATGGGCCCTATAGGCGTCCGGTAGCGAATGCCCACGCCTGCCGATTGCACCATGTAGTTGAAGTCCTGCAAATTTCGCTGCCGGAAGCGCAGGCTAAAGCTTCCGAGAGTACTGTACACATTGCCGGCATCATGGAAGAGAACCCCACCCAGGTTATCGCCATAAAGAGGAAATCGCAGTTCGAGGTTATTGACGAACAACACATTTCCGCCGATGGGGAAGCCGGTGACCAAGTCACGCGGTCCGGCCTGGAAATCGGGGAAGGCACGAAGGGATGTAGAGCCGCCGGAGTAAAGCCGCTCAGGAAGCGGGATGCTTGGTCGTCCGCCGGTGCGGGTGATCAAACCGAATTGGGTGCTGCGAGCGAAGACCAGACCGCGGCGAAGCGGATAGTAGGTCGCATTCTTAAGTAAGGCACGCGCGAATTCGGTCTGGGAGGCCAGAAATGCTGGTGCATAGCTGACATCGAAAGTCGTATATATTCCGTGATGCGGATCTACAGGATCATCGCGCTTGTCCTGGATGAGGGAGACTTCGGCCTCCCCGACGCGCTCCGGCTGGGAGAGAAGCGGAACAAGCAACGGGTCAATCTTGAGGTTCGACTGTGAAACGCGGCGGAATACAAGCCGATATTGAACCGTGTAAGCGCGGGACAGTCTTTGTCCCAACTGAATAGACGCCTCGCGCCGACGGGCCGTAAAGGTTCTAATGTCATTGGAATTATTAAAGAGTCCGGTGATGGCGAAGTTAAGATTTTCGTGAGATATAAATTGCGGGATGAAATAGGTCACCACCGCACGCTGCTCGATCGTTGAAACAGAGGTTTGGAGCCCTAAAGTTTGAGCCCGACCCAGGAAATTGAGCCGACTGATCCCAAAGGAAAAGCGCGGTGCGAAACCCGTGGAGCCCGCCGGGTTATCTAAAGTAGTGACACTGCCGCCGATCCGGGCGATTTGGGCGCCGACACCCAGGTTCAGCGAATAGTGGCGGGCCTCGTCGAGATCATAGAGTACATTTTTCCGGTCTTCATCTCCATCGGGGTTCTGCAAAGCCGTGTTGACACGGGCAAAGATACCAAGATCGTAGAGACGCCGCTGGCTGTCGGTTTCTTCCGCCAGGGAAAGCGGTTCACCCTTCCGCAACTCGAGCCGATCCAAGACAAGCTTGGCCCGTGTGGTATCCAGCCCGCTTATAAGCACGTTCCGCACGTACTTTCGCGCTCCAGCAGTGATCCGGTAAGTGACGTTCACCTGATTTGGTTGACCATTCTGAGGTGCGACAGAGTAGTCGAAAGAGGCATTCAGATATCCCTGGCTGTAGTAGTAGTTCAGGAAATTGTCGCGGTCGATACTGACGTTTGTCTCACTGAAAGGCTGCCCTGCCAGACACGCCAGCATTGAGTTCAGCACAGGAAGATCATCGGCAGAAACGCCGGTAATCGACAGGTGTGCGACAAACGTCTGCGGTCCCTCAACGATATCGATAAATTCGGCGAGATGATTTTTAGCACCTCGATAGTTATCCTCAGTCCTGACATTTACCTTTGCACTCAAGAAACCGTTTGCGGCGTACAAACGCCTGATCGCCTCAACATCCTGCTGAACATAAGCCCTGCCGAACCGGCCGTAGGGAAAGCGGGGGAACTCCGCAGGTTGCACATAGAGCCGCTCGCGAATAGTTTCCAGATCGAAGTATCGATTACCGGTAATGCCCAGATGGGTGAACTTGTGCCTTGGCCCGGAATGGATCTGATAGGTGATCACTTGCTCCTGGGCATTGGCGCGGCCCTTCACGGAGTAGCTTACGTCGGCCTCAAAGTATCCTTCTGAAACAAGGTATTCCTCAATATTTTGCTGACCTTCGATGAGCAGGTCACGATCCACCGAATGTTCCTGAAACACTGGGACAAGCTGCCTCAGGCGGCTGGCACTGAGCCTCGTTCCGCTGCTACGAACGTTAATTCGCGGACCGGCTTCGATGTCGATGGTCGGCTTTACGGTATTAGATTCGGCATTGTAGTCCAGCTTTGTAAGCGAAACTTTCGAGCGGAGGCGACCTTGCCGAACATAGAGATGCCGCACATTATCTACCCCCCCTTGTAATCGAGCCTCCGTTTCTTCCTGCCAACCCAGGAGACCGTAGAGGCGCTTCCAGTGTGTTGCGCGTACGATGCTTTCGGCGGAGCGCTCGGGGTTTCCCGTAATGACTGGCTGCGAAAATCGGGCGCGCGCTCCCGTGGTTACGCTGAAAGTGATGTTTGCCTCCTCGTTGGTGGGATCCAAGGCCGTATGCGAGTGGATGACGGCGCCGTGAAAACCATTTTGCCGCAGCAGGTTCTGTAGCGAATGGAGAGCGCTGGTCTTGTCGGAATCGGAGTACGGGGCCCCAAGCTGAAGCTTCGTGGCGCTTGCGAGCTGTCCGCCATTTGGCGGCTCCTTTACTCCCGCCACGACAACGCGCCCGACAAAGTAGGCTGGCTTTGTCAGAAATCGGAGTGCAACGCCGTGTTCGGCTTGCGCTGCATCCACGGCGAGATCGGAGAAGCGCCCGGTGCGATAGAGGTTTTGAATGGCCTCGCGGAGCTCGTGCTCACGAAATGGAACACCTGTTGTGAAAGGAAGGCGCGCGAGCAGTTCGGTGGTCGACAGGGGCTGATCCGCAGGTGCGAATTGGATGCTGGCAATAGGTTGTCCCTCATACTTGAGAGCGGCCTGAATCAGCGGCGGCGGTTCGGTTTCATTCCCATAGGAACAGGACCCGGTCAGGAGGGCCAAGAACACGAAAGCTACGAAGATCCTGAGCGTTACCACTGTTAACATCGACCTATATGGGTCCGGGCAACGAGGAACGGTATTCCCGGCAGGTGCGGTTTGCGGCTATCGGCGATGTAGGGCAAAGCAAAATAAGAGACGCTTTTGTTTGTGTCGCAGGTTGCGGGGCACTGGGAAGTTTCCAGGCCGAAGCACTGGTTCGCGCGGGTATCGGCAGAGTCCGTATTATCGACCGTGATTACGTCGACTTTAGCAATTTGCAAAGACAATGGCTTTACGACGAAACGGACGCGAAAAATGAATCTCCCAAGGCTATCGCTGCCGCGCGGCGTCTTCAACAACTGAATGGCCATGTAGAAATCGAACCAGTGGTTTCGGATCTTACGCCATCTAATGCGGAGGAACTAATTGATGGATGCGACCTCATCCTCGACGGCACCGACAACTTTGAAACACGATATCTATTAAACGATCTTAGCGTTAAGCGGAACGTACCGTGGGTCTATGGTGCGGCTATTGGCAGTTATGGCCTGATGATGCCCGTGGTGCCGGCCAGGGGGCCCTGTCTCGCGTGTGTTTACCCTGAACCACCTACGGGCGCCCAACCGACATGCGATGTAAATGGAGTGCTGGCCTCCACAACCGCCGCCGTGGCTTCGCTACAGGTTGCGGCTGCGCTGCGCTTGCTTGTTGGATGGCCGGACTTTGTGTGCCGCATTCAGACGCTGGACGTTTGGGAAGGCAGCAGCCAAACAATGAGTGCGGGAGAACGGGATGCACATTGCCGAGCCTGCGGGCGCCGGGAATTCACCTATCTGGACGGGCAACAGCGGAAACCCGTAAGCCTCTGTGGACGGAACGCTGTTCAACTGCATGAGAGCACCCGGCCACTTAATTTGCAGGAACTGGCAGTGAGATTGAGGGCGTTGGGCGAGGTGCGCGTGAATGAGTTTGCCTTGCGGATCGCGATGCCGAAGTATCAGCTCACGTTTTTTCCGGACGGCCGTGCCATTGTGAAGGGGACCACAGATGTCGGGGTCGCCCGGAGCCTCTATGCACGGCTGGTGGGTGCGTGAGAAATCTCTTCATGCCACAATAAGGGAAGTCCTTCGGGCGGTTAGCTCAGTTGGTTAGAGCACCTCGTTTACACCGAGGGGGTCCGCGGTTCGAACCCGTGACCGCCCACCATTCCTTCACTCGCCTCCTAATTTTCTTGGAACTCTCCGCGACCGCATTCGCCAGTCCCAAACTGTTGGTGTGGGAAAAGCAGGATCACGCGCTCACTGAATCGGTCACAGGGTTCTACGCCGTGCGGGCACCAGCCACGCTCAGCGTACTAGCCAACTTTCCAACTACAGGGGCGGGCACTTTCGCTGAGATAGCGAGGGTTGCGGGCCCGAGACATCGTGATTACTCCACGCCAATGCTTTCTCCGTGCCCGCCAGAGTTACAATGTCCCTTTCATGCCAGAACTGCTCACCGGGAAAACGGCCCTTGTGCTCGGGGTTGCTAATAAGTGGAGTATCGCCTATGCGATTGCTGCTTCATTTGTCCGGGAAGGTGCGAAGCTGATCCTCACCTACCAGGGCGATCGTCAGCGGGCAACGGTGGAGGATCTTGGAGCCGAATTACAGGCCCAGCGAGTCTGGAACTGTGATGTTACGAAGCCGGAGGACCTTGAATCGCTCGCTTCCGAGATAAAGGGGATGGGCAATAAACTAGATGCCCTAGTTCACAGCATAGCGTTTGCCAACAAGGATGATCTCAGCCGCCCTTTTGTGGAGACGAGCCGTGACGGATATCTTCTGGCGCAAGAAGTCAGCGCCTATTCGCTGATATCCGTTTCTCGCGCGCTTTCGCCTCTCATGACAAGCGGTGGGTCGATTACCACTCTGACCTATCTCGGGTCCACGCGGGTCGTTCAGAACTATAACGTGATGGGGGTAGCAAAGGCAGCCCTGGAGGCCTCGGTCCGTTATCTGGCCAGTGATCTTGGTCCGTCGAACATTCGCGTGAATGCTATTTCTGCCGGCCCCATCAAGACCGCTTCCGCCCGCGGGATAAAGGATTTTTCTAAGATTCTGGATAACATCCCGGCTATAGCCCCATTGCGCCGCAATACCGATCCGTCGGAGGTGGGAGATACAGCCGCCTTTCTGGCAAGCGACTTGGGCCGGGGGGTTACGGGCAATATCATCTATGTGGATGCAGGCTTTCAGATAGTAGGTCTCGGGGCGCAGTAAGTGAGCTGCTCCCGCTCCTTTTCTTCTAACGAATTCAGCTCTGGTCCGTCAAAATTGACAGCTATTTCCACGCTTGAATATGCTTGTATTTCACTTGATAACGCCTGCGGTTGTACTTACGGTGCAGACGGGCCAGTGTGTTAGCTGGCAACCATCGCCGGCAGTTGCGCACCGGAGATCCCACTCCGTGGATCACCTGGTTGGGCTAATCTTATTTGACTAATTTATGATTCAGGTTGAAGGTCTTTCCAAAAAATACGCGCGCCAAGTCGCCGTAAATAATATTTCATTCTCCGTAGACAAGGGCGATATCGTCGGTTTTCTTGGCCCCAATGGAGCGGGAAAGACGACCACCATGCGGATTTTGACGTGTTTTATGCCGCCCAGTGCGGGCCGCGCAAGTGTCGCCGGGTTCGACGTTTTCGAGAAGCCCTTCGAGGTAAAAAAACGCATCGGTTATCTTCCCGAAGCGCCGCCCGTTTATCCCGAAATGAGCGTTGTGGATTACCTTCGCTTTGTGGGACAGCTCAAGGGGGTTCCCGGAAGTGAATTGAAACGTCGCACGGAAGAAGCAATGGAGCGCTGTGCCGTTACGGATGTAAGGGGCAAACTGATCGGGAAGCTGTCCAAAGGCTATCGTCAGCGGGTGGGACTTGCTCAAGCCATCATTCATAATCCAGATGTTCTGATCCTTGACGAACCGACTTCGGGTCTGGATCCGAAGCAGATCAACGAGACGCGCGAGTTGATTAAGAGCCTTGCAGGAGACCACACGATCATTCTCAGCACCCATATACTCCCGGAAGTGGAGGCCGTTTGCAAAAAGGTCATCATCATCAACAAGGGCCAGCTTGTTGCCACGGATTCGGTGGAGCATCTGAAGCATCGTGGCGGAACCGGTAACACAGTGCAGGTTCAGGTGGAGGCAACCGGAGTTGAGGACGCAGTTGCTGTGCAGCAGCGATTAGAGCAGGTACCCGGAGTTAGTAAAGTTCTGGAGACAAGCCGGTCCAACGATCGCTTCGTGTTTGAAGTGGATAGCTTATCGGGACACAATGTCCGTCCAGACGTGGCTCGTGCCATTGTGCAGTCGGGATGGAATTTATTGGAGATGAAGTCGACAACGTTTAGTCTAGAAGAGGTCTTCCTGCAACTGACGGGCGGTCCGGTCACCGACACAGCGGGAGGCGTCCAGTGAGAAACATCCTGACGATTTGCCGGCGGGAGCTTTACAGCTATTTTGTTTCGCCAATCGCGTGGGTCCTGCTAACCATCTTTGCGCTTCTGAGCGGCGGGTTCACAACACTCATCACCGTAGCTTTTGTAAAGGCGTCTTTAGAGGGCCAAATGACGGGCCAGCAGATGACGATGAACGTCAACGAACAGGTGATTGGACCGTTGTTTTCGAACATGGCGGTCGTGAGCTTGTTTTTGATCCCACTTATTTCAATGCGGCTCTTTGCGGAAGAAAAGCGGCAGGGGACGATCGAATTGCTGATTACTTCTCCGGTTCACGATCTGGAGATCATTCTTGGGAAATGGTTGTCGGCCGTAATAATGTACGCCGCGCTGTTATTCATTCTGTTCTTGGATTACTTGTTCCTGTTTGCTTATGGGCAGCCTGACTGGCGCCCCGTTGCGACCGGTTTTCTGGGGATCTTCCTACAGGGCGCCTGTCTGCTGGCGTTGGGAACTTTCGTATCCAGTCTGACCCGCAACCAGATTGTGGCGGGCGCGATTGGATTTTCGCTCTCGCTACTACTGTGGATCCTAAATTGGACCACTTCGTTCGGCAACTCTCCGACAGTACAGTTCTTCAACTACTTATCCATCGTGAGTCACTTCGATAGCTTTGTGCGCGGCGTTATCGACACGAAGGATGTCATTTACTACTTGTCCATGATTTTCCTCGGTTTATTTCTTACATCCCGCTCACTCGAGTCGTTGAGGTGGAGAGCTTAGATGGCGTTCATCAACTCGAAGAATTCTTTGTCGGCAAGGCAGGCACGATACGGTGCGACAGCCATGTTGTACACCATCATCGTCGTTGCCGCTCTGATTTTAGTGAACTGGCTGGCGAATCGTTATAACAAGACGTACGACACAACCAGCAACAAGCAATTCACACTCTCGTCCGAAACGAAAAAGATTGTACAGAACTTGAAGCAGGATGCCACGATCACTTACATTGACGCGGCGAGCGGCTTCAACCAGGCGAAGGGACTGCTGGACCGCTACGCCAATCTCTCGCCCAAAATTCATGTTCGGTATGTCGATTACAAAGCGCAGCCCGTGATTGCCCGCTCGTATGGATTGCGCTTTCCGGGGACGGCGTACGTAGAGATTGGGTCCAGACGCGAGGAGGCCAAGTCCATGACGGAAGAGGGCATCACGTCGGCGTTCCTGAAAGATCTCAAGGGCGTTCGTAAAGTTTGTTTCGTCACGGGCAGCCATGAGCACCAACTGGACGACACTTCCGACAACGGACTCTCCCGTTTCAAGACGGTATTAGAGCGGGATAACTACCAGGCAGACCCGGTATCACTGTTAGATAAGACGGAAGTTCCCGGGGATTGCAAGGTGCTGGTCGTGGCGGGACCCCAAATGAACTACACGCCAAACGAAGTTTCCGCGATCAAGAATTACATCGAGCATGGCGGGCGGGCGATGTTCCTGATTGATCCTCCGCTCGATTTCGGACGTACTCAGGTGGCGCCGAATGAGGCGTTAGACAGCCTGCTGACTAGCTGGGGTGTTACGCCACAAAAAGACTTGGTTTTGGAAGAGAATCCTATGGGCCAGCTATTTGGCTTCGGCCCGGAGGTTCCGCTGGTTGCAAGTTACGAGTCACACGCCATCGTAAACGATTTGAAAGGCGCCGCAACGGGGTTCCCGCTGTCGCGCTCGCTGCAGGTGAAGAACGGCGCTAGTACTACGGTGAGTCCGCTGTTCTCGACGACCTCCCGAGCGATTGCGACTACAAAGCTGAGTTCAAACCAAGTAAATCCTAATGACCCGAGCAACAAGAAGGGACCGTTCGTACTTGGGGCGGCAGGAACGTATAACACCGGCAAGCCGAATAACTCTGGACGTTTCGTGGTCATTGGTTCTTCCGGTTTCGTAGACAACGCCATGCTTGGGTTCCAAGCAAATCGCGATTTAGCGGTTAACGCGGTGAACTGGTTATCGTCCGATGAAGACTTGATCTCGATTCGGCCGAAGGCTCCAGAAGATCGCCGGCTGAATGTCACACAGCGTCAGATGAATATGATGGTCTACACGATTCTTATTGCCCTTCCGCTGCTGATCATCGTATCTGGAGTTTCCATTTTTTTAAAGCGGAGATAGCATGAAGCCTCGAAACCTGATAGTCGCGGCCATTGTTCTCGCTGCGTTGAGCGTCGGTGTGTGGTGGGCCAATAAGCATCCGCAATCGGCGGAGCCCAAGAGCAGTGCGAGTGCTTCAACCAAACTTGCGGATATACCGGAATCTGACGTTCAAGAGCTAACGCTCAAGAAGAAAGACGGATCGAGTGTGACAATTCAGCGATCGGGAGGCAAGTGGGTCATCACAGCGCCACACCAGCTTCCGGCCGACCAGGACGCCGTCAGCTCGATGCTTTCTTCGCTAGGCCCGCTCACGGCGGACAGCGTTGTGGAAGAGAAGACTTCCGACCCTGGCAAGTATGGGCTGGAGACGCCTAGCCTGACTGTTGCGGTGAAGGAGAAAAACGGCAAGTCGAATACAATCTCGTTCGGAGATGACGTACCGGCAGGCTCGCTAGTCTATGTTCGGGAGGCCGACTCTCCTAAGATCTACGCCATTGCTTCCTCAGTGCGCAGTTCCTTCGATAAAGGCTTAAACGACATTCGAGATAAGCGGTTACTGACCTTTGATTCGAACAAGCTGACGCAGATAGATCTGACAAGACCGAAGTCTGCCGTTGTCTTCGCCAAAACGAACGGAAGTGAGTGGCAGATCGAGAAGCCTAAACCTTACCGGGCAGACAATTTCCAGGTCGAGGAACTGTTGCGTAGGCTCACTGACGCCAAGATGGACCTTTCCGGGATGGAGGACTCGAAAGCCGTGGGCGCGGCCTTCAGCACCGGACAGCTTGTTGCTACCGCGAAGCTGACAGGCACTTCCGGCACCCAATCGCTGGAAGTTCGCAAGAACAAGGACAGCTATTATGCCACGAGCAGCGTGGTTCCGGGCATTTACAAGATCTCGGCCGACGTTGGCAAACAGATGGAGAAGCCGTTAGACGACTATCGCAATAGGAAGATATTTGATTTCGGATTTACCGATCCGAATAAGCTTGAGCTGAAGCAAGGAACCAGCGATAAGACCTATGTGAGAAGCGGCGAAACATGGAAGCTCAATAATCAAGTCATGGATTCATCTGGTGTCCAGACCCTGATCGATAAGCTCCGCGACTTGTCCGCAACTAAGTTTGTGGATACAGGGTTTACTAACCCGGTGCTGGAAATCACCATCGTTTCAAACGACGGGAAGCGCACGGAACAGGTCGCTTTTGCCAAGGTCGCAGATGGCTATATCGCCAAGCGCGGCACTGAATCAGCGATGTACGTCGTGGATGCCAAAGCCGTGGACGATATCCTGGGGGCAAGCGGCGCTATCAAGCCCTCGGCCACGGCGAGCAAGAAGTAGACCGGGCCTCGAAAGCCTTTCATGTCTGCTCTAAATACCGATCTTTACGAACTGACCATGGCGGCAGGCTATTTTGCCGCCCAAAAGACCCAGGAAGTCGCGACCTTCGAACTCTCGGTCCGACGAATGCCTCAGCGAAGAAACTTTTTAGTGGCAGCTGGGCTTCAGCAAGCGGTGGAGTACCTGCTTTCGCTGCGGTTCCGTTCGGAGGAGATCCAGTATCTGCGCTCGCTGCCCCAGTTTTCGAAGGTTTCCGAGGAATTTTTCGAGTTTTTAGGGAAGCTTCGGTTCACTGGCGACGTATTTGCGGTTCCGGAAGGAACGCCAATCTTTCCCGGCGAGCCGATTGCGATTGTTCGCGCACCGTTGGTGGAAGCGCAGATGGTGGAGACATATCTGCTTTCGACCTTTGCTTTTCAGACCACTATCGCATCCAAAGCTGCCCGCTGTTGTTTCGCGGCGAACGGACGCCCGATAGTGGAATTCGGGAGTCGTCGGGCTCACTCACCCGAAGCGGGCATTCTGGCCGGACGTGCGGCCTACATTGCCGGATGCACAGGAACAAGCAATGCAGAAGCGGGAAGGCGATTTGATATCCCCGTTTTTGGTACGGCAGCGCACTCCTGGACGATGGCTTTTCCTGATGAGGAATCCTCCTTCCGCTCTCTGCAAGCGCTGCTTGGCGAATCCACGGTATATCTGATCGATACCTACGACACCCTGGAAGGTGCACGGCTTGCTGTCAGTCTTGGACGCCCGATATGGGGCGTTCGGCTAGATAGCGGCGATCTTGGTGTCTTGTCTCGGAAGGTGCGCCGAATCTTGGATGCCTCCGGGCTAAATGAAGCAAAGATCATGGCGACAAACGACCTGAACGAGGACCGGCTTGCGGAACTTGTCAGTTCCGGAGCGCCTATCGACGCTTTTGGCGTTGGCACTGAACTCGCAACGTCGGCGGACTCTCCCACTCTGTCAGCTGTTTACAAGCTAGTGGAACTAAAGCGTGGGAAGAAGACATATTACACAGCGAAATTCAGCGGCGATAAGGAGACCATTCCTGCCGCAAAACAGATTTACCGCTCGCTTGGGCGTGACTTGATCGCGCACTACGACGAGTGCAGCAATAGCTTCGAAGGCGATCCGCTGCTGCGCCCAGTTGTCATAGGAGGTGAGCTTCTGGAGCCGTTGCCGAGCGCCACCCAGATCCAAGCGTACGCGCGGGCGGCGATATCGGCACTCCCGAAGGATCTCCATTCGCTCACCCGCGAAGCGGCGTATCAGGTTGATGTGAGCCCTGCTCTGATTGCTCTGAGAGACGACCTGCGCGCTAGCCATCAGTTTGTGGAATCGTAAGCACCCAGCCTTTCATAATAAGGTTGTGAAAACCGCCTTCTTTGACGTGGATACGCAGCTTGATTTCGTTTACCCGGCTGGTGCGCTCTATACTCCGGGCGCTGAGGGTATCGTTAAGCAGCTTAAGGAATTGACCCGATTCGCCGACGCAAATGGAATTACACTCATCTCCACCGCCGATGCACATTCCGAGAATGATCCGGAGTTTCGTGAGTGGAAACCGCATTGTGTAATCGGCACTACCGGCCAGCAGAAAGTGGCGGCTACTCTTTTGAAGGACCCGGTCGTTTTAACGACTGCTCCTGACCGGCTGACTGGAGTCGAGGCTGACGTCGCATCAACTTCACAGATAATTGTTCAGAAGCAAAAAATCGACTGCTTCACGAATCCCAATCTGAAGCCGTTGCTCAATCTTCTCAAGGCTGACCGATTTGTGGTTTATGGAGTGCTTACGGAGTTTTGCGTACGGGCTGCTATGTTCGGATTGCTCGAGATGGGGTTCCGCGTCGAAGCTGTCACTGATGCTATTAACAGTTTTGATCCGGAGAGAGGAAGCAGCTTTATCAGGCAGTTTCAGGCCGGGGGAGGGAAGCTAACAACGGTCAAGCAGGTTACTGGTTAGCGAGATACTGTGAGCACGTGCTCGCCCGACGGCAGCAGTAGCATGGGTGTGGGTTCGTGCTGTGTCAGCCTGTAGGGCAAACCGTCTATCTCCACAGAAGCAGGTGGAGCACTCAGTAGGGCAACCGCTCTGCTCCGGCTGCTATAGGCAAGATCCACCTTGTTGCCGGCTGAAGTTGCGGACCGAATCTCGCCATTGAAGTCTGTGACCGCAATAGGAGCCGCGCCTTCGGCTGCTGTCAATGTATGATGTCCGGCTGGCACAAGGACCGACTGCTGGTTTTGCACTGGCCATAATTTTCCGTCCAATTCGGCCCCGCCTTGCCATAGAATGCGAACCGGTCTTTGCGCGTCCACCTGGAGTTCACGAGTGCCTCCGATTTTGGCTGTCGCAGCTGCTGCGGACAGCAAAGAGAGGTCTTGTTTTTCTAAGGAGTTCTCAAAATATAGAGCCACTTGTCCAAACGAGGTAGCTGCCTGATGCACGAGACCCAACAATTCAACGCCAGTTTGCTTTTTTGTTGGATAAACGTCCTGATAGCGCTCGACGACATTGATATCGATAGCGATTTCTGGACCGTTCGATGTTAGTTCCTTATATTTCTTCCCAAGCTTTGCGTATCGTTCCGGACCTAAGTCCCATAACGTCGCAGGATCTTCGACGAGCAATGTACTTCTATGCGCCTTTATCTTAGGCAGGCTCCTTGCCACGTCGGCGCCGAGTTCGTCCCGAATGCCCGGTTGGAAACGATCGTCGATATGCGTCAGTACTACATCCAAAAATGGCTTGGTGGCCTTACTTCGGTCGATGACGTCCAGCCAGTCACCTTGCATGCGCGACGCCAACACCGTTCGAAAGTCTAGAAATTTTCTAAGCGCCTGTGGGTTCTTGTTGGCATAGTACGCGGATGCTGGATCGAATAGCAGTTTTGGATCCCAGCCGGATATCTCTTTAAACTCCGACCTAACATCGTCGTTCATTGGAGTAAACCGGGCCGGGTTGGATGCGCCTTCCAGCGACTCAAAGTAAAGCTCCGCAACGTTCACCCCATCCCAGTCAAACCGTTGGAGCAGGCTGGCTATTTCTTTCGCGACCTCGCGCTTGCAGTCCGCGTTTTGCAGGTTCATCAATTTACGCCAATCCAGTTGGGCATCTTGACCCAGGGCCGTCTTTTCTCGCCACGCGGGGTGATCTGCCCAAAATTTCTCGCTGACATGCGGCAGTTCCAGCCACGCGTAAACAAGAATCGCATTTCGGTGACAGGCCTCGATTAGATGCTTCAGGTAAGCATCCTGTGTGGGGTCAGCCTCCATGTTGTGCCATGCAGCTACATGGAGTTCACTAATGCCTGCCTGACGCCAGCGCTTCGCCAGATAATCGGAGTCCGCGCGAATTCTGTAAGAGGAATCGAAGAACGCCCATAAGGTTGTTGAGCGCACCGGAAGCGACAAACCCAGATCCATTAACGCCTGCAACAAATACGGATAGCGGTCGCCGCCATTCAGGCCAACGTCCGTGGCCATCCACAGGACCGCACCATGTTTGGTGCGCTTGCCGGCCAGAACGGGAATGCTTTTCCACTTCTCACTTGCGAAAACTTCGAATCCGGCGGGCAACTCTTCCGGAGAGATGCTCACGGGCTTTTCCCAGATGATCTGCATCTTCGGAGCGTGTGAGTCGCAAATCTGACGAATCGCTACCGTTCCCGATTTAGCGACGAACCCCAAGGCCTTAGCCACAGGGGTATCACCTTGGACAATAACGATTCGATCCTCTGCCAGCTTTGCCAACTCCGGCTGTGATGCAGGAGTAGTAACTACAATGGACGATACTTTCTGGCTTGCTTCGACGATTCCGACAGAACTGAACACTCCGGTCCATGGCCCAGAGCCGCCGCCGTCGACCGAGAATGTTGCAGCGGACACAATCCCCGGGAACACGCAAAGGACGAAATAACACAACGGACGTAGAGTTTTGGCTCTCATTTCGTCCTGGCGTACCACAGACTTACCCGCACGTCGTTATAATTTGGCCGCCTGGGGTTATAAAGATTGTTCGTGTAAATGCCTCGTAGAAAATCACTGGAGAAGTAGACGTTCGGTGGCATCCAGGGCAGGTGCAGCTTTATTCCCGGGCCCATTTCAATCGTGTTGGCCCAGTATTGATGTTTGCTATCTTGTTCAAAATTCAAATTGAACAGGGCTTGGAATGAGGACCCATCCCAAGCACGAAACGTGCGACCAGCCCGATGCTGCGAGAGGAAAAGCCAGTCCTTATCGAAGCGGCTCACGTAATCTACGTCCCCGGTAGTCTCGTAAAAGAGTCCCGGCACATGGCTGCCTAGCAAGCTTCCAAATCCCCTCGCGAAGTTGATGCCCCCGCGATAGTCCGGCACTAACCTGTCATGGCTGTTTAACGGCAGATAACCGACCGCCTCACCCGCCTCTCCCCAAGCTGTCAGGCGGTGCCAGGTTTTCGAAGATACGCCAGCCCCAAATATGATCGAGTTTTCGGAAAGGTACTGAGGAACTGCAGCGTTTTGCTGCATGCTGCTCTTGATATCGCCCATAAAGCGCGCCGAGAGGTACAACGAAAACAGCTTATTCGGTTTATTCCAGGGCAGCGGAACTGTTCGCTTCACCTGCCCGTAGTTGAACACGTCCTTCCAGCGAGACGAAAATACCGGGTACGTCCAGACGGTAATCTGCGCTACGGTGTCTCCTCTCAGGTTGTGGAATGCCCTTTCAGCTTCTGCCGCTATGGCCGGATCTTCCGCCAAGCGCGCCTGACCGAACCATCGCACTGCTTCATCATCGTTTTTTGCAGCGTTGTACGCCCATCCAAGCTTGAGAACGACTTCTTCGTCGCCGGGATCTTCCTCATGTGCCTGTTGCAGATACTTGATGGCGTCGCGCGTGTACCCTGCACCAAGGCTCTTCATACCCATCACTCGAGCGCTTACACGGGGCGTAGCGATCGCGGCTGCGTCACTGACGGGTCTTGATTTAAATCCATGGAGGGCGTCTAACTGATCGCGCGCTAGCTGGTCCTTAGGATCGATTGCAAGCACCTGCTCGAATTGCTTCATCGCGTGGGGCAGGTCATGCATGGCTAGATACAAGTAGGCTAATTCTCGGCGCAAAGTCACGTTTCCAGGATCGAGACCAAGCGCCTTCTCGAATTCGTAAGGATAGGGATAGCGGGGCCCGAGATCGGCCAACGCCAGTTCCGCCGTTCGTGAGTCTTTCGACCGGGATGCAGCGAGCAAGGCCGCCCGTGCTTCTTCCACCCTGTTCAGCTGCTGCCATACGCGTGCCAGCGGCAGGAGCAACTCCGAGTTATTGGGCTTCAACTGGCGACAGATTTCGTACTGCTCCGCTGCAAGGGGCAGATCATCCCGCAATTCAGCAGTCTCGGCCAACTCCCAATGGGCACTATACAGGGCAATACTGTTCGGAGCCGTCGCACGCGCCAGCGCCTGCTGCCAACGCTCAATGTTTTGGCCTAGCGGCTTATCGATATTCTGGAACGCCTGCTCCGCAGTTGCCCGCGCGGCCGGACCTGCTGTCTTTCTTAACCGGTCAAACATCCTCCTGGCCTCGACCGGCTTCTTGGTCTCGTAGCAGAGAAAAGCGTACTCCAGCTTGGCATTCTCGTCGCTTTCGTTCAGTCGGATAGCGCTCTCGAACTCGTCCCGGGCGTCTGCGCTATTGCCCGTTTTCAGCAAGGTATATGCCAGATCTTTGTGCACCCGAGCGTTATTGGGCTGTAACGCCAGTCCCTTATGGAACAGCTCAATTGCCTGGTCATAGTCTTTGGCCGCTAAGGTTTTATACGCTTTCGTCAATTCCATTTCGCCGGCGCGCTGCGCAATAGCGACGTTAGCCCCAGCCGCCAGAAGGCAGGCGAGTGCGACAAACCCTCTACATGGCGCAAATGGAATCATCCGCTGATGAGATAGTCGCCAGATCTTCCACAATTTCTCAACTGCTGCGGATACTTCCAGTGCTTCTTGTCGGGACACCGGTAGAATGTAGCCGTATTGTTATGGTTCGTTTTGCGGGCGTAGATTTCCTACAGATTGACTCGTTGTTGACGGAACAGGAGCTTCTCGTGCGCCAAACCGCCCGCCAGTTTGTGGACGAGAAAGTGCTGCCGATTATTCGGGACGCTTACAGCCGCGCCAGCTTTCCCAGGCAGCTTATCCCCGAACTAGCGCATCTCGGTTTCCTCGGGGCAAACCTGGAAGGCTACGGCTGTGCGGGTATAAACAACGTCGAATACGGTCTCATAATGCAAGAACTCGAGCGTGGAGATACCGGAATACGCAGTTTTGTCAGCGTGCAGGGTGCGCTTGTCATGTATGCCATCCACCATTTCGGTTCGGAAGAACAAAGGGCGCGTTGGCTGCCAAAGCTTCAATCCGGCGAGGCGATCGGGTGTTTTGGTCTTACGGAGCCGGATTTCGGCTCCAACCCAAGCGGTATGCGCACGGTTGCTGAAAGGGGCGGCGAGAACTGGTATTTGAACGGTGAAAAGACCTGGATCACTAACGGATCGATCGCTGACATCGCCGTTATTTGGGCGCGTACTCCCGAAGGCATCCAAGGCTTTCTCGTTGAACGGGACACACCGGGTTATTCGGCCACCGACCTTCACGGCAAGCTCTCGATGCGGGCCTCGATTACATCCAGCCTCCACTTCTCGGATTGCATCGTGAGGGGCGACGGCGTTCTTCCAAACGCGAAGGGATTGAAAGCGGCTCTGGGCTGCCTATCACAAGCCCGCTTCGGAATAGGGTGGGGAGTGCTCGGGGCTGCGATGGATTGCTATGAGACTGCCCGGCAATACGTGATCCATCGTAAGCAATTCGATAGCAAGCCGCTGGCCGGACATCAACTCGTGCAGGAAAAACTGGTTTGGATGGTCACAGAAATCACCAAGGCCCAACTGCTCGCTTTGCAAGTAGCGCGGCTAAAGGACGCCGGCAAAGCGGAAGCCGCACATATCTCAATGCTGAAGCGTAATAACGTGGCAATTGCGCTAGAATGCGCCCGCCTGAGCCGCGACCTGCTCGGGGCAAACGGCATCATGGATGAATACCCCATCATGCGACACATGTGCAATCTGGAAACCGTGAAAACCTATGAGGGAACCGATCACATTCACGCGCTCATCATCGGAGAGCGCATTACCGGTGTTCCCGCTTATCGTTAGCTCCCCAGTTGCTTGCGTATTTGCACGTGCAGTATCGCCACTCCCGGATCTCGGTCTATAGCGTTCTGGTATCGGGACCAGAAACCGTCCTCTTCACGGGAAGGGGACAGGAGCGCGCCCGTATCGTCCACCAAACGGTCAAAGTCCAGAGCGGAAGCCGGCGGTTTCTTTGCAGCCAAGGTCTCGTCGATTTGCACCACCAAAGAGGTTAACGGGCGAAGCCAGGCAAAAGAGGCATCGTTGATTAACAATTGCAGGAAGGCCGCGGGAGAGCCTATCGGCCCGTGGGTAATTTCATAAGCGGTTCTCTCAGAGTCGAGTACCGCCTTGTGCAGGTCGAGCAGTGTCTGCCGGATCTCTGTTAATCGTTGCCTTGAGGAATCGTATTCAGGCTCAGGAGACATCAATCTTCAGAGTAACCCGATGCAACCCGCTATTGCGGAAGCCGCGTTAATATGCCCTGCCTGTATGCAAAAAGATATTGAAAGCCGCGTCGCAACCGCTCACCATCATTCGTCGTATCCTTCATCCTCGCGATAACAAGAGTGGGGTCGGCGTACTCCAGCCGCAGCAAAAACGACAACCCCCAATCGCCGGGTTCAAACGGATCGTCAACAAACAAAATGCGGGCGTTATGGGGCAGGACGGGGAAGCTGGTCTTCATCTGCTCCAACACGTCGCGCATTTCGCTTTGCTCCAGGCGAATTGAAAAACGCAGATCATTCCGCTTTCTCTGGTGGATCGGGTAAAGTACCGCGGCCAGGCAAACCAGTAAAGCCACCTGGGTCGTCAGGCGTGTCCGCCGGAAGTTCATCCGGGAAAACAGGACTGAAGTCAGTATCACGCGGGCTCGCACTAGCAGCACGGCTGCCCACGCCGACCAGCCTATCAGCGGCAAATATAAAACAAAACTATCCCGCGGGGGAATGATTAGCACGGGCAACATGGCTGTAAGTGAAAATACAAGGCCGAACAGCATAGCGAGGCTTCGCATCCACCAGCTGACGAGAAACATGAATGCCACCACGAGCAAGATTGTATGCGGGGTGAAGAAATCACGCCGATACAACAGCAGGTTGAAGTACCAGCTCAGGTTGTGCAGGATCAGATGTGGTGAAAGCCCAGGCTGATAGAGTGCATTTACCGTCATAGGACTAGGCAGTGCCACCTTGACCACGGTAAAGGCGCACGTCAGTATTACGAGAACAGCGATGGCGCGAAACCGCCGCCAGACAGCCAAGATCCAGCTCTGAGGAATACCATGATAGATCAGCTCATACGCTAGCAGCACCAGCGGCATCGAAGCGGCCATCTCCTTTGAATCCAGGGCGCAGGAATAAAGAACTAGCAGACCCACCGTTTGCGAACCGGTGAGTTCCGTTCGCTCACTACGCGCGTATATGTAGTACAAGAGAGCGATCAGGTAGAAGGCGGCACAAAGCAGGTCGTAAATGGTCCCGGTGTTATAGAACAACTGAACCAACATGCCGTGATAGCTGAACAACAGTGTGCCTACAGCCGCTACCTCCCAGGCACCCGATAAGCAGCGCAACAGCAACCCGGCCAAGGCGAGATTGATGGTAAGAATGCCGTAGCAGGCTACCCGAAAGGGCAGCGGATCGTAGTGAAAGAAAGCGTAGATGATGCGATAGAAAAACCCGCCCATGGGCCGGTATGCAGCGGTGCAAACCTCTAGGGCATGTACTCCCAATCTCCACAACGGCTCTGTAAAGCAGTTGTGCATCATTATCAAATTCATGCCGTCGTCGCTAGTGAAGTATGCCCGCAGGCCATCGAAACTCAACAGCAGAAAGTAACCGAAAATGAATACAAACGCGAGTGCTACTTTCACGGCACGAATGCTCTCCGGTCGCGGCAAGCTAGCCGGCGCCCGATCCCAACCTTTTGGAGAAGTCACTCGCGCGTGTTCGATCATTGAGCTGAAGCCAGCGGGTGCGGCAGTGCAGAATAGCCTTTACACTTTGCTCGGGATCGTTTCACATGCGACCCGCTGGAGCTCCATTATGTCAAGCAGTTTGTAAGGATCGGTGCTCACCAGCAACATCTGGTAGTGCGCCTGTTTCAAAAAACCCTGCGTAACTGCATTCTGTAGAAATTCGATGAACGAGTCCCAATAGCCGTTCACGTTCCAGAGGCCGCAAGGCTTGTTGTGAATCCCGAGCTGGGCCCATGTTGCCGCTTCGCAAAGCTCATCCAACGTCCCCCACGCACCCGGCAGGACGAGAAAGCCGTCCGCCAGTTCCGTCATCAACGCCTTCCGCTCGTGCATCGATGTTACGACGTGCAACTTGGTCAGGCCGCGATGGGCAACTTCCAGCGCCACTAATCCCTCCGGAATGATGCCAGTGGCCCGTCCACCAGCCTGGAGTACCGAATCGGCTAAATAGCCCATCAAACCCCGACAGCTTCCGCCGTAGATTAGCTCAATGCCGCGCTCCGCTAATACTCGGCCCAACTCTGTCGCAGCCTGAAGATAGATCGGATCGTTTCCAGAACTCGAACCACAGTAAACGCACAGCCGCCGAAGAGGCGCGATTGTGGCTTGTTCTTTTCCCCTCGTTGATATGTTCATTAGGTTTCTTTTGGCTGGGCGATGAAACGGTATCCAATTCCACGAACGGTGAGGAGGTGCTTTGGATGCTGCGGATCCAGCTCGATGTAGCGCCGTAAGCGCACTATAAAGTTGTCGATGGGACGGGTATCCGTATCCTCATGCAATCCCCATACTTCGTCGAGCATTGTCTTACGCGAAACCGCCTCGCTTTCATGCTGAATGAGATAGCGAAGGAGATTGGCCTCCATGAGCGTCAGTCGGAAAACATTTCCCCGCGAACGCAGCTCGAGCATGTCGAAGTTCACCGAAGTATCTCCGAATGAGTACTCATCTCTTGCTTCCGGTGGCGGGGCAGCTGGCGCTGCGGTCAGCTTCAGCCAATCGCGCCGGCGCAGTAGTCCATGTATGCGCGCGATCAAAATTGCGAGATCAAACGGCTTCGTCAAATAATCATCAGCGCCAGCTGTAAACCCTCGGAGAACATCGTCGGAGTGACCTCGCGCAGTCAGGATCAGTGTGGGAATGAACTGTCCAGCTTGCCTCAGTTCCGACATGACGGTAAACCCGTCTCTGCCCGGCAACATCACGTCGAGCACCATCACGTCGAACGTTTCGGTGTCGGCCGTAAGCCGCTGAAGAGCGTCCTCGCCGCTTTCCGCCACTTCCACGCAATAACCTTCCGCTTCAAGATTAAATCGCAGTCCTTCGGCAAGGTTCCGCTCATCTTCTACTACCAAGATGCGGTTCATAGGGCTATCGGTAACTCCAGCACAAAGGTGCTTCCCTGCCCCGGGCCCTCGCTTTCGGCCCAAGCTCGCCCGCCATGCCGTTTGGCCACCGACCGTACGATATACAGCCCGAGGCCCGTTCCGTTCACGCGGGCGGTTGAGGGACCTGAGACTCTATAGAACCGCTTAAATATCCGTTTCAGCTCACTCCGTCGAATGCCTACGCCTTGGTCTTTTACACGCAGTGCAAGATGCTTTCCATGGCCCTCCAGAATTTCTACTTGGACCCTCACGTAATTACGAGAATACTTCACTGCATTGTCAATCAGGTTTGAGACTGCCGCGCGCACCTCTTCCCAATCTCCCCATACAGTGCAGGTTTTTCCAGGGAAGCTGTAGCGAAGTTGCTCTTCATCAAGACCATGTAATGTACGCGCCCGGCCGACGCACTCCATCACGATGCCACCGAGATCCACTTTGGTCTGATTGATCTTTCGACTGCCCGGCCCAACCCTTCCGGTGCGTAGTACCTGTTCGATCGTCCCCATCAAACGATCACTATCCTCGAGCATGACGCGGTAAAACTCTTTCCGTTTGGCCTCGTCAACCGTTCGCGACTGCAGGGTTTCCAGATAAAGCCGGATGGAAGCTACGGGTGTCTTCAATTCGTGCGTCACGGCGTTGATGAACGCGTCGTGCTGCTCATTGCGGCGTATCTCGCGCACCAAAAAGATTGTATTCAGGACGACCCCGGCGATGATCAGAAGGGCAAGAAGCACGCCAAAGAACAGTAAAATACCCGTGCGCCAATTCAGGAGCACCCATCCGATGTATAGAAGTACAGTGACAGAAATAAGGCCCGCGCCGAGTGCAATAAAAAATGCAATCGACTTCTGCCGGCCCGCAACTACCATGCTTTTAGCTTAACCAGAGGGACAAACTGCACTGTTTACCAGGTGGTAGCTGCCCGCGATTTCTCATGGACATCCACCACGCCGGGGATTGGCTCGGTAGGACGCTGAAATCTCCCCAGCAGTGTGGCCACCCCGCATTGCGGGTGCGCCATTCTCACCAAGTCCTGACGGTGACGACGTTTCTCATCCGTGCTGATTCCAAGACTTCGATCCCGTGACGAGACAAGCTCCGGATCAACTTCGCCATCCCGATTGAAGGACCAAGCCAGCATGGGTGGGCCCATCGGGATATCAGTTCGCCCACTTCGGCCTGATGTATCCCAGACATGCCAAGTCTTCCCGTAACTGTTCATTTTGAGGAGCATCAACTCGTGTTCCGCCAACTCCGGAACTTTCGGCGCCACTAACTGGCCCGACAAGATTTCGTAGTTATGGGGATGCCAATACTGCTTTTCCTCCTCGGGCAAGGAATCAAACAGCCGCTCGGAAATGATGTACTCAATGCCGTTCAGGCGTGCTTCGGGCCCGTTTCCGTCGAACAAAACGCACTGCGCAAAATCCTCATTCAGCTGATGGCAAAAATGGTGTGCCTCCATCTGATGCTGAGGATCGTCCTTCATCGGGTGAAATCCTACGAGATAGATATTGAACCGATTCAGAGGCGCGGTTTTCTGTATTGCCCTTGCTCCAGCCTCCAAGGTGTGGCTAATCAGGCCCTTGCGACGCCCGGCCACGCCTTCCGGGGCGGAACTTTGACTACGGCGCAGCGTCATAGCTGCCCCGGCCGCCGTTGCCCCCAATATAGAAACCCAGGCTAATTTTTTCATCGTCAGAGTGCCTCCTGCTTATGGGACTGCTACTCGTGACCGGCGTTACTTCCGCAGTGGATTTGACTATTCCCGGTAGGTTTGCTGCCAGCGAGACCACCCGGGGGCGTTCCAACCAATTGCTACTTCATTACAGGCATTCGCGCCGGTTTCATCGACATAGATTCGGGCTCGCAGAATGGCGGGGGAACAGTAGTTCTTCATCGCCCGGCCCGCCTTCCTGGACTCGGCCCTCCCCATCGATCCTGGCCAAGGTTTGTCCATGCCGTCCGCAACGCCCGGGCGGTGGTACCAAGTAGATACGTCGGAGCATGAATCCAAATCAGGGCACCCAGCGTCCGGCATTGCACGCCGGCTATGCTGCTTCGCGTTCTTCGATTCGGTGATTTACCTTCGCAGCTTGTACGGACTTGGCGAGGCCTAGAAACTTAAGGATGCTGATTTGTATCCACGACGGGTCGAATTCGTACCAAGTGAGGCCGTGTCGAGCCGAGGTGGGATGCGCATGATGATTGTTGTGCCAGCCTTCGCCGAATGTAAGCAGCGCCACCCACCAGTTATTGCGGGAATCATCTTTCGTTTTGAATCTGCGCGAACCCCACATGTGCGTAGCAGAGTTTACGAGCCAAGTCGCATGGAGTCCCACGACGACTCGTAAGCAAACACCCCATAAAACGAGCGACAGTCCGCCAATTGCAAATAACAGACCAGCCAACAAAACGGTCGGCAGCCAATGGTAGTTATTTAGCCATACGTAAAACGGCTTTTTCGCCAGATCCGGAGCATATTTTGACATCAGCCGCGTGTTGTTGTGTTTAGATTCGCCAAGCAGTATCCAGCCGACATGTGCCCACCAGGCGCCATCCCTTGGGGAATGTGGGTCACCATTCTGGTCGGATTTCTGATGATGAATCCGGTGGGTCGCCACCCAGAAAATGGGCCCCCCTTCGAGGGTCAAAGAGCCACACACGGCAAAAAAGTACTCCAGCAGGGCAGGAACCTTATAGGAGCGATGGGTGTGCAAGCGATGGTATCCAAGGCTAATACCCAGCCCGATGGTCATCCAGTACAAAAAAGCGGTAATCGCCAGCAAACGCCAGCTAAACATAAACAGCGCTGCAATCGCGCCGACGTGTAAAACGACCAACACCAGGGTAGTGGTCCAGTTCAATCGTTCGTTGTTGGGTAAGGTGATGACTTCCGTGCTCAAAGTAATTATCCTGACAGTGCCTAATGACCGGCTTTTAAGACGTAAGGGACGCGGAACAAGCGCTCCTGCCCCCTTTCGAACCTATCAGGAATTTCTTTTTGCGCTTGTAAGAATTCTGTCATTTCAACAACGGAACCGCAGGTCTGGGGGGCGGCAGGAGGGCGAACTGGGTCGCCGAAACTACAGATTTGTTTGCTAAGAGGTCCGAGATCGGGCAATCTCGGGAGTTTCCTCAGCGGGGTACTCAAGAGCACGTTCAGGCTCAAGGTAATAGTTGGTGAGATCACGCTGCAGCACTCTCAGAGCAGCCTCGGGTGTATCAGCGAACTCGAAAAGGTCCAGATCCTCTGGCGAGATAACCCCATATTTTAGAAGAGCTTGGAAGTTCAGCACCTCGTTCCAAAATGCTGAGCCATACAAAACGATCAGGATCTTGCTCTCCAGCTTTTTGGTCTGGGCCAGCGTAAGAATCTCCGAAAGCTCGTCGAGAGTACCAAATCCCCCAGGAAAAACTACGAGGGCCTTCGCCAGGTATGCGAACCAGAACTTTCGCATGAAGAAGTAGTGAAATTCAAAGGAAAGTTCGGGAGTGATGTAGGGATTGGGGCGTTGTTCGAAAGGAAGGCCAATGTTCAGGCCAATAGTTTTGCCGCCGGCTTCGCTGGCACCTCGATTGGCGGCTTCCATGATGCCAGGGCCGCCGCCGGAACAGACCACAAACCGATGGCGCGGCTTGGCCGAACCGGACGGCTGTTGGGAAAGGGAGGCGGACCACTCCGTCACGAGACGAGCCAGTTCCCGCGCTTCGTTGTAATAGCGGTTTAAGGGGCCATTTTCGTCGATCCTGGCAGAGCCGAAAAACACCACCGTATCCTGGATTGCCTCTTCCTGGAAGTGCGCAAGCGGCCAGAGATATTCCGAGAGGATGCGAAGGGGCCGAGACTCCGGGCTTTCTAAAAACGCCTCTTCACGGTAGGCAACGGGGCGACGAAAGTTGTCAAACGGAGGACTCGCCATGCTAGGGCTAGGTTAGCGCGAAGGATACCCGGACCTCCGGGCAGTTCCTGCCTGAAACACCGCGTCCACGCTAGCTCAATTCGCTTCGATGAACTGGTAGGCGATCATGTGGCAGACAATCAGGTGAGCGTCTTCGATGCGACCCATGTGCTGAACGGGAACTTGGATATTGAGCTGGGCAAGGGGCCCGAGTTTGCCGCCATCGCGTCCGGTGAGGGCAATTGTCTTGCAACCGACTTGATTGGCATACTCCACCGCACGGATTACGTTCGGTGAGTTGCCCGAACCGCTGATAGCCAGGACAATATCACCGGGCTGGGCGAAATTTTTGAGCTGCTCGGCAAAGACACAATCGTAAGAAACATCGTTAGAGTAGGCGGTGAGCGTGGCTAACGAATCGGTGAGGGCCATGATTCGGAAGCGTTTCTCTTTCTGGTAGCTGCATCCCTTTACCACGTCACAGGCAAAGTGGGAGGCTGTTGAGGCGCTGCCGCCATTGCCGCAAGTAAAGACGTGTTTCCCAGTGTCGCGCGCCTCCTCAAGCCATGTGGCGGCCTGCTGTACCCGACTGAGGTCAACGGATTGGATGGCGTTTAACAGGTGCTCCTTATAGGACTCGGCAAAGGTCATAAACTCTCCTTTTTCCATTATCGCGGCATTCTCCTAATTGGTTCTGACAGAGCCGGGTTTAGCTCAACAATTTAACTGCGCTAGGCTGGCAAGGTGTTGAAAAGCGGCAAAGTTGGCGAACTATCATCGGGCAGAAGCCGTTGGATTCTGCTGGCCCTGCTGGTCATTTCAGTTGCAATCAATTACGTCGACAGGGGCAATCTCTCGATTGCCGCCTCCACGGCGGCGTTCCGGCGAGATGTCCAGATCAATGATCGCGACTTGGGAGCGCTTTTCTCTGCGTTCTTCCTCACCTACTCAATTTGTCAGATTTTTTCCGGGTGGGTGATTGACCGGTTCAGCGTGTATACCGTCTATACAGCCGGATTTGTCCTGTGGTCGGCCGCAACAATCACGACGGGTTTCGCAGGCGGTTTCATAGACTTGTTACTTCTGCGCCTGGCCTTGGGCGTAGGGGAAGCGGTCGGCTATCCAGCCTACTCAAAGCTGATTGCCGTGAACTTCCCGGAACAGCAAAGAGGATTCGCTAACGCTCTGATCGATGCAGGCTCACGAACCGGGCCCGCCATTGGCGTGCTCGGTGGGGGGCTAATTGCGGCTAGCTACGGCTGGCGTGTTTTATTTTTCGCGGTCGGCGGCGCTGGCCTCCTATGGCTCGTGCCCTGGGGCTGGTATACATGGCGACGACAGACCACCGTGGCCGGGACAGTTCGGGGCGCAAACAGTCCGGGACTGGGTTCGATTCTAAGACAACGTCGGGCTTGGGGCACTTTTGTAGGGCTATTCTGTTTGAACTATTCCTGGTACTTCGCGCTAAACTGGCTCCCAATTTACCTGACTAGCGGACGTCATTTCACAACCCGAGAAATGGCGGTTTATGGTTCCCTGCCCTTCTGGGGTATCGCAGCAACTTCGGTAGCGTCCGGCTGGATCTCCGATCGCGCGATTCGGAGTGGGGCGGATCCGACGCGCGTACGTCTCGGGTTCGTAGCGGGCGGACTACTTCTGAACGTTACCATGATGGCAGCGTACTTGGTACCCAATCCGGCGATTTCGATAGGGCTGCTGGTGTTTGCGTGCCTGGCGCTAGGACTCTCTTCTTCAAACTGCTGGGCAGTCACACAGAGCATAGCCGGGACAGAAGCGGTAGGAAGGTGGACGGGCCTGCAAAACGGGTTTGGGAATTTGGCTGGGATCATCGGTTCCTATCTGACAGGATTGCTAATCGCAAAGAGCGGCACGTTCTTCTGGGCGTTTGCGGTTACCTCACTAGTAGCCCTGACCGGAGCCCTTTGCTATTTGTTTGTGGTCAAAAGCGTTGAAGAGGTTGCCTGGCAAGAAGACTTCAGGGGAAAGAGCGTTGACCCCAGTAGAGGAGCAGGATTGCCCTAAGGGAGAATGGCGGCACGGAAGCTGGAACCGGCGAAGGGGAGGTATGTCTGCACGCTTTCCCATTGCAGATTTCGAGGCGGAGAAATCCAATCAGCCGTTCGATTTTCTCCGCAGCTTAGAAACTAACGCGGGATGAAACGATAAAGGCTAGCGTCGCCTGACGAATCGAAGAATCTAACACCAATAAGGGCACGTAATCGTAGACATATGGGCAATGAGCCAATCGTTAGAGCGAGAGTAATTTGAGAATCAGAAATCCGAGATTTGAAAGGCGAGCGAAGAGCGGCGCGGTCTTAGTGGCCGCAGTAGTTGCTATTTGGAGTTCCCTCCCTGTACAGGCCCAAACGGACTTAGAGCCGGCCGCTCCTGTACAGCCGGGAAGGCTTATTCAAGACACCGCTGCAGCGCCGCCCCTGACCGTGGGCGGGAAGTTTCATTACAGGATTCTCAGCCTGTTTGGGCCGCGCGACCTGATCGGGCTTGCCGTAGGGGCCGGAATCGCAACCGGGTTCGAGGTGCCGGAGGAGTGGGGACGAGGCGGCTCTGGATATGGATTGCAATACGCGAACGGCTTCGGGATTGCATTGACTAGGCAAGCGTTTGCGTGGGGCTTAGATTCGGCCTTTCACGAAGATCCCCGTTACTTCCCTTCAGAAGAGCACGGGTTTATCCCCAGAATGAAGAATGTGTTCAAGCAAGTTCTTATTTGCAAGGATGATGAGGGCCGCGATACTGTGGCATACGGGAGGCTCGTCAGCGCTTTCGCTGCGGCACAGGTCGCGGGGGCTTGGCAGCCGCCGAGCACTCGGGGCTTCGGAAACGGATTGGAGCGGGGAGCCATTATTCTAGCCGCGGATGGGACGATAAGCCTGGTACAGGAGTTCATACCATTCATGCGGCCTGGCAGCCTGCGACACCGCCACCGAAGCTATGGCCCTCCTAGTCCGTGAAATCGAATTAACTGGTAAGTCCAGTAGTAGGCATTCTCCCGCAGCACGTAGTTGCGCGATTCCAGGACAAAGCGGCGGGCAATGCGGGTGAATTTGTTTCCGGGAAGCGGAGGAGCAGACAGAGAATTCGTGTCGGGAAGCGGAAAATGGCAATCCTTCAGGGAAACAACGGCGAGTTTGCCGTCCGTGGTGACGAAACCTTGCGTGCCCAAGCGGGATGCGGATGCCCGTTCGATATAAGCGACCGGCGCCAAGCAACCCGCGAACGACAAGTCGTCAATGATTTTGGCACGTTCTATATCGAGGGCACCGTCGATTTTGTGAGAAAAGGAAAGCGCAGTGGCACGGAAAGTAATGCCGCTATCGTGAGTAGCTGCACCCAACCAAATGTCCTGATCGTCAACCGGTCCGAGATGCCAGATTCTGATGTGGTCACGCTTGGTGACGGTATTAAACGACTTTTGGAATACCAAGTCGGGAAGTGAACCCTGGTAAAAGAGCTTAGAAACAGGAGCCGTTGAATAGCTGTGCTTGGAGCTGAACGCAATGTATTCTTGGGAATAAGATCGAGCCGATCCGGGATCGGCCGAAGACCAGCCGGCAGCAGCAAACGCCTGGACCAGAAGCCCACGAGAACCGACGAAGGCGATATTGACGATATCATCCACCGGATGTGCATTGCGCCTCGTAATCTCGCGAGGTAAACCCTCCAGATCCTCAGCCAGCGACTCGGGCAAAGACGGCTGTGCGACGGGCGTCAAGCGAGGGCCAGGACCCAAAACTGACGTTACCGCCAAGTTCATGTCTGTACCTGGCGGAAGGTGAATCTCTGGTTCGGGGAAGCGGAAGATAGCACAACGCAGGGCAAGAAGAGCTGCGCCTCCGGGCGTCCCCATAGAAAACGCTTTGAGCAACTGGTTAGTTACGCCCGTGAGGCCGATGGCGGAGTGGAGCCAAAAGAGATCTGAACCAGGGTTGTACCAGAAGCCGCCGAGTAAGCCGTTAGGATTTTGAGCAGCCAGAACGCCCCGAATTTGACCGTTCGGTAGAACCGTTTCGCGCGCATTGTCGATTGAAAGAAGTCTTGCCGCCAATGGAAAACGCCGGCCATCGGGCATCTGATATTCATGAAATTGAAGAGCAAGACGGGCTCGTTCGTGGCGGAATCCAAGGCCCACCGATATAGCATTACGGACCGTGCCAAAGACCAGACTACCGCGCGGCAAGAGAACTTCGCCATTCTGTTCGTAATCGGCGATGACAACGGCCCGAAAGCTGGAGCCAGGCTTTGAGGCGTAGCTGGTCAGATGCGTTTCGAGGCGGATCTTCAGAAGAGGTGGCCCGACGGACGAAGCACTAAGGGCCTGCTGCGGCATCGCGACCAAGCTGCCCCAAAGTAGCGCAAGTACAAAGCCAGCCGTTCGTATATGAGTTCCCAGACTGAGAGCGTACGGCAGGTAACGCATAGTTACAGGAATTTGAGACTAACATGTGAAGAGGCTAGGAGCAAGGATTCGTCTCGAAGTACGTTGAAACCCGCTTTAGGGAGGCAGGCCTTTTATCTTGTTGAAGCGCTGAGGAGTGGGTGGGAGAGAGTTGAAGGTGTGGTTCCCGCGTGAGCTGCGAGTTGGGTGCCAAGCGCTATGAGCATCAGCAGAAGTACGACTCGAAGTGGGCGTTGAGCGATCTTGCCAGCCAAGAGAGAGCCGGTGAAAGCTCCGCAGAGCCCACCGACAATGAGCTTCAACAGGAGGGCTCCATCGTAGTTTCCTGCTCCAAGCTGGATGACGCTGCCGGTGAAAGACACGCCCAAGCCGAAGCAGAGATCGGTACCGACTACCTCGGCCGCCGTTAGAGGAGTAAGGCTCAATAAGAGCAGAGAGCCAAGAGCGCCGGCCCCCGCCGACGAAAATCCGACCTCGGCTCCAATGGGAAGAGCGATCCAGGGCAAGAAGCGGGAGCGGTCGTGATTCGAAGGCCGCAGAGCGGGGCGAAAAACCCGATACAGGTGAATTAACGCCATCCCGACGATGAGCGAGCCCAAAGCAGCATAGAGCACCCCCTGGTAGGGACTGCTTTTCAGGTGATTAAGCAGGAGGGAACCGATGAGAACGCCCGGAAGTCCTCCCGCCAGGAGGAGCAGCAAAATGCGCCCGTTTACCTGACGCCGCACGGCATACATGGGCACGGTAGCGACCTTAACAACGGCTCCAAAGGCGAGCGCTGTGCCCACGGCAACCGTGGGCGGGACGCGAAGCAGGAGGATAAGCAAGGGCGTGGTCATGCTACCAGCACCTACGCCGGTGAGCGAGATAGCCAAGGCTATGATGAAGCCGAGGAGGAACTCCACTCAGTGTTCCTCAGCGATGTGAATTCCGCACTCAATCTTTCCAGCACCTGCCCAACGGCCTGAGCGGAGGTTATTAGGATCGCCAGGGAGTGCGGTGCAAGGCTCGCAGCCAATACTGGTATAGCCGCGATCGTACAGCGGTAACAGGGGAATCTGGTGCTCCTTCGCAAACGCCCAGACTTCTTTATCGGACCAGCACGCAAGAGGGCTAACCTTCAGAATGTGCTTGCCAGAGGGCAAAGGAAAATCATCTTCGATTTGGAGATTTGCCCGTGTGGGTGACTGTACCCGGCGAAGACCTGTAAACCAGACGTCGTAGCCTTCCAGCGCCTCGAAGAGCGGAGCGACTTTGCGTAACTTGCAGCATTGATCAGGCTGAGTACGGAAAAGCACCCCGTGTTTCTTCTCGTGTTCAGCTACGCTCTCTTGTTGAAGATTGACGAGGTTAAGCTTGTAGCGCGCCGTCATCTCATCCCGATACTGATAGACATCGGCGAAATGGTACCCAGTCTCCAGGAACAGGACGGGAATATCAGGACGACGTTCACGAAGCAGGTGAAGCACTATCATATCTTCCGCCTGAAAGCTATTGGTGAAGCATGCCGACGCCGAGGCATCGAGGAGCCGCGAAATCAGGATGCGAGCTTCGTCTGCCTTTGTTGAGATTTCTTGGGTAGTCATTTTAAATTCCATCGCTGTCTATAAAGCTGGGGGGTGCTGATAAGACTTGCAGGCGTTCCAGAAGGCGCTCGATCGCTAGAGCCGCTTCTCCATCGTCTTCCGGCAAAGAAGTGGCAGCAGCGGTCTCCTTACCTTCAGTTGTCTCGATTGAGACGCCGTCTTCCGGGGCGTCATTCAATATGACAATGGCACCCCCATGCAGGAGTTGCTTGGACGCCTCGTCGGGAAGGCATTCGAAGGCGAATACCGTTCCCCCTTGCGCGAAGAGAAGACGTTCCAGACGAAGCGCAACGTTATATCGGGTCCCGAGCCGCACGATTGCACCGGAGTGGCGTTGACGCGCAATACGCTCCTGAATGGTAACCGCACGGGCTCCGTTCTGGAAGTTGTCTGTCGCAGCCCCAGTGATCATGCCGGCGGCGACGGTGGCGTTCGTCACCGGATCGATCAGGATAAAACTGCCCGTTACACGGTTTTGTGTGTACGCATCAAAAACCAGCGGACGGGCGACCTCGATTCGAACGTGACCGACGGCATTCATTTCCAGAGATTGCGCCGACTCGAGATCGAGGGTATTAATGTTTACCCGGTCGTGAATGGATGTGAGCTCAGCATTTTCAAGCCGGGCAGCCCCCTTCAGGCGATAGCGCTTGTGAACCTCGCCTGGAGTTTCGTTGAGCCATACCAGGGTCGCCTCGATGCTGGACGCTAATTGGGGTGGTTGCTCAAGCGAGACGATGAGGTCGCCCCGGCTGATGTCCAGTTCGTCGGTCAAGGTAAGAGTGACTGACTGGCCCGCGTGAACGGAGTCCAAGTCGCCGTCGAACGTGGTAATAGTGCTGATCGTGCTTTTACGGCCGGATGGCAGTACAGCAATGGGATCACCCGGTTGCAAGTGACCAGAGGCGACGGTCCCGGCATAGCCTCGGAAGTTGTGATTCGGCCGAACGACACGCTGCACAGGAAAGCGGAACGCGCCGCGTTGGACTTTTTTGCCTACCGGAACGGTTTCGAGATGCTCAAGGAGAGTGTGACCGCTAAACCAAGGCATGTTCTCGCTGGGCTTGACGATGTTGTCACCGACCAGAGCACTGATGGGAATAAAGTAGGGCTGAAGCGATTGAAACCGGGCCAAAAACCGGCGGAAGTCTGATTCGATGGTTGCAAAGACCTGTTCGTCATAGCCGACCAGATCCATTTTGTTGATGGCAACCACGACATGGGGCAATCCAAGCAGAGATGCGATGTACGCGTGACGGCGGGACTGCGGCAACAGACCTTTTCGTGCATCGATCAGAATAATCGCGAGTTCAGCCGTGGATGCGCCGGTGACCATGTTACGCGTATACTGTTCGTGGCCCGGAGTATCAGCGATGATGAACTTACGGCGAGGCGTAGCGAAGTAGCGGTAGGCGACGTCAATCGTAATACCTTGCTCGCGTTCAGCGCGGAGGCCATCTGTAAGCAGAGAAAAGTCGATCGCACCCGCATTACGGCCCGCCGAAGCTTTAGTCACCGATTCCAGCTGATCTTCGTACACGCTCCGGGAATCGTATAGCAGACGGCCGATGAGCGTGGATTTGCCGTCGTCGACGCTCCCGGCTGTTGTGAACCGGAGCAGATCTTTGGCCTGTTCAGCCTCGAGGAAATCCTCGAATGAGCTAACGTTGGGAAGAGTCGCGGTTGCCATTAGAAGTAACCTTCCTGCTTCTTGAGTTCCATTGAGCCTTCCTGGTCGTAGTCGATGATGCGATTTTGGCGCTCGGATTTCCGCATGCTCACTAGTTCTTCGATGATCCGCGGGACCGAGTCGGCGTCGGACCGGATCGCTCCCGTACAGGGGCTGCATCCGAGAGAGCGCATGCGGCACTTAACCATTTGCGGCTCTTCCCCAGGGAGTCGGGGGACAAAAGGCTGCTCAATGGGCAGAAGAGAATCGCCGCGCACGAGCATGGGACGTTTTTTCGCGAAATAAAGCGGCACGATAGGGATGTTTTCGACGTGAATGTATTGCCAAACGTCAAGTTCCGTCCAGTTGGAAAGCGGGAATACCCGGAGGCTCTCACCAGCATGCAATCGGGTATTAAAGACGTTCCAGAGCTCGGGTCGCTGGTTTCGCGGATCCCACTGCCCGCGAGTATCGCGGAAAGAGAAGACACGCTCCTTAGCACGCGACTTCTCTTCATCCCGTCGCGCGCCGCCAATGGCTGCATCGTAACCGCCCTTACGAAGACCGTCGAGGAGTGCTTGCGTCTTCAAGCCACCGCAGCATCGCTGGGTACCCCAGGCGAATGGGTTGGCACCGGCATCGAGCGCCTCCTGATTCGTATGGACGATGAGATTGAGACCCAATTCCGACGTATACCGATCCCGGAACTCAATCATTTCGCGGAACTTATAACCTGTATCCACATGCAAGAGCGGGAACGGTATCTTTCCCGGATAGAATGCCTTCTGGGCAAGACGGAGAAGGACAGAGGAGTCCTTCCCGATGGAATAAAGCAGCACCGGACGCTGACACTCGGCGACAACTTCGCGCAGGATGTGAATGCTTTCCGCCTCAAGCTGTTGGAGGTGGCTTAGAGTAGTCACTACGGGCAGATTAGCACAAAATAGTCCATGTCGATAGAGATTAAGGAAAAGAGTATGCGGGAGCCGTTCTTTACCCGCATATGCCGGGCCGACTATGCCCGGGTACGCCTGCACGGCCAGCGAGGAACTGAAGAGCGTCACCGGCAACTTGCGCGGCAAGCCGGCGTACGAATCACTTTGTAAGGCCATCCCGTTTGTGAGCGTTAAGGACGAAAAGCGTTGTTAGCCCGGTTAGCCCGGTAGTTTTGGCGTTGTGGGGCGGCCACCCGTGCTGTAATACTGCGACGATGTGGGCTCCCGCGGTGCCGCCGCTCTGATCACACGAGGAGTTATCGCCCGAGGGTCCTCAGTTCTGACCTCCCACAATATGCTTTATTCTTTTTAGGCATGAAAAGTCCCGTTCCGGCTGCGCTTGCGTCGCTCATTTTGCCGTTGCTGTGCACTGGCGCGCAAATTTCTCCAGCTGAAGATCTACCCACTTCTCCTTCGGCGACTTGGCGGCCCAACAACACTTCTACATATCAACTTGATTTAAAGAGTAGTCCTCGCAAGTATCCACACACTGACCCTAATAAGGTTTATGCACTCTACGAGCTCATTGATATCGCCGAGGAGCAGAATCCGGCCACACGCGTGTCCTGGAATCGTCTGAAGCAGGCGGCTGCAAATCTGGGCGTAGCCAAGAGTGCCCTTTACCCAACGCTTGCACTGAACGTACCCGCTATTCAAGAACGTGCATTTCTTGTGTTTCCGAATGTCTTGCTTCCGATTCTCAAGGCCGATTCTGAACGAATGGACGTGACGACGGTAAACCCGGTACTCAGACTCAATTACCTGATTTTTGATTTCGGCGAGCGTCGCGGCGCCATCGATGCCGCCCACGCTAACCTATTTGTCTCCGGGACGGCTCTGAACGATACTCACGAGCGGATTGCTCTTCAGGTAACGACGAGTTATTACGGAGTTCTTAGCGCCAAAGGACTTGTTGATGCGGCTCGCGCGTCATTGAAAGACGCTGAAGCCTCTGAGCGGAGTGTGCAAGACCGGCTGAATCAGGGGTTGGCTACGCTTCCGAACCTTCTAAACGCGAAGGCTCAACTACAGCAGGCGACGTACACTCTTGAGAACTCTACCGGAACTGAGGAAATCGCCACATCCAAGCTTGCGCAGAGTGTTGGCCTTGACCCGACCTCAACGCTCAAGATAAAGAACATGACGGACGCGCCAGAGCGGAGCGAGCTAGAAGACTCCGTGGAGCAGCTAATTGATCACGCCCTCATTCAACGCCCCGATCTCCTGGAGCAGGTGGGGCAAATCCGCGTTGCCGACGCCGAAATCAAGGAAGCCCGTTCGGCCCTGTATCCGACCGTAAAGGCCCAAGCACAGGGTGGCTACGACTCCATGCGGACCGTAACGAACGCGGGACCCACACCTTATATTCATCAGGGCAATTGGCAAGCACAGGTTTCTCTGAGTTGGACGATCTTTGATGCGCGCCGACGCCGTTACCGGATCATCGAAGCAGAGGCGCGAAAAAGGGTTGCGCAGCAGGAATTGAACAGTTTACGCGACCTGGCCACAAACGAAGTGTGGTCATCGTATATTTCCTCAAAGGTGGCTTTTCGCCGGCTGGACACGTCAAAGGTTTTGCTCAACGCCGCGCAGACGTCATATGACGCAGCTCTTGCTTCATTTGATCGAGGTCTGGCCACCTACGTCGATGTGGTAACCGCGGAGCAAGCTCTTGCTCAGGCGCGGAATGAACAAGTGCAGGCGGAAACACAGGTGATGACAGACTTAGCTCAGCTCGCTTATCGGACCGGCGATCTTTTAGGCTCGCGTTTTTTGAAGGCGAACCGGAATGCAAAATAGATCAGTATTTGCCGCATTATGCTCGATGCTGGCTTTTTCCAGTTGCTCCCGGGCGCCTTCAGTCAGTGTTCTTGGCTCGTTCTTCCCTGCCTGGATCATCTGCTGCCTAGTCGGAATTGCTTTGGCGATCCTGACGTATGTAGTTTTCCTTCGCATTCAGTTCCATCCGGCAGTTCCCATTCCCGTGATTACGTATCCCTGCTTCGCAGCTGCCTATACGTTCCTAACGTGGCTAATTTTCTACAGTTGACATTCGGTGAAGTAATTTATGGCAGAAATTGCAGATTCAAAAAAGCGCAAGGGCATTATTACTGCGGTCGCTGTGATTGCCGCCGCCGTGGTGCTGGGTTTGGTTTGTCTTTGGACTACGAACATCGATCCCCGCACGGATGACGCAAATGTAATCGCAAACTACATCGGGATCGCACCTGAGGTAGAAGGCAGAATTGTTGCGCTCCCGGTTGTGGACAACCAGCTCGTGCATAAGGGGGCCCTGCTTTATGTTATTGATCCGAAGCCCTACGAGTACCGACTGCAGCAGGCTGTTTCGGCCCGTAACAGTCTTGAAGAACAGATCATTGATGAGCGTCGAAAGATCGGGGCGCAGACATTCAATGTGACGCTCGCCACGCAGGGAGTCAGTGCCACCGGTGAAAGCATTTCAGGAGCACAGGCGGCAGCACAAGCTGCTCAAGCCGATATCCCCAACCAGGAGGCTCTGGTCAAGAGCGCGGAGGCTGATTACAAGCTCGCCAGCAACAATCTGACCCGTGCCGAGCCGTTGTTGGTCCGGCAATTTGTCACAGTCCAGCAAATCGACCAGTTGCGGACAGCACAGCGCACAGCGGAAGAAAACCTGTCGCATGCACGCGCTATGCTTGCTTCAACCCAGTCTAAGTATCAGCAGGCACTCGCACAACTTCGACAATCGGCTGTAGCCGGCAGTCAACAGAAACTACGGGTAAAGCAGTCTGAGCTCAACATCGACCGTCTTCAGACGCTGCTTTCAGAAAGGTTAGCGAAGGCTGCTTCCGTTGATTCCGCGAAATATGATCTACAGCGCTGCCGCGTATACGCCCCTTTCGACGCTCGGGTAACGAACCTAAATATCTCTGTTGGGCAATATGCAAGGATCGGAGTTCAGGTTTTCACCCTGATCGATACAACAGCGTGGTGGGTCGTCGGCAATTTCAAAGAAACGCAGCTTCGTCACGTGGCACCCGGAATGCCAGCCGACCTCTACTTAATGACCCGTCCTGATGTTCATTTCCAAGGAGTCGTAGAGAGCATCGGTTTCGGCGTTACACCAGAAAACATTTCCGCAGCCAACGGAGGCATACCGAGTGTTAACAGAACTCTGAACTGGGTGAGACTCGCACAGCGTTTCCCCGTGCGTGTTCGGGTTCTGCATCCGTCACCTGAACTCTATCGCTTAGGAGCTTCGGCTACGGCGATTATTCGAAGCCAAGGGCTGCCGCTATCGATTCCACCTAATCCGAATGTGACCAATGTCGCAGAGTATGGGACCGTCCATGGCAACAATCAGCCAACCATTAACCCGTAAGCCGACTGAGGGCGGATCGAGAGCGTGGCGTTTTCTAAAAAGAGAGCTGGCACCCTTTCCTGGACGCCTGAATGCGTCGGTAAGGATCGCCATTGCCGCCGTAATTGTTACCACTTTAGGAGAAGTTGGTCGAAGCCAGGCGCTCTTTCAGGCGCTCTTTGTGTTAGTTTCGCTTCCCCGTGACTTCCCAAAGCAGACATGGAAGGCGACAGTTCAAATCCTATTGTCGGTTTGGAGTGCTGCACTAGTTTCCCTGGCCCTTGATGCCCTCGTGGCAGATATTGAGTGGTTGCGCGTTCTCGCCGTTGGGCTATCCATTTTCTTTTGTCTGATCATAGGCCGGGGACTAAAGGCGCCCTTGGTGGGAGTTCTTTCCGCCGTCGTCGTAACCGCAGCATTGACTCAGTGGGACATAAACCCTGATGCCACAAAGAACGTCGAATTTGTCCTGTGGACGGCTTTGATGATGAGCACGGGAGTTCTTGTTGCGACTGCGGTGGAGTACCTTTATCCGCATGCGAGTCCGCTTCAGCGGGTCATTTCCGGAATGGCAGAACAACTCGAGTCTGTCCGTGCCGTGCTGAAAAGCGCAACTGGCCAACCACTAACTACAGAAGAAGAGAGAAGGGCCCAGGGAATTCATAGACTGGCTGTCTCTGGAACGGGTTCTCTACAGAACTTCCTGCCAGCGATTTCGCCAAGCAACCTGCGCGACGAAGATTACCTGATCCGCTTGAGCTCTCTTCTAATGGGAATCGAACTGTTTGCGGCTCTTGGAGCACGACTCGATCAGTACTCTCCCGCCGACTTTAACGAAGTTCAACGTTTACACCTCGCTCGCCTCTGTATAGAAACTGGTCAACTGGCGGACCGCATCAGGAGACAGGACACGTCTCGACCCGAAGACAGGCCGGAAGAAGAGGCCGACTATTCGGCCGGCGACCAGACGCCTACCGCCATCGTGGCGCATATGAGCTTTGTGCTAGAGCGAATGTGGAACACCTGGTACTCCGAAGCCTATTACATAGGAGAAGTTACAGGAGGCGATATCAGTCCTCCAATCAGGGAACAGAGGTCGGCCGGACCGTTCTTCACGCCCGCTAACGTTCATTTTGCATTCAATACGGTTCTTGCCGCAATGATTTGCTACACGATCTATACGGGCGTTGGTTGGCCAGGCATCAGCACTTCCCTGGTGACATGCTTTGTTGTGGCGCTAGATACAGTTGGGGCCACATTTCGAAAGCTTGCTTTACGTCTCACTGGCGTAGCTATCGGGGGATTACTCTTTGGCATCGGCGGGATCTCGATGGTGCTATCGAACATGACCAACCTGGTTGAGTTGTTATTAGTCGTGGCGGTCGTCTTCTTCATCTCCGGCTGGGTAGTGAAGGGGAGTCAGCGCATCTCCTATGCAGGACTCCAGATAGGCCTATCGTTCGCTCTGGTGGCGTTGAGCAGACCAACGATTCCGGATCAGATCGCCGAGGCCCGCGACCGGTTCGTGGGAGTGCTACTGGGAGCTACGGTTATGTGGTTTACCTTTCGCCAGTTCTGGCCCGTGAATGCCATAGCCGATCAGAGGTCTAAAATTGCAGATCTCCTGGATCAGGCGGGGGACCTAGCCACACTCGCCCAAGAAGAGTTGCCCGTGGATGAGAAAGTTAGGCAGATGAGGAAAATCCGAGCCGCAGCGAACCAAGCCATTTTTCTGGCAAACGAGGAGGCTGATGCGGCTGGATTCGATTCTCATTACAATGCGGCGGTTCAGGAAGGGCTGCGAGACTGTCTAGGACGGGCAGAGTCCCTCTTATTGCTGGAACTGATTGAGGCGGGATTCTCTGTGAATCACCCGCGGCCAGATTTGCCGGAAGCAGTCCGTTCGGCGCAACAAAGCATTGTGAAGCAATATAAAGATTGCCTACATACCCTGTCCGACGAAATCCAAAACCCTGGCACAACAGGAGTAAGCTCGATGCAGCTCAGAACAGACGATTTACGGGTCCACACGGAGAGTATATTGGAAACCCTGCAGAGCTTACCGTCGATGGAACATACGGATACACGACGCTACGTCGACATCCAGGTTCGAATACTGGAGCGCAGAAGCGAGTTCACCGTGCAGATGAGCCAGGCTGTCGGAGCATTGTCCGCAGTTTCCCAAACTTCCTCGAGCAATTAGTCACTTCGTGAAAGGAACTGGCCTAAGCGCACCTCTGTAAGGTCCAGATCACGTTCAATGCGATGAAGAACGTGTTCAGGCAGTTTGCCCTCCCGATAAATGGCAATGACCGCTTCTCGTTCCGCAGCAACGGCCTCCAGGTGAAGCCGCACTTGCTCCTGGCGATGTCCCGTGGGACCGATACCACTATCAGGGTCTTCTCCATGCTGCAGGAGGTGCAGCCGATGCTGATATTGGCCGCGAAGGGATTTAGCTTCATTTCCAGCTTTTCGAAGCTTTTCCAAAGCCGCCTTGACGCCTATCAGTCGTGCCGTACGTTCCTGATGCATGGATTCCTGGACTTCACGGCGGGCATCTTCGTCCAGTTTCAACTTGCGCAGCAGAAACGGAAGCGGCGCACCTTGAAAGATCAGAGTTCCTGCGATGACACATGCCGTGACAAGAAGGATGGTTTGCCGTGAGGGTGTGGTTTGGGACAGCGAGAGGGCCGCAGCTAAGGAGATGCCGCCGCGCATTCCGCACCAAGCCAGAAATGTGAGGTGACGATTTGGAAGCCTGCTATACGGTGTTGGAACAGGAAGGTGGTGATCAATCCAGGCGGCGGGCCAGGACCAGGCGAATCGGAGGGTAACCACCACCGCTGTGACCATGAGTCCGTAGCCGAGAACGCGCATTCCAAGCACGTGAGAGGCGCCCGTAACAATAGATTGGAATTGTAGGCCGGTCAGCAGAAACAGCGTGCCATTTAAGAGGTAAGTAATGATGTCCCAAAAGCCCGCGAGGTTCAATCTCGTGGCTGACGGGACAAGCTCCGGGTTCTTTATACCGATATACATGCCTGCCGCAACTGTCGCGAGAACGCCGGACCCTCCCATCGACTCAGGAAGTAGATAAGCAAGAAAGGGCGTGAGAATTGAGACGGTCACTTCCACACGCGCATCAGAAATGCGCCCGCGCAGCTTGGCGGTAGCCCAACCAACCAGCAGGCCATAGGCCGTTTCACCGACCACGATAATCAGGAGCCGAAGTAACGCATGGCCTGGTGCGAAAGTGCTAGAAGCGATAGCGGTAGTCGCAACGTGCAGCAACGTGAGGGCAATAGCGTCATTGACGAGTCCCTCGCCTTCTGTGATGGCAGTGAGCCGACGCGGCACGCCAAGCCTCTCCGAGATGGCAGTACTGGCAACCGGATCAGTAGGCGATACAATCGCGCCTAACGCGAACGCTTCAGCCCAACCCAAGCCGGGAATAAATAAGTGGGACACCGTGGCCACTGCGAGGCTTGTTGCAGCGACGAGGCCAACCGCCAGTGACAGAATAGGACGGATATTCAAACGGAACTCGTCCCAGGGCAATCGAGTAGCAGCAATATAGACCAGCGGAGGAAGAAAACCGAGCAGAACCACTCTCGGATTTAGCTGAAAGGTCGGAAAGTTGGGTATGAAACTTAGTCCGATCCCGATTGCTGCCATTACAACCGGCTCGGGCATTACGAGCTTTTCTGCGAGCAGAGTCGATCCCGCAGTAATAGCCAGAAGAACAAGCACGACAGGAAGAGTCTCAGCCATGAACGCGACGAACCAGATTTGACTCCATTGCCACCGCGAGGTTTCGACATCTGAACTATAGTCCGACGCTCAGTGATTGGGGGAAGAATCTGGAGCGATACCGACAAATTTCAGCGAGCTATCCGTCAGTGCGATCTCAACACGACGATTCTTGGCGCGAGCTTCCGCGTCCGTGTCTGGGACCAAGGGGCTGGTTTTACCGTAGCCCTTGACGTTAATGATGGACGGATTAAGACCGGATTGGACGAGATAGTCGCGAACGGCGTCAGCGCGGCGCAGCGAAAGTTTCTGGTTGTATTCAGCGCTGCCTGTGTCGTCCGTGTAGCCAAAGACCGATAGCCCATAACCCTTGGATACGAGCAAGATGCCAGCGATACGGCTGAGGAGCTCACGATTCTTTTGACTGAGGTCAGCACTGTCGAATGGAAAGCGAAACGTAGATTCGGGAAGCACCATGACCATGCCGTTAGGAGTACGATGGGTCTCAACAACTTTGTTCAAAGCCTCCTGCATCTGATCCAGCTCCTGCTCTCTCTGCATCCGCATTTTTTGCATTTCCTCGTGCGCTTGAGCGGCCTCTTGGTTAGCCTGCTGGGCGGCAGTGAGGGCCTGGTTCCGGCTCGACTCCGCCTGTTGCCGCTGCGTGTCGGCCTGCTGGCGCTGGATTTCGGCCTGCTGGCGCCCAACAGCGGCCTGTTCCGCACGGGCCGCAGCATCGTTGGCGCGTAGGCTAGCCGCGCTGACGGCAGCCGCCTGCTCTTCGGCGAGCTTTGTAGCGTCATTGACCTGAACAGCAAGAGCATCGACTCGGGCCTCTGTAGCAAGAATTCGGCGATAACCTAGATAGCTAAATACACCGAGTGCGATAAAGAGTAAAAGTACGAGAAAAGCGAGTACAGGAAGGAAGCGCTTCACATTTCATGGTAACGCTCGGACGTTCATCATTGCTTCCACTTGATGTTGCAGCCGAGACTAGGAATTTGCATGGCGTTAACCTGCCGGCCCGCGAGTGCAGCGTCTATGGCGGCGCGCAGATCTTTGCCCGTTACCGGGACGTCGTTACGGGGCCGACTGGAATCGAATTGGCCGCGGTAGACGAGCTTTCGCCCGCTATCGAAAAGAAAGAAATCGGGCGTGCAAGCGGCCGTATAGGCACGCGCAATATCCTGAGTTTCGTCGTAGCAGTACGGAAAGGTGAAGGCAAGCCTCTCAGCCTGCTCCTTAAGGTTTTCAGGAGCATCGTCGGGATATGCGGCAGCGTCATTGGACGAAATCGCAATAATACCGATGGATTTTGAGGCATAATCTCGGCCAAGCTGCGCTAGGGCCCGCTCGACGTGCTTCACGTAAGGACAATGGCGGCAAATAAACATCACCAGAAGGGCTTTCTTGGTGCTGTAATCGGATAGCCTCACGGTATTTCCGGAAACAACACAGGGCAATTCAAAGTTGGGAGCCAGCGTCCCCAGCGCGAGCATCGTGGATTCGGTACGGGCCATAACATCAACTTTAGCGGCTTTGAAATTTTTACGAGGCGGCAAGAGTGGCAGTCCATACCCGTTCCGCCTGTCGGATTGGAGCTTACTGCCGCCGGCGTCTGACGGTTTAGGGGCTGCCCCGGCGCGACTGATCACCAGGATTACGCGTACTGTTACACTGCTCACAATGTTGGCGGATTGGCTTCGGCGGCCTGCAGTCATCGTGGCGGCACATCCTGATGATGAGGTCATCGGTATGGGAAGCTTGGTACATCGGTTTGAGGATTTACGGGCCATAATCCACGTGACTGATGGCGCTCCACGAAGTGGCAACGACTTCGCCAACGCTGGGGTAGACACGTGGCAAGAATACGCGGCGAAGCGAAGGGTAGAGTTTCAGTCGGCGATGGCGGAGGCAGGAATTTCTTCAGTCCGCCAGATATGCCTCGGGTGCCCAGATCAGGAGGCATCTTTCCGAATGGCAGAGATTGGGCAACAACTCTGCACGGCATTTGCGGAACTGGAGCCTGATTTTGTGTTTACGCATGCGTATGAGGGCGGCCATCCGGATCACGATGCAACGGCAATATCAGTACACCGGGCAGTACATTCGCTGCGGAGCACACGCATACCGGAGCCAGTAATTCTGGAGTTTGCTTCTTACCATGCTGGCATCAGCGGGATGGAGACAGGATGTTTTCTTCCGCATTTGAGCGGTGAGACGATCCAGCGAAAATTGAGCGACGAAGAGCAGGTCAAAAAGCGGAAGTTGTTCAAATGCTATGAAAGTCAGCAGAAGGTATTGCAGTACTTCTCGCTAGACAGTGAGCCATTGCGCGTTGCTCCGGAGTATGACTTCACGAAGCCACCCCATGAAGGCAGGTTGTTCTATGAACAGTTCGAATGGGGCGTTACAGGACAACAGTGGAGAAAGTTAGCTGCAGAGGTGAGATGAACATTCTGAGCGTAGCCTTTCCCCTGTTTCCAGTTGGCGCTGATGCAGGCGGGGGCGCGGAACAGATTTTATACTTGCTGGAACGCGAATTGGTCCATGCAGGGCATCATTCCATTGTCATTGCGGCACGGGGATCACAGGTGAGTGGCTGCTTGGTTGAGACGCCACCGGCGCCTGGAAAGATAACGGATGAAGTTCAGAACTGGGCGCGCAGCGAGCATAGGAAAGCTATTGAAACTGCCTTAAACAAGCGCCACATTGATTTCATTCATTTTCATGGCTTAGATTTCTATGAATACGTGCCTGCTGCGCCGATTCCGAAACTTGCGACGCTGCATTTACCCGTCGAATGGTACCCGAAGTCAATTTTTGATCTGCCGAATGTAGAACTAAACTTTGTTTCGAAAACGCAGGCGGCGAAACTGGCAGGCCGAGTAGTCTGCAACGGCATTGACGTAACGCATTACGAGCATGATTTCCGCAAAGAAGGCTACTTACTAGTGTTGAGCCGTATCTGCCCGGAGAAAGGAACGGACATAGGCCTGCGAGTCGCCCATCGATTAAACTTACCGATGACCATAGCCGGGCCGGTGCATGCATTCGAGGCCCATCAGAGATATTTTGTGGAACAAGTGCAGCCGTTGCTGGACGCCAAACGACGATATACAGGGCCGGCTGAATTTGAAACAAAGAAGCACTTATTGGGCAAGGCGCGCTGTCTGCTGATTCCGAGCTTGGCACCCGAAACAAGTTCACTGGTAGCGATGGAGGCCATGGCAGCAGGAACTCCAGTAGTAGCATTTCGATCGGGTGCCCTGCCGGAGGTGGTTGAGGATGGAGTAACTGGCTTCCTAGTCAATACAGAAGAAGAGATGGCGGAGGCAGTGAGACACGTGGACCTTATCTCTCCGAAGGCTTGTCGAGACTGGGCACAAGCAAGATTTACTACTCACCGGATGGCTGCAGATTATCTGGCTTTGTATCGTGAGTTAACATTAGCCGGCGCTTCTCAATAGGTTGCGCACCCCACGAAGTCTTGTAGGGCTCTTCGCCTCGGCAGAAGTTCCAGGCCGTGTAGTGAGCTCTATAGGTAAAGCGGAAGGCTTCGTAAAGCAAGTTTCGTCCGAATCCAAGGACTTCATATTCAGGATCGAAAGCGCTGAGGTAGGCATAAATGATGCTGCGATAAACAAACGCCAGGACAAGCGCCGCAACGTGCTCTCGAAATCGCACGACAAAGAAGCGGAGGCTATTACGGGCGGCAAACGCACTGGCGACATCACGAAGGAATGGGCCTGAATTGTTGGCCGCAATCATGCCCGATTCCCCATGCTTCTCCCAACGCGCCGCATGCAAGCGGATTAGAGCATCGAGCAGTTCTTTGTCGGCAGAGGTCACGACCTGGAAGCAAATTGAACCCATGGAGCGGGCGCGGTCCGCGTACCGGCGAACATTGCGGCGCATGTCCTTTGAGCGTTTTTTCCAGAATTCCTCAAAAGAGCCCGTAAGCGGCACTTCGCTGCAACTTGTGTCGGGCTCTAGGAGGCTCCCTTTCAGTTGACTTAGACAGGTATCGGCTGCAAGATCCTGCCAGTTACAAATGTCCCAATCATGACTCGACTGCAAATATGATTGGAGCCCGCCAATTACTGCGGCTCTGTGCTCGGGATGAATCAGCGGTTCCAGGTAGTCGGAAATGCCTGATCCAATCAGCGTTATCTGGCGGCGACCTTCCCAGTGGTGCAGGAAGCAGGGGACAATGGCAACGAGCGAATGTTCATGCCACCAGGAGAAAACGAACAACTGTCCGCTACCGAAGTGACGCCACCAGATGAGCTGCCAATGAGGTAATTGGAACGGCGTCGCATAGGGAATCAAATCGGCAAGTGCGGACCAGGCAGTCTCAATCTGCAGGAGCCGTGGCAGTTTCGTGATGACTTCAAACTCGAGCATTGATATCGAGAAGCCGCAGCGCCTCGCGATAGCCATTCAACGTTCCCACGTCCACGTACGACTTTCCAGCTTTCACAGCGCGTACGGGATTTCCTTGAGACAGGTATGCGTTGATCAGCGTGCCAAGGTACTCATCGTTACGGGCCTTCCAAATGTCATGAAGCTCATTCAGGACGCGCCCAGGCATTTTCATCGCGCCCCAGATCCAATTCGTAACGGAATCGGGGTTCTTCACGCGCACCTCCAGCACGTTGCCCTCTTCATCAGTGACAACCGCATCGAAGTGCTCCGGGTGATCCACTGGAAACAATAAAAGTGAAAGGGCCTCGTCGGGAAGAGTGTCAAATGCGGTTTCCGGAAACCAGATCGTATCAGGCAGGCCTATACAGACGTGTTCGTCGGGCGGTATCAGCGGTAATGCACGAAAGATAGCATCGCAAAGTCCGGCAGGGCGCTGTTGGACGGCATAAAAGATAGTGGCCGAGAGGGCGTGGCCACCGAAATAGTTGACGATATCGGACTTCCCCGGCGAGATTACAAAGCAAATTTTATCGGCCCCGGCATTGACCATCCTCTCCACCAAGTATTCGCTAACGGCACGAGGACGCTCTCCTGTTCCGTTGAGAAAACTCCCAACCGGAAGCAGTTCTTTTGAAAAGGCAAGCGGCTGGATACGGGTGCCCATACCAGCGGCTGGAATAATTCCCCACATATATCTATCGCTGCTCTACGGCCATAATGCGTTCCGCGACTTGGCTGCTCTCGTCGTGTGGAAATTCAATTAGAGAGACCAGACGCTTCGCACGAATCTCAGCGGTGTGACAGTCGAGCACACGTTCTTGTGCGCGGGCTCCGACCCGCTCCCATTCAGCGCGGTCCCTTGCAAGAAGCGTCATTGTGTCGGGAGTACCGCCAGCAATCATAATCTCCTCGCCAGGTGTAAAAAATGTGTCCAGGCCGAGCCACCAGTCGCTAAGAACAGCGGTGCCGCAGGCTGCGGCTTCGAATAGACGCCCTGACGGACAAAAGCCCATTCCCGCCATAGACGAACGCGTGATATTTAGCGTGATTGGGGAAGACGAGTAGAAAGCAGCGTGCTCCGGCGGAGCAATATGTTCGAAATAACGTACATTCGTAGGCCAAGACGCCGGATTGGGGTACATTGCGCCCGCCACCAGAAACGACCGGTTGGGAAGTTGGAGCGCTGGAGCGAGGAGCAATTCTTCCAACGCACGCTGGCGATCGGCGGAGAACGTTCCGATGTACGACAAATCTGCCTCGAATGGCTTCGACACTGGAACGCGATGGTGGACAGCAGGATCTACCCAGCCGTACAAAGGAGCAACGCAACGCGCGCCCAGTTTTTCCTTTAACTGGTAGAGTGCTTCGCCGCCAGTATAGCTGAGCACAAGATCAAAATCGCTCAAGCCGTTCTTAGGAATGTATTCGACCTGCTCGCCACCGTTGATACGGTTCAGAGTGACGGGAGTATCCATGTCGTAAAAGATGGATCGCTGAACATTCGCACTCAGAATAAGGTCGCAGGCCGCCGCACTATCAGGGCAGTAGGACGTCACCATCGCCACATCGGCCTCTTGGATCTGTCGGTTTACTTCAGGCAATTCCAACCGCCAATCGGAATACAAGTGTAGATGGACGTACGGCAGCGACTCTACGTCACGGTGTGAAGCGTAATAGGGGACGTCACGCTCAAAAAAATGAAGTTCATGCCCCTGGCGATGAAGCGCTCGAAGGAGCCCCCGCAGCAGCGTCGCATGTCCATTTCCCCACGCAGAACTTATTGAAAGACCGAAAATGACGATTTTCATTCCAGAGATGCGAGTCTATAGTAGACCACAAGTTCGACTCGTTTAAGGGACGCAAGGATTGTTGGATTTGTGACAGTTTGCGTAAGTAGGAGGTTCAAACTGAGCGTTCATCCAATAACGGCATTAATGGTGACAAACGGAACAGATGCTGCCCATCTGCCTTTGGCCCTATTAATCGTATTTGGCTCGGCGAAGCTTCTCGCTGAGGTCTGCGAGCGTGTTGGACAGCCAGGAATCGTCGGTGAGATTCTGGCTGGTGTACTGATCGGGCCAAGCGTACTCGGCTGGGTGAACCCTGACCAGACGCTTTCGGCCTTGGCGGAGCTTGGCGTCATGTTTCTTCTGTTTCGGGTTGGCCTGGAAGTGAAAGCGTCCGAGCTAATGAACGTCGGCGGGACAGCTTTTGTTGTAGCGACCCTGGGTGTCGCGGTACCTATGGGGCTTGGAGTTCTCGTGATGCTGTGGGCTGGCGTCTCTACCGTTGAAGCCCTTTTTGTGGGTGCATCATTGGTGGCCACGAGCGTCGGCATTACAGCTCAAGTTCTGGCGGCGAAGGGGCTACTCCAGCAACGAGCTAGCAGAGTGATCCTGGCCGCAGCCGTTATCGATGACGTACTTGGATTACTGGTACTAGCCTTCGTAAGCAGTCTGGCTGAAGGCAAGGTCGACTACTGGAAACTAATGAGCACGGCCATTCTGGCGGGCGGATTCACTGTTTTGATTGCAAAATTCGGGACTCCCACGATGCAAAGAATTCTACCGAGAGTAGAACAGCGCTTGAAGGTCTCAGAAAGGCAGTTCAATCTAGCCCTGTTCTTACTGTTTGTCCTTTCTGTTCTGGCCATGAAAGTCGGTGTAGCAGCGATTGTAGGCGCATTTCTGGCTGGCATGGCGCTGTCGGAGACCGTAGGGCCTCGAGCGCACGATTTGGCGCAGGGCATTAATGAGCTGCTTGTTCCGTTTTTCCTGGCGGGCGTGGGATTACATATCGATCTATCGGCCTTCGAGAACCGCGAAACACTCGTACTGTCAATAGTAATCGTCGTGGTTGCAATTCTGAGCAAGTTGATCGGTTGCGGACTGGGGGCCTGGAATCTGGGGCGCATAGATATGCTACGGGTGGGGGTCGGAATGATACCTCGTGGCGAAGTGGGAATGGTGGTGGCTCAGCTGGGTTTGGGTTTGGGCGTGATTGAAAAGCCGATTTACGGGATAGTGGTTTTTATGACGGTAGTAACCACGATGGCCGCGCCCCCCTTGTTGAAGTATGCGTATCGGGGCTGCGTCCCTGGAATTCCGAAAGAGGAATTCGAATTGGGCTGATACCCATTTGCCTTCTCTGGAGCCGAACACGCCTAGTGCTCGTGCACGCAATCAGGGAAACCCGCTCGGGCCATATCTCCTGTGTATCCCAGCTCGGTCCGAAGTCCCACCTTCGAGGTGTAATAGCCATCTGCAGTGAGGCTTTTCATTAACGCAAAGAATTGGACGTTGCGCGCCCGGCGCTCGTTCTTATCGGCTGCTTCACACAACGGCTCCAGAATGGAAATTTGCTGCTCTTCAGGAAGTTCAATAAACCGTCTGTTCAGAAGTCGCTTTGCCTCACCATCGAGCCAGCGCAAGCCGTCAGCCATCACCAATTGTTGATCGGTGTTTCGGGAGATCACCAGGTCTATGTAGGCCGGCACACCAGATCCGACCGCTCCCGGCGTCTCAGTTTCAGGAATAATCAGGTCTGCAATGCGGGAAACAGTGGCAAAGTCATCCTCATTAAAAAAACGTGCCGGTGAGTTCTGCTGTGGTAAGGGGCGATTGGCCGCCGACGCAGTCTGCCCGAACAGTTCATCGCTGGCAAACGGATAAGCGCAGGTCGCCCCAATAGCTCCAATGATCTTGAGGAGCGACCGTCGGTCGGATGAATACGAGGGCATCTATACTTCCCCTTTCTGAAGACGGTCGGCAATGTGATCCGCAGTGCGTAAGGCGAGTGCCATGATGGTTAACGTTGGATTCTTTTCGGAAGAACTAGGAAACACGCTCGCATCGGTGACAAAAAGATTCGAAACGTCGTGAGAACGGCAAAACTCATTGACGACAGAGGTTTTCGCGTCGGTACCCATCCGGCAGCCTCCGATTTCATGGTTGGTTACTGGCGCCGCGGCATTTGAGAAGATCTCGGTGCCGCTCGCATCCAAAATGGCTTGACACCACCTCTTCATGTCGTTATGCAGCTTCCAGTCGTCATCGTGAAGCTTCCAATGCCGGCGCGGTTTGGGCAGTCCGTACTCATCCAAGTCATCCGTGTCGATATCGATGTAGCTGTCCGGGTTAGGCAACATCTCGTGATAGCCCGTAAACGTCAGATAAGCCGGATACCGCGCCTTGACGGCTTCTTTATAGGCTTTCCCCATTCCGCCTATGCCACGGGCCCAGCCGACAGTTCGATGATTCTGATAGTTAAATTGCACGCCGAAACTGCGTGGATAGTCGCGCTTTCTGTCATGCATGAAGGAGGGAATATAAGCATGATCTAAAAAGCCTTCGTCGTTCGCCTCAGGTTTTCCGATGAATTCGACCAGGAAGCCTTCAAACCCACCGGTAATATGGGGAATAAAGTTCTTTCCAAGTTCACCGCTCGAATTCCCGAGGCCCGTAGGGAAACGGCTAGACTTAGACATGAGCAGCAGCGCCACACTCTGAGCGCAAGCGCATGCAACGACAACTACTCTTCCGCGCGCCACGCCTTCTGCCCGGGTCTCCCGATCGAAATAGCGCACTTCGCTAACTTTGGCTTCATCCGACACAGCGAGTTCATAAACTATGCTGTTCTGCTGCAGCGTGAGATTCCCCGATTTGAGCGCCGGGATCATGTGTACATCTAGGGAGTTATATTTAGCCGCAACATCGCATCCTGACATGCAGTTTCCGCAATAATGACAAGCAGGTCGCGTCTTGCTCGCCCTTGTCAAAGTTGCCTTGCGCACGTGAATGACTTGTACTCCGAGCTTTTTAGCTCCCGCCTGGATCGCAAGGTCGGTGCATTTCATCGGAGCGGGGGGCATAAAAATCCCATCCGGCAAATCTTCCAGATGATCGTAATTGCCGCAGACTCCTATCTGGCGTTCGATACGGTCATAGTAAGGTGCAATATCGGAGTAGTCAAAAGGCCAATTTTCCCCTGCACCGTCGTGCTGCCTTCCTTTGAAATCGCGCTGACTAAAGCGAAGTGCAACGGCATTCCACAACTGCGTTTTTCCGCCCAAGCCACGGCTGCGCTCCCCGTCAAATCCCGGTTTGCCCGGTCGCATCGTTGGGATATGACGGAAAGGAAAATCATATGGGAGTGCATGCGTATTGAAATCGGTTCGCGTATCGATCTTGGGGCCCCCCTCAAGCACCAGGGTGTCTGCACCCAGATCAGCCAGCCGCGACGAAAGAGTGCCGCCGCCTGCCCCGGAGCCGATAACCACGACGTCGTACAGCTTGTTTGCCATCTGTTTCTACTACCGACTTCTATTCTCGAAGAGAAAAAGGCCGCTTTTGCCTGCTACGACAAAGTCTAAATCTCCATCGTTATCGATGTCAGCGACTGGAATCTGCAGACCGCCGCCGGTCCGGCCGCCGTAATCGATCACATGTTTGACCCACTCGACGTTTTTGGAGTCCGGATCGACTAGCCGCTCAAACCAATAGACGCCGAGCGGTTCGCGTGATCCCGGATCTCTGCCATTATGAGCGAAATAGCGCTTCCCGGTAAGTAAACCAATGTTTTTCTTTCCGCGAAAGTCGACCAACGCGACGGCATGAGGCTGGGACCAACTGTCGTCAATGATGTGTTTTTCCCACGTGCCGTCCGCTTTGTGCTCCAACCAAAAGACGCCATAATTATGCGCCATTGACGTAATCACATCCGGACGCCCGTCTCCATTTACATCGGCGGTGTACATAAATCCCACATCGCCCAGTTTCCAATCCGAATGCAGCTTCCAATCTCCGCTTCGCGGATTAGGCGGGGCCTCCAGCCAGCCGTTAGGGGTCAGAATGTCATTGCGCCCGTCACCGTTCACGTCACCCGCACCAATCCCATGCCCAAGGCTGTTCGGATGGACCACATGCTTCGCCATACTGCCAGCGTGGTTCCGTTCATACCAAGCTAATGGTGCTTTACTATCGCCAAACTCCGGCAGTAGTTCGTCTGCCTTTCCGTCATTGTTTAAGTCCACGAGCTCTGCGAACTCAACAGGATAGCCTTCGGCAATGGGGTGCTCCAGCCATTTGCCACCGGTTCGGCCAGGATTACGCCACCATGCGATCTTTTTGCTAAACCACCCGACCGTCACCAAATCGATCCGGCCATCTTCGTCTACGTCAAGGGGTACGGTACTAAGATCGTCAATATAATTATTCGTGTAGTAAACATCGCGAAAGTGGTGTTTTCTCCATATAGGCGCTTCGTACCAGTTTTCGCCGGAAACGATATCCAGCTTTCCGTCGCCATTGATATCTGCGACTGCTGCCGACTCGCTCGACCCAAGATCAAGCGTGTGCTTCTCGAATGGAACCTCGGGAGGACGAGTCTGAACAAAAGCTGCGAGGCCAATTGAAATTAGGGCAAACAGCCCGGTCGTGTATGCACTCTTCACAGCGAAGCGCGCGCTGAAGTATTTCATCGATCTAAATGTGAATGCATTATATCGGGAGAGAATTCGCACCGGATACCGGGCGCAAATAATCACAACACAAACTGGTCGGGAACAAACTCTAGGAAACGGAAGAGGCGTGACGCATGAGCACATTGAGGTCCAACGGTACTCTAGTAGATGTCTATGGCTGCGGTAGTAAAGGGTAACACAGGAGCACTACAAACAAATACCAGGGAGAAGACCGTCTTTACAATTCTGGCCGCGATCAGCGTTTGTCACCTCTTAAATGACATGATTCAGTCGTTGATTCCGGCGATCTACCCGATACTGAAGAGTTCCTTCCGCCTTAATTTCGAGCAAATTGGGCTCATCACGCTCACGTATCAACTCACGGCGTCGCTTCTCCAGCCGCTAGTGGGCCTTTATACAGACCACAAACCCAAGCCCTTCTCATTGCCGGTTGGCATGGGCTTTTCCTGGGGAGGTTTGGTACTGCTCTCAATAGCTCCGAGTTTCCCCGCCCTACTATTGGCGGCGGGAATGGTTGGCCTCGGCTCATCCGTGTTCCATCCCGAATCATCGCGCATCGCCCGAATGGCGTCTGGAGGGCAGCACGGATTGGCACAGTCAATATTTCAGGTGGGCGGGAACGCGGGAACGTCACTCGGGCCCCTTCTGGCCGCATTCATCGTGCTTCCACGCGGGCAGCATAGCATTGCCTGGTTTTCCATGGCTGCCCTGCTGGCGATGGTGATACTAACGTATGTCGGCACTTGGTATAGAAACTACAGACCTTCCCGACTGACGGGGAAGGCCAAGCGCACGGGAATAGCGCCTGTTCTTTCTTCCAAGAAAATCGGGATATCGGTTGCGATCCTGATCGCGTTGGTGTTCTCGAAATACTTTTACCTAGCGAGCCTGACCAGCTACTACACCTTTTACTTAATGCACAAGTTTCACGTCTCCGTACAAAGCTCGCAGATATACCTTTTCCTGTTCCTAGGGGCCGTAGCGGCAGGTACGGTGATTGGAGGTCCCATTGGAGACCGCATTGGCCGAAAATATGTAATCTGGTGTTCCATTCTTGGAGTACTTCCATTCACCCTGGTTTTGCCGTACGCCAATCTGATGTGGACCGCAGTCCTGAGCGTCGTAATCGGGCTAATTCTCGCGTCAGCGTTCACAGCAATTCTGGTCTACGCGCAAGAGTTGCTACCTGGAAAAGTGGGAATGGTCTCCGGCCTGTTTTTTGGGTTCGCCTTCGGCATGGGCGGCATCGGAGCTGCCATTCTGGGCAAACTGGCGGATATGACAAGTATCAACTTCGTTTATCATGTCTGTTCTTATCTACCGCTGATCGGACTTCTTACTGCCTTTCTGCCGAACCTGGAAAGGCTGGGAATTGACAAACCAGGAAAGGTAGCCTAACTGGCTCGATCATGCCCGACACATTTCTGCATCTAGTTCTGAACGTCAAATGAAGTTCTTGTTACAACCGGTAGCTCACCAGTATAGGAGTTGGATGGATCGATGGGAGAACGAACTCTGCTTTCGCTCAACGGACCGCATTGTTCGCCCTTTCGAGTATGGCCTTGAGTGGACGCGTAATTGGCCCTGCGCCAAAGCCCACCGTTTTGAGGGAGGGGATCCAGTCGAGTATCTGATTCGGCTGAACAAACTGGCCATTGCAGATAGCGATGCATTTTTTGGCTACACCGTTCCTTCGTCCTTTTCACTCGATGGAAACTGGCTTGAGTTCACTTCGCCCGTCGAAACGCCTTTCCCGGAGAACAACGCAGTGCGTGCTTTATGGTTTCCTGCTCGAAATGCGAACCGCAGAGCAGTTGTGGTCCTGCCACATTGGAACTCGCGCCTGCCGCAGCAAAATGCGCTTTGCACCGGTTTGCAGCGCCTCGGCATCTCCGCTCTTCGGCTCAGCCTGCCTTACCACGACGCGCGCATGCCGCATGGTCTCCACCGCGCCGACTATGCTGTCTCGTCAAACATCGCACGGACCATCGACGCCACCCGGCAGGCCGTTATCGACGCCCGCGCTTGCTTAGATTGGCTGCAGGACCAGGGCTTCGATCGCCTCGGCATCGTCGGAACAAGCCTAGGGTCCTGTTATGCGTTTCTCGCAGCGGCCCACGATGTCCGGTTTAGGGTAAATGTCTTCAATCACTGCTCGACCTATTTCGCCGATCCCGTCTGGGAAGGCCTCTCTACGCGCCACATTCGCGACAGCTTAGAAGGAGCTCTTGATCTTCCAACTCTTCGCAAGATGTGGCTGTGTATCAGTCCGCCCAGCTATTGGGATCATCACTTTACGGAAAAAAAGAACCTTTCGAAGTTCATCTACACACGGTACGACACCACGTTCCCATTACATCTTTCGCGCGAGGTAATTCAGGGAGCGCGAAGCCGAAAGTGGAACCACAGGGCGAAAGAGCTGCTATGCGGTCACTACACGATGGGTGAATTCCCTTTTAAGTACATCACGGGATACGAGATCTGCTCGTTCCTCAAGAGACACCTTTAAGCATGCCTCTTTTGAGGCTGCTCACGCACTTGAGTCAGATATCTCTCCCGGCTTTCTACGATTACCCGGTGGGCAGCTTCGACATCACGCCAGCCGCCCATCACCATAGTTGTCCCCTCCAGTTCCTTATAAATGCTAAAGAAGTGCTCAATCTCCGCCAACCGATGTTGGTTCACATTAGCGAGCCGATGCAACTGATCGTGCCGCGGGTCGTGAACATGGGCTGCCAGAATTTTATGGTCACGCTTGGTCCCGTCTAGCATATCGAGAACGGCGACAGGGCGAACATACAAAACGCAACCAGTAAAGCTTGGGGTATTCGCCATACAGAGGACGTCTAAAGGATCGCCGTCAGCAGCAATCGTGCCAGGAAGAAATCCATAGTCGCCCGGATAGTGAAGCGGGGAATACAAGGAACGGGCCAAACGAAAAAGCTTCAACTGCCAATCGAACTCATATTTATTGCTCGACTCCTTCGGGATTTCCACGATCATTCGTATGATCTGAGGGGAGTCGGGCCCAGGGCTGGGTTCGAAGTGATACAGCATGTGCCGATGCTAACAGATTCCGGTGCTTCGGTATTCTAAAGAAGTTAAGGTCTTAAATATTTTGCCCGGAGCTGGTACAAATCGGTTTTTGCCTGCATCGAACGCATGTAGGCGACGGCCGAAGCGGCGGTGTCTGCTAAGGACGACGAGACGGATGAATGGCGAACGCAAAATCTACTAGAATTTTTTTACTGCTCTGCACTGGATCACTGCTGTGCTTTGTGCAGGCTATTTCCGGGCAACAGTCCGCAGACCTAAGTCGTAGTAGTGGCGCTGGAATGACCGGAGGCGGTACGTCACCCGGCACAGGGGCGCAGGCGGGCGGCTCTGGCTCCAGTGCAGCCGCCACTCAAGTAAGCATTCCAGGCGTGCAACAACTCACCGCCCAGTACCAAGCAAGCGTACCGGAAGGGACTGCTAGTTCGACACCTATCCCATTAAGCATTGAGGAAGCCGTCAGTCGCGGCTTGCGAACCAATCTTGGGCTACTTACTAATGAGCAGGCTAGCCGGGAAACCCGTGGCCAGCGCCTGCGAGCTTTGAGTCAGTTGCTTCCGAATGTGACAGGACAGGTTAGTGCTACGGAGCAGCAAATCAATCTAGCTGCTCAAGGGTTCAATGTCAACCTCCCTCCGAACTCGCCGTTTCAGATTCCGAAAGTCGTGGGGCCGTATAACTACGAAAGTGCTCGGGCAAATGCGACACTTCCCATATTCAACTGGAGTAATATCAGCAACTTTCGTGCTGCCAAACAGAACCTGAAAGCTTCACAACTCGACGTAAAGAACGCTCGAGACCTGGTAGTGGTTGCCGTGGGCTATGGATACTTACAAATTATCGAGGATGCGGCCCGTGTTGTTGCTACACAGGCGGAAATTGAGTTCGATAACGCGATATTTGTGAATGCATCGCGTCGCCACGAGGCCGGCACAGCCATTGCCATTGATGTGCTCCGCTCCCAGGTGGAATTGAAGCAGCGGCAGCAGGCCTTGGTTGCCCAGCAAAATCAACTGGCTAAGGACAAACTGCTATTAGGCCGCACCATCGGTCTCCCGCCGGGCCAGGACTTCACGGTAGCTGATCCCGCCCCCGAAGTTCCGTTAGCGGCTATGCCGATTCCAGAGGCCCTTAACGAAGCCTATGTCCATCGCTCGGACTACAAAGCGGCCAGGGCTCGGGTGCTCGCCGCGGAACTTTCCCTGCGCGCTTCGAAAGCAGAACGCTACCCCGTGCTGCAAGCGCAAGGTTTCTACGGGGCTGACGGTTTACAGTTGTTCTCAAATTCCCACGGGGTCTTCAGCGTTACTGGCGGAGTCACCTTTAACATATTCGACGGCGGCCGTATCAAGGGCGACATACTGCAAAGTGATGCCCAGCTAACCAACATGCGAAACGATTTGTCAAATCTTCGGGGCCAGATTGATTACGAAGTTCGTTCTGCTCTACTCGACTTGAAATCGGCAAGCGATCAGGTGGATGTCGCGAAAAGCAATGTGACACTTGCCGATCAGACCCTGAGACAATCTCGCGACCGGTTCATCGCCGGAGTCACGAACACGGTCGAGGTTGTACAGTCCCAACAGGCCGTTGCCGATGCTAACGATAACCTGATCTCGGCTCAATACCAGTTAAATATAGCTAAAGTTGAGCTCGCTCGAGCTCTCGGCATAGCGGAAGAAGGCGTAAAAAATTACTTCCGCCGCCAGCGCCCGTGATTTAACCAGAGGAAACGCCCGGGATACGGAAGGGGTTTTGCACCCGTGAGAAGTCGTCGTAAGTGCAAGCGTGAGCTCAGTGTTTCACAGGCGATCGAAGCAGATTACTTCTCCAAGTAAAAATTTCCTACAAATAGCGCATCTATGCCTGACGAATAGAAGCTGCGCACTGCGTCACGCGGGGTACATACCAGGGGATCGCCAAATAGATTGAAACTGGTGTTGTAGAGCACCGGCAACCCGGTCGCCTTACCGGTCGCTGTTAAGAGTGCATGATACAACGGATTCTCTTCGGGATCCACAGTATGAACGCGAATGCAGTCCTCACCTAACGTCGCCGCGGCAAACGTTTCGCGAAACTCCGGCCGAACATGGCCTACACTCGCAAGATATCGCGCGTTGCATCCGACCTCAAAGTATTTATCCGCCTGCTCCACAGGCACTGAGGCCGCAAACTTCCGAAAACTTTCACGGTGCTTAATGAAGACGTTCAGATTCTCGGTCGAATACGGATTCAAGGGTGAGGCAAGAATGCTGCGGTTCCCAAGAGCACGCGGACCAAATTCCATCCGGCCGTGCATCCACGCCACAATTTTCGAATCGTTGAGCACGCGAATTGCCTGCTCGATCAATTCTCCCTCGGTTAGCAAATAGCGGAAACGCAATTTGCAATTCTCAAGCACCTGCTTGACTTCTATTGGCGTGTAAGACGGCCCTAAGCACAACGTACGGAATTGTACGCGCGTGGACTCTTGATAAACTTCGTGCCAAGCGTGCAGTGCCGCGCCTAATGCCGTTCCAGCGTTGCCCGCCACCGGCTGTACGAACACGTTTGGAAACGTCTGCTCCAGCGATCGCACCAGAAGAGTATTGAGCGCCAAACCACCGGCGATACAGACGTTTGTTGCTTCGCCCAGCATGGATGCCACAGTTTCATTCACGGCTGCTTGCAAGCTCGCCGCCAGGTTTGCTCTGGTTGCCTGCGGAATACACTCACCCATACCTATCCCAATCGCATCGTAAAATCGAGCACTAAATCCGCCTTGGGTCAAACGGTCTGCATCAAAGAACGTTCTATCGGTGTACAACCAGCGCCCCGAGCCCTTGCGCAAGATGCTCCGAAATACGTCTATGTAGTCCGGCCGACCGTAAGCAGACAACCATTGCACTTTGTGCTCATCCGCACGGGTCTTGTAGCCCAATAATTCCGTGACACGATTAAACAAGTCTCCCAAAGAATCGGGGAAGTAAAGTTCACGAACGGGCAATAAGTGGCGCCCATTCGCTTCGAACAGAACGGCCGAGCGAAAGTCGCCCGCTCGGTCCACGCTCAATACCGTAGCCCCATCAAAAGGGGAGACGTAGTAAGCCGAAGCGGCGTGGGCCCGATGATGGCCCACCACGACGATTTCGCTATGGGGGAATCTCGCTCGCAGTTCGAGTTGCGCGACGCTCTCCGGACCAAGCGCAAAAGGCCGAGCAATCGCGACGCAATCGACCTGTTGGCTCGTTACATCGGCAGTCTTCAGGGCCGCCGACAAGGCTTCCTCAGGAAAAGCGCCAGGACGCTCGTGATGAGAAATCTTGGCTTGCTCCACAGCTGAAGCAAACTGCCCATCTCTGAGCACACAACATGCTGCCCTGCTCAAGAGTCCGCCTAGGCCTAATATGATTCTTGACACGCACTTACACCCTTCGAAGCCTCTCCACGACGCACTCGCGTCCCAGGCACGCAAAAACCGCGAACGCACTTGGACCCACGGGCTGTCCAGTGAGTGCTGCCCGGCTCGCATTAATCAACAATCCAGCCTTTACACCTCGCTCATCAGCCAACTTTCGCAAATCTGCTTCGATACTCGCTTCCGTGAAATCAGGATCGGCAGCAATTCGCTCTGCCAACTCCCGTAACAACTCGCGCGCTCCTGGAGCATTAAGCTTTTCCAGCGACTGCGGCTCGATGGGATAGTCATCAGAAAAGTACGCGCGTCCCTTTGTCGGGAAGTCAAGGAGAGTCAAAAAACGCGTCCGAATCGTATCAACCACTCTCTCAAAGGCCGCTTCATCTTCCTGCGGCTCCAACCGGTTGAGTTCAAGCTGCTGGCGCACATAAGACGCAAGGTCCTTGACCGGCATCGACCGGAGATGCTGCGAGTTCAGCCAGAGGGCCTTAGGATCTATCGGGTCTGTTTCACTAAAATTTACGACCGCGTTGCTGCGATTGACACCTTCGAAGCCGAACGCGCTAACCAACTCCTCCAGTGTCATCTGTTCGCGATTGTCTTTTGGAGACCATCCCAGCAGGCACAAAAAGTTAATATATGCCAAGGGCAAAAAACCACTGTCCCGGTACGTGGTGACGCTGACTACAGGTCCATGTTTCCGCTTGGAAAGTTTAGCTCCGTCGGGCGCAATCAATAGCGGCAGGTGCGCAAAACGGGGCAGCGGCGCCCCCGTGGCCTCGAACAGCAGAATATGTTTGAAGGTATTCGAAAGGTGATCTTGTCCGCGAACCACGTGGCTGATCTTCAGGTCTATGTCGTCGGCGCACGATGCCAAGTGGTAAGTGGGCATACCGTTGCTTCGCAATAAGGCAAAGTCTTCTATATCGGCTGTTGACTTTGACTGAAAGCCATAGACCTCGTCGGAAAAGCTGACTTGGTGAGGCGCGTCGCGCTCGACCCGGAACCGAATAACGTACGGCTCCCCTGCAGTCGCCCTCGCATCGCTTTCCTCTCGCGACAAGGCACGCATCTCCGGATTGAAAAGCCAAGGGCCTTCACCGTGGGACCGCTCCTCCAAATCGGCAGCGGCAGGCGAAAAATCGCGATATGCCCGGCCACTTGCCAGCAACTCGCATGCAAGCTTGCGATGAAGGTTGAGCCGCTCCGACTGCCGATAAAATTCATCCCACTGCAGACCTAGCCAGTTCAGTCCTTCATAGATAGAATTCAGCGAGGCCTCTGTATTGCGGTCGAGGTCTGTATCATCAATACGTAGAATCAGCGTGCCACTATTCCGACGCACATAAAGCCAATTAAAAATGAAGGTGCGCGCGCTGCCGATGTGTAAGTAGCCGGTCGGCGACGGCGCGAAACGAGCCCGAATCATGAAGTTTCAGTGTACGAAAACGCTCTGCTTAGCTTTCTACGTTTGCTCAGCCTTGGTATAAATCCGCTGGTAAAGCTCGATGAATTGATCAATCGTTAATTGCTCTGCGCGCAGGCATGCTTCCGGCCAACCGTCGATTAGGTGTGCATAGAATGGTCTCAGATTATTTCGCAACGTCTTGCGCTTGTGTGCGAAACAGCGGCCTACAAACGTCAGCAAGGCTCTCAGTGTCTCTGCTGTCGCTCCCCCTGATGATTCCGCCTTTCGCAAAAGGCGTACGGCAGCCGAATCCACTTTAGGCGGCGGTGAGAATGCCGACGGGGGCGCTTTTACAATCATTTCGACTTCGCACTGTAGCCTCACGGCTACAGTTAGATAGCCATAGGCGCGCGAGCCTGGCTGAGCCAACAGCCGCTCCGCCACTTCCCATTGCATCAGGAAAACGGCTGACGGAAATCGCTTATCTAAGGCCAAAAATTTCTCAATAATCGGCGAAGTAATATAGTACGGCAAGTTGCCCACGATGGTGCCTGGACCCCACTGACTCAAATCGATCTCCAAAACGTCGGCCTCATGCACATGCAACTTCTGGTCGTATTTGAATTTCTCCCGAAGATGAGCAGCCAGAGATGCATCGAGTTCAATGGCATGAAGTTCATCGGTACGGGGCAGTAGGTGGCGGGTCAAGGCCCCACGACCTGCGCCAATTTCTACAGCCAGCGGAGTGTGTGCACCACAAGCCGCTTTCGCCAAGCGCTCCAGAATAGAATCGCGAATGAGAAAGTGCTGTCCCAACCTACGCGGCACGCTTTAGTTTAGAACGCCGTCTAGCGAGTTTGACACTATATGATAGTGCGACTGATGGCTTATTTACTGGCAATCGCAGCCGGAGCAGCTAACCCCATTCAAGCGGGTGCAAACGCGCAGCTAAAGGCCTCAACTGGCGCCACCGTGTTCGCTGCGACGGCAGTGTACCTCTCCGGATTAGGGGCAATGCTGGTGATTCAATTGTTCGTTAGAGAAGGCTGGCCTACACTCGGAAAGCTCGCCTGCACTCCGTGGTGGGCTTGGACGGGAGGTCTGCTGAGCATCGGCTCGACCATGGCTGCTGCAGCTTTCGCACAACGCATGGGTTCAGGAGTATTCACGGGAATCAGCGTTACCGCTTCGCTCGTTACCTCTATTCTGCTCGATAATTTTGGGGCAGCTGGGTTCCATACCCATCCGGCTTCGCCAATGCGAATTTTTGGTGGCGCACTTATGATCACCGGCCTATGGCTTACCGCTAAGTTTTGAACAGTTAGATTCTGGTATTGCTGCCGCGGGGTCTTCTCTGAGCGCGAATGGCGTTGAGAGAGATAACGACTTTGAATAGTAACGCAGATCCGGGATAATATCGCGATTGCTACATTCAAACAACTGTACTTCCGCCGAGTCGATCAACGCGTGCCAAATAAAATCAGACACGCCGCTCAAATAGGGTGAATAGATTACCCGTTGCCCTGTGCGGAGCGCATAAGCACCCGCCCAAGCACCCAGAAATGGAAGAGACACGTTTGAGGGCAGTTGTTGGAGCAAGCTCTTCAGGAACACCGCCTTTACGACGGCGAATTGGACCGAAACCGCACTCACGGAACGCTGCTTCCATATCTGAGTGAAGTAGCCAGGGTCCAGCACCGAGCGGCCCGCATTTGGAGAGCAGCAAACACCACCCACGCCAAAGATTTGGCCCGCCTCTGTAATGATACCCGCCCGATTACGAACTCTTCCGCCCACCATCACGGTATCGGGATGCAACTCAAAGAGCGCATTTGCTTCTGAGATCCAGCCGGAATCGTCCACTTGAATGGCGTCACTAACGAAATGAACCAGCCCGTCTTTTTGCGCCAGGCGATCCGCCAGCGGGAATAAAGCTCGTGGGTGGTCGTTTTTACCTCTCGTGCTTATTACAACCGTCTCAATCGGCTTTTGTTCTCGACCATCCCGCACGAAACGCCAATGCGCGGCGCCCGCTAACAATGGGCTATGCTCAACCTTAAACTTCAGCGAGTCGGGCCGCGCATCAAGAAATCGCTGCAGAACAGCCCGCTGCGACGATTGTATGTAAGGCTTTATGGCGGCGTCGTCAGCCGTGGAATGTGCGTGTACCCGCCATCCGTACAGGATCTCCGGGATGTGAACGGCTCGATAGCCAGCAATCAGAAAGCGCACGAACAAGTCCCAATCAGGGCTGCCTTCTGTGTTCTGGTCGCTGTAGGCGCCCAGTTCGAGTGCCTTTGCGCGATCTACAATCCCTAAATGTGCGATATATGCAGAATTCAGCAGCAACACCGGATCCCAGTCCGGCTTCAGATACGGCTGAACAAACTTTGACCCGCTGATTTTGTCCTCGTCGGTGTAAAGCAGTGGAGGGTAGTTCGTTCTGTTGATCCAGCTAGTAATCACTCGCAATGCATCGGGATATAAATAATCATCGGCGTCCACCGGTAGCACGTAACGGCCACTTGCCGTTTCCAGGCAACGCCGAAGCCCACGCGTGATGCCGACGTTCAATGAGGATCGTTCGATTCGTATCCAGCGATAATTGGCCAACTCTCTCAAGCAACCAAGCAGAGCCGGGTTCGTGCAGCCATTGTCAAGAACAATCCACTCGCAGGCGCCGCTCGAATTCTGGGCAATCAATAGTTCTGCGAGCGTCTTCAGATACCGGACGGGGCTACCATTCCAAACCGGGGTCAATACGGATAACAATCCAGGTTGCAGTTGGTCTTTGTAGACAGAAGCGCGCTCATGAAGTCGGGCGGCACGCCACTGCTTGTACACTGTTGCCTCGCGGCTGGGTATCCAACTTTCTGCCTTCCGTCGCAGTACCCCTTTTACGAATGCAGGCAAACCACGCCGGAACCGCCGCCAGTTAGCTTGAAACGACGGCGCAGCTCTCAGCGTAATGTCACGCATCCTTTTACTTCGTCCCTCCCCTCATCGCTCCCATGCTGTCGAGAATGCCAGTATAACGGCTCTCGCTAATAACAGCGTAGCTGGTATCGTCTAGAAAATGGGCATTTCTCGCCAGCATGTACCCGTTGAAGCAGTACCGCTATCGGTTCAACAGAAACTAGAACGACTCGAATCTGAGCTGCGGACCGCACAACAGCAGATAACTAACCTTCTGGATTTAGTGGAAAAACAGCAGGCCCGGTTGAACACACAGGAAACCTCGGTCGCCCGTCTCGACCGGATCGTTATGGAGATACTTACTAGCCGCGCTTGGCGCGCTCTGCGGTTCGCCGGCAAGGTTGCGAAAACGATCCTCCCTTCACGTGGTATATCGAGGCTCACGTTGGGATCTGGCGTCCCTACCCGTGCTGGCAAGGAAGTAAAGTCGTTCCTCGTGTGTGATGCTCCAACTCCAATGGACACTCGTCCACGGAGTAAGAGGGTGGATATTCGGGGATGGTGCTTAGCCGAAAGCGGTGTTGATTGCGTTGAAATTCAGGTAGGAGACCTGCCCCCGGTAAGAACTGTACCTAATGCTTTTCGGCCCGATGTAAAAAGAGAGCACCCAGAGTTCGGCGCCAATACGCGAGCCGGATTTGAAGTGGATGTGGATACGTCCTCTGCGGCAAATGGGTCGCACCCCATCGTAATCCGCCTGATTTCTAAGGGCGTTTCGATTCGCGAAACACAAACATCGGTTCTCATTGATCACGAGAAAGGATTCGCCTCACCGTACGAGCAGTGGATTCACGAATTCGAAAAACCGAGCGATCAGATGGTCCAGCTCAGACTGCCGAATCTAACCAGACGTCCGGTGATCAGCATTGTCATGCCCGTGTACAACACTGCGGAATCGGAATTGACGAGCGCGATTCAGTCAGTCGTCGATCAGTCGTACCCTTGCTGGCAGCTTTGCATAGCCGACGACCACTCTTCAAAACCCGAAATAGAGCGCATCCTCAACCGATTTGCGGCGCAGAGATCCAGTATCAAGGTGGCTTACCGGTCAGAACAGGGAGGGATTGCCGCCGCTTCTAATACCGCTTTGGCAATGGCCACCGGCGAATACATCTGCTTTCTCGACCATGACGACACACTAGCCCCCCACACGCTGGCCTACGTCTGCGAAGTCGCCAACTATCAACCGGATGCCGACTTGATCTACAGCGACGAGGATAAGATCGACAGCCAAGGTAACCGCTTTGAGCCTTTTTTCAAGCCAGAGTGGTCACCCGACCTGTTGGGGTCCGAGAACTACATCGGCCATCTAACTATTCTGAGGCGGGACCTGTTGGACAAGGTGGGCGGTTTTCGTTCTACATTCGACGGAAGCCAGGACTACGACTTGGTTCTCCGTGCGAGCGAAATCGCTGCCAAAATCGTGCACATCCCGCGCGTGCTCTATCACTGGCGGGCCGGAGTGGCATCAACAGCGACCGCGCTTGAGAACAAAAGCTACACCGTTCTGGCAGCCGAACGGGCGCTTGCCGAATACTGTCAGCGGTCCGGTTCCAATGCTCGTGTGGATGCGAACCTAGTGAGGGGGCGCTGGCGGCTTCGGTATCCCATCCCCAAAGGCACCCGTGTCAGCATAATAATTGCATCCGGCGGCAAGGCGGACGTGCTAGCCACTAATCTGAAAAGCATTTTCAGCAAAACCACGTATGCCGACTATGAGGTCGTCGTAATAGACAACGGCAAACACTATGACGTCGAACAGCTTGTTTCTGGGCTTAAAAGCGGATTTCATCGCCTGCGCTACATAGATTGGCGAAACAAACCATTTAACTATTCGGAGATAAACAACGCTGCCGCGAGGAATTGTACTTCTCCTGTGCTGTTGTTCCTCAACGACGACACCTCTGTAATCGAGCCCGAGTGGCTGGCGGCCATGGTGGAGTTGGCTGTTCGCCCTGAGGTTGGAGTTGTCGGGGCAAAACTCCTGTATCCTGATGGACGCATTCAGCATGGGGGCGTGGTCATGGGCATCTACGACAACTGCGGTCATGCTTTCAAGGGACTGGATGGCAGTCGAGGTCATTACTTCGACTTCTCCGACGTTATTCGGAATGTGAGCGCTGTTACCGGCGCATGTCTGATGACCAGAGCTAGCGTGTTCTGGGAGGCTGGCGGCTTTGATGAACATACCTTCGCCGTGGCGTTCAACGATGTCGACCTGTCATTGAAAATCGGGAGTCTCGGGTATCGTGTGCTCTATACGCCACATGCTGTGCTTTACCACCATGAGGCATTTTCAAAGACGTCGAAAGATTTAGTTCCCCATCCAGAAGAAGTGGCAGCCATGCGCCGCAAGTGGAGCCAAACTATTGCGGCGGATCCTTACTATAGCCCAAATCTAACGCGCAACGACGAGGATTATTCGCTAAGAACACTATCGTAATTTACTGTTAGCGGCTATAGTACGTTCAAGGGGGGCCAAATGAGAGACGTTGCCATCGTCTTATTTGCATTCTTTCTTGTTGGTGGCCAAGGGCAGTCACAAAGCGAAGCGACTAAACCGCTGATTACGCAGCAGATTGATAATAGCCGGATGGTGGCGCTGACCGGCTCACTACATCCTCTGGCGCGTACTGAATTCGACAAGGGAGCGGCGCCGGAAGATCTTGCTATGGAGCACGTTATGCTCGTGCTCAAGCGAAGCCCACAGCAGGAGGCGGCCTTGCAGGTCCTCCTTCAAAATCAGCAGGATAAGTCCTCCCCGCAATACCATCGATGGCTGACACCGCAGCAATTCGGGCAGCAGTTTGGCCCGTCGGACGACGATATTCAGAGCATCTCGACTTGGCTTGAGTCCAATGGCTTTCAGCTGGGGCATGTTTCAGCGGGACGGACCGCAATCGAGTTTTCTGGCGCGGCGAAAACGATACAGAACGCTTTTCATACCGAGATTCGCAAGTACCTTATCGACGGGCAGGAGCACTGGGCCAATGCCACCAACCCTAAGATTCCGGCAGCACTAGAGCCGGCCGTAGCGGGAATCGTCTCACTCAACAACTTCGTTTCACAGCCGCAGATCAAGACGACGGGCCAGTGGATTGAAGTGACGAAACCAACAAGTGCCGCCCCCCAGCTTACCTTTTCGAACGGAGTGCACGCTTTGACCCCTGCCGATTATGCCGTGATCTACAACATTAATCCGCTTTATCAGGCTGGAATAAACGGAAATGGAAGAAGCATTGCGGTATTGGGGCGGTCAAACATCAACGTTCAAGACGTTTTAGACTTCCGTAAAGTTTTCGGCCTTCCTTCCAATGCGCCTCAGATTATCTTGAACGGTAGTGATCCTGGAGACCTCGGCGGTGATGAAGAGGCTGAAGCAGTATTGGATCTCTCATGGGCGGGAGCAGTCGCGCCATACGCAACCGTAAAGTTTATTCTTTCGGCCTCAACCAATACTGCCGATGGGGTCGACCTGTCCGAAGAGTACGCCATTAACAATAACGTTGCTGACGTGATCACCGAAAGCTTTGGTGATTGTGAAGCGAATCACACACAAGCGGATGCGACCGAGCGAGCTTCGCTTGCAGAGCAGGCGGCGGCGCAAGGAATCACTTTTCTGGTGTCCGCCGGAGATTCGGGAGCGGCAGGCTGTGACAGTCCCGTTTCGTATTACGCTGTGAGACCTGCTTCGGTTAACATATTGGCATCCAATCCGTACACCGTTGCCGTAGGTGGAACTGGATTCAATGAGAACGGAAGTAGCTCTTACTGGGGATCGCAGAACGGTTCAGGATTTGAGTCAGCTCGTTCTTATGTCCCTGAAAACGTCTGGAATTCTAGCTGCGGCCAGTCTATCTGTGGCGTAAGTGCCAACCTGTATGCGAGCGGCGGGGGCCGCAGCGTTTTCTACTCGAAGCCTTCTTGGCAGGCCGGCGTGACGGGAATTCCCAGTGATGGTGCACGTGATTTGCCGGACGTTGCCCTAACTGCGGCCCTGAACAACGACCCCTATCTCCTTTGCCTTCGCGGTTCGTGCACTGCAAATAGCAGCGGCACGACATCGTTTGCCGCAGTAGGTGGCACCTCTGCCTCGTCCCCGTCATTTGCCGGGATAATGGCCCTTGTGAGTCAGAAGACCAATGCACGGCAGGGGCAAGCAAACTATATTCTCTACCAACTGGCCTCGGGAGAAACCCTGTCGCAGTGCAACGGATCGAGTACCGCGGGGTTGCCCTCCAGTAATTGCATCTTTAACGATGTAACTATAGGAACGAATAGTGTCCCGGGAGGAACGGGATACCAAGCTAGCACAGGATATGACTTAGCGTCAGGACTCGGCTCGGTGAATGTTACCAACCTAGTTAATGGATGGGGGAATTCAGGGGGCTTTACTGACGCCTACTACGAAATTGTGAATCGCGGGAGCGGGAAAGCCTTAGACGTCCGCGGCGAATCCACAGCTGATGGGGCGGGCATTGAGCTATGGGATTTCTGGAACGGCCCTAACCAACAATGGCAACTCGTTCCCGTAGATTCCGTATATTTCGAGATTGTGAGCAGAAACAGCGGGAAAGTTCTGGATGTGGATGAAATGTCCATCGCGAATGGGTCGAGCATTGATCAGTGGAGTTATTGGGGCGGCGCAAACCAGCAATGGCAACTGATTCCGACTGACTCGGGCTACTACCAAATCGTCAGCAAGAATAGCGGCAAGGCACTGGACGTGGGCAGTCAATCCACGAGCAACGGGGCAGGCATTGTGCAGTGGGATTTTTGGGGTGGCTTCAATCAACAGTGGCAGCTTGTGCCAGTCCACTAGGTCTCCGATCCGGACAGCAGGGCACTAGAAAACTAGAATTTACTAGGCAGGAGTTGCCGCGGAGTCACAGCGCCCCTCGTCCAGAACACCAATCGACGGCTGCTGGAACACTACCATTCCACTGGCGTCCTACTCCGGCAGAATCTTTCCATGACTCGTGCCGCACGGCTTGAAGTCAGAACTCTACTCCCACCATTTAGGAGTCGTACAGAATTTCTTATCTAAGGCCGAGCCGGTCGACACAGCTCTGTGTGTTTACCTCTCTCGCTGCCTCTAGAAGATAGGAATGCTCGGCCCGCCGCCAAGTTTGAGACGAGTGAACTCACGGCATGAGGAAATGGAAGCTCAACTACCGCCGGAATGCAAGGGGGGTGAACTGTATGCTGATGTCGCTGTTTGTAGGGTGATCAAACGCCAGTATTCCCTGAAAGTCAGGAAGCACGATGTTGTTGTATTGCAAACGGGTCGTATTACCCGTGAAGGAACTGGTTCCGTCTTGGACGGCATAGTCACGAATGTGACCGTCACCATCGAGACTCATTGTGAGTACGACCTCTTTGGAGCGAAACTCCACAGGAACTAGATTTGCTGTGATGTCGTTCATGCTGATGAGAGGAACGTCGTAATCTACAGATTGCGACGTATTGTCGATCGCAAATGCTAGGCTTCCAAACAAGATCAAGCTGGAGAGTACACCTCCCGTGGCCGGAATAGTAAGCGGGTCGATCAGCAGCCGCAGGCGGAACTTCCAGCGCTCCCAGGTTCGCTTCCATCGCGAGCCTCCCCATTCCTCCATTGCCTGAAGTTCCCGGGAGGCAAGCACACGAAGCGCTGTGTTTAAGCGGGGCGGAGTTGCTACACCCGGCAATGCATTGAGTCCTGAACGTAGGGAGCCCACTTGCTCGAAGTAGGCTGCGCAAGAAGCACAATCGTAGAGATGCGCCGCTATTCGTGCGTGCTCCCGGGCGCGAAGCCGCATGTCCAGAAATGCGGTGCTTTGGCGCTTTGCGCTGAAACAGGTCATGTGCCTACCTTGGCTCGAAAGCCGAACTCTACTTTAAATAAATGCCTCAGCGAAGCCGTGCTCGAGCGTCAACTCCCGCCGAAGCGCGTCACGGCCCCGCAAAATACGGGATTTCACTGTACCGAGTGAAACCTGCAAAATATCCGCGATCTCCTCGTAACTCAGATTCTCAATGTCTCGAAGTATGACGGCGGTCCGAAATACCGGATTGATCCTGTCCAGAGCCTGCTCGATCAGCGTCCTGTTTTCACTCTCGAGCGCCTGCTCGAAAGGCGAGCGTCCTGGGTCGGCGGCGAGTTTCAAGGAATCCGCATGATCCGCACGCTGACCTTCCACCGCCACCTCCCTGCAGCAATGCCGAGAGAACCAGCGTCGATGGTTATGAGCTTCGTTGACAGCTATACGATAGATCCAAGTCTTGAGACTGCTTTGTCCACGGAAGGACCCAACGCTTCGAAATACCTTGAGAAATACTTCCTGGACGACATCTGACGCGTCATTCTGGTTCCCCAATAGACGGAATACAATCCCATAGACGCCCCCCTGATATCGGTCGATTAACTCTTCGTAAGCGTTTTCTATACCACTGCGGAGACCGCGAAGAATACGGGCATCTTCGTCAGAAACTCCGTTTTGAGCGCTGGCCAGAATGGACAAGTTACCCGGCATCCTTAGAAACTGCTGCCCCATGGAGGAGATTTTATACCGACGAGCGTTTTAAACGAAACACGACGTTATGAATTTGACGCGTAAAGGTACCAACAGGTTCCCAGGATTGCCTAAGAACCCGTACGGTTGCAGATTTCGGTGTAGTAGCTTTCGTATTTCGGAATGATGAGATCAGAACAAAAGCGACTTTCGGCCGTGCGTCGCGCCGCGGCCGATACTCTACCGAATAGTGCATCATCCGTGAGGAGGTTGATAAGGGTTCTGGCCTGGGCATCTGTATCGCCCACAGGTTCCATGAAGCCGTCGACCCCATGGCTGATGAGATCCGGAACACCACCGGTCCTGGTAGCAACCGGTGGAACACCGCAGGCCATGGCTTCGAGTGCGGCTAGCCCGAAGGCCTCTATTTCGCTCGGGAGATGGAGGGCGTGCATGCGAGGGATGAGGCGCTCCATGTGGTCCTGTTTTCCGAGAAACCGTACGTACTTGTCAACCTTCAACTCATTCGCTAGTCGCTCCGCCGGGCTGCGCTCCGGGCCATCGCCGGCCAGGAAGAGTTCCGCGTCCACGTGCTCACGGACTTTAGCCAGCGCTTGAACGCAGTCAAGGACGCGTTTGACGGGACGAAAGTTGGAGATATGCAGGATGCGTTTCCGACTGCTGGACGAGGACAGATTCCCCTTTAAACCGCAGTTTTGAGCCTCGGAGTCGGGCTTGTAAACCGAGCAGTTGACGAAATTATGGATGACCTCGATAGAGCGCTGGATTCCGAAGAAGTTGATGGTGCGCTGGCGCATGTATTCGCTGATCGTAGTGACCCCGTCAGAGCGCTCGATGGAAAACTTAGTTATGGGGAAGTAGGAGCGGTCGGTGCCCACAAGGGTGATGTCGGTGCCGTGTAGCGTAGTGATAAACGGTAAACGGCGGGAAGTGATCATCTGCTGGGCAAGCAAGGCCGAAATGGAATGAGGGATGGCGTAGTGAACGTGAAGTAGATCGAGTCGGTGACGTTCGGCGACCTCGGCCATACGGGAAGCGAGAGCCAGCGAGTACGGCGGGTACAGGAAGAGTGGATACGTGGACACTTCCACCTCGTGGTAGAAGATGCCAGGCGTATCCGGGTCGAGGCGGATAGGGTTGGCATAACTGATAAAGTGGATTTCGTGCCCCCGATGAGCAAGTTCCAGGCCTAGTTCAGTAGCTACAATGCCGCTCCCGCCATATGTCGGATAACAGGTGATACCGATTCGCATGTAATTCTAGTATGGAGCCCGTTCTCGCTGACCGTCGATGTGTCTAGCCTAAGTACATCTGGCTCACATCTAAGCTCGTTGCCAACGTCGAATTCTGGCAACCGGACCTGCCCGCAGGCGATAATACATGAAGCCAGCAGAAAAGATCGCACTTTGAAATTGTCGGTAGCCATCTGAAGCTGCGGGAAGGTGAGGCTGCAGTTTTCATTGGCATAAATACGCTATCGGATATATTTCTGTCATCCTTCCTGATGCAGGTGTCCCCGGTGAAAGTGCAGCTTACTGCCATACGGGTCGCCTGCTTCCCGCAGGGCCCGCTACTGCCGTTGTGGTTACATTCCCATTTCTCTGTCCCCCCGGGCCCCTGGGACTCTCAGCGGCTATGTCCGCGATCCCATAGATCCGCTGTACCCGGCACTCCCGCGACAGCAACGTCAGCGAACCAGCAACCTCGCGGATAGCCCACACCGACTCAACCAGTTTGTATAACCTACCGAAGATACCGCGCGCAACCCACAGCGTGAGCGCGATTACACAGATATCAGCACCTATCCCGGCAACCTCCTTTACATACCGCAACCAATCCAAGTCGCGGTGCAGCCGAGATGCTGACGAGCAAAACTATTCGAATCGTTGGGCGACCCCTACGAGTAATGAGCAACATAACCGTCTGATTGAAATCATTGCCGCACGCGATGGAGGCGCTGCCGAGGCACTGATGGAGTCCCATATTATGAGCACCCTCGATGACACCGTGCGCTTTCATCCGGCTTCTGGCGATGACGGCGAATTAGAACACCCTGGCAACAGCCAAATGTCAGGTACGTCAGCTGACGGCGCGGCGCTTGTCCGAGGAAACTGGAGGCGCGCGGAGAAGGAGAGTATACGATATCCGATATCCGCGTAAAGGAGAATAGATGCAATCAAGCAGCTACACGACCCTGGGGATCGCTCTACTTATGCTTTCGAGTCGGTTGACGATCTCCGCCGCCCCGGCCCATACGTGGCAGAAGCAAGAACTGACCTTAACGTCGCAAGGCTCGTTTGCAAATCCCTATACAGACGTCAGGGTCTGGGTCGACTTGAAAGGACCGGGATTCGAAAAGCGAGTGTATGGGTTCTGGGATGGCGGGAGGATATTCAAAGTCCGAGTGCTCGCAACGGCCCCCGGCCAGTGGACGTGGAGGAGCGGCTCTGATCCCCAAGACTCCGGCCTCTCGGGAAAGAGCGGTTCCTTCGCAGCCACGGAATGGAGCGAAGCGGAAAAGAAAGAAAATCCCCTTCGCCGTGGTTTTTTGCGGGCTACCGCAAACCATCACGCCCTGGAAACCGCAGACGGGACGCCGTTCTTTGTGGTCGGTGACACCTGGTATTCCGCAGCCACGAACCGCTTCCGCTGGCACGACGACGGCAAGGAGCGGCCGATCGGGCCTGAAGCAGGCTTCAAGGACTATATCCGGCTCCGCAAGTCGCAAGGGTATAACTGGGTGAATATCATCGCGGCGTTTCCGAACTGGGACAACGATGGCCAGCCTTGGCACATCGTCATGAACGACGCCGACCACACTACGATTCGTTCCGCGTGGCTGGAGTTCGGGACCGGGCCGGACAACAGAACAGGAACCGCCAAGAACATGAAGAACGAAGGCGGACGTCCCTTTATGTTTCCTGGGAAGGTGCCGGGCTATGAAAATATATTTCCCGATGTGGACCGAATCAACCCCGAGTATTTCAAGTACTTGGATCGAAAGATCGATTACCTGAATGAGCAGGGACTTGTGCCGTTCATCGAGGTCTCGCGCCGGGATGCGAGCGAGTGTTGGAGAAAGTATTACAACTGGCCGGAGTCGTATTCGCGTTTTATCGAATATGTGTTCTCGCGATATCAGGCGAACAACACCGTGTTAAGCCCGATTCACCTGGACATTATCCAGGAGAGCATCACGATTCAGGAGTTCTTGGATGCGATTCACTTGGCTTTCCAGAAGTACGGACCTCCTCCTTTTGGAAACTTGCTCTCTGCAAATGCAAATCCGTCCACGCTGGTCAATTGGGGCGAGAACTCCTGGGTCACATTGCAACAGACGGGCAACAAGCGCGAGCACGAGTATTACTGGTACCTGACGGAGATCTTCCGCGACCCTCATCCGCAGCCGGGGCTTAACGGTGAACCGTACTACTCCGGCTACGTCGATGCGCGCGGACTAGGCGGCGGTTACAAATATGGCGCGCAGGGTGGTACGTCGAAAGACGACCAGTATGTGAGATCGGCCATGTACGGCAACGTGCTGTCCGGTGGGTTGGCAGGCCACGTATACGGCGCCGAAGGCATCTGGGGTGCTGACATTGAGCCCGCTGCGCCGATACACATGTGGGACGCATTCAAGTGGAATTCGGGCGCTCAAATGAAGTACCTTCCCGAGTTCATCCTGTCCTGCGGGAAGCGGTATCAGGATCTTGTACCCGACCAATTCGTTGTTCCGAGCCAAACTCACACGGTGAAAGGCTACGAAGGATGGGCGTATGCAGCGCGGACCCAGGATGAGGAGTTATTCCTCGTGTATTTCGAAAAGGGTTGTCCCAAAAGCCTGATTCGCGGAGCCAAGTTGATTGGTCAATACCGGGCAAGGTGGTTCAACCCGCGAAATGGCGAATGGTCCGATGTAGGTGACGGAAAAGTGAAATCGAACAAACTCGGTGAAATTCAGCTTCCCGATTTTCCATCGGACGGAGATTGGGCTCTGAGCCTCACCTATGAGGCCCCAGCTCCCATTCCGAAACACTTCTGATGCCGACCATGAAAAAATCCCCTCTAGCCTCGGAGGCGACCGCGCAGGGTTCCCGCTGGAGGGTCCCATGATCTATTTCCTTCGGCGAGGGCCATCAGATTGAGGACGGTGGCTCGTACGATCAGAATTTCGTCGATTTTCCGGACATCACGCGCCAGGTGTTGCGACTTAGTGCGTCAAGGAAAACCTCAGCGTGCCGTGGTGGCTTGCGGCACATATGTTGGCGCATGCATCACGGCCAACAAGATCCCGGGTATTCGGGGCGTCTCTGTGCTACGACATCTACTCCGCTCAGCAGCGTATGGCGCATCACGACCTGAATGTGGTTTGTATCGGTGCACAGATCGTGGGACAGAAGATCGCCGAGGATTTCCTGCGTGCTTTCCTGGCAGCAAAGTTCAGTACCGGGGCAGTTTTCGCCGCCACGTGTCCAAACTTGGGAAAATAGAACGTGCCGCAGCACTCGAGTTTTCAAGGACACCTTGATCCCGCAACTGATCGCATTACTGATTCTTCCGGCATTTCAACCGGTCGTGGCTGGCACGCGCTCGTGTTAGCGATGTGCATCAGATTCTTCGATCGCGGCAACCTTGCTGTTGCGGCTCCCGTGCTTGCGCGCTGTTCGCACCATGTCAGCTTTCTCTCGGCCTGTTCCTTTCATCCTTATTCTGGACCGATTCTGTTTTCCGGATCGGCGCTGGATGGTTGACCGTGTTGATGTTCGGATCGCCAACTCAACCCGCAAGATGTTTATCGATATCAAGAATCGTTAGACAAGGGCATCTCATCTCACCAACAGACCGGCTCGGACGTAGACCCGGAAGTGAGGCGGCTAACTAGCTTCTGACAAGGATCGATTCGAGATGCTTCGTAAACTGACGCTGACTGATAACAGTATTGCCACAGCCATTATGCGTGTCGTGTTGGGGGTCGTTTTCTTTGCTCACGGCGCTCAAGAATTGTTGGGCTGGTTTGGCGGTTACGGATTCACGGGTACAATGGCCTTCTTCACTGGAGCGCTGCATATCCCGCCGCTGCTCGCGTTCCTAGCGATGGTTGCCGAGTTCTTCGGTGGACTGGGGCTGATTTTCGGACTGTTGACCCGTGTCGCAGCCCTTGCTATCGCTGTTAACATGCTGGTCGCGATAACGATGGTTCATAGCCACTCTGGCTTCTTTATGAATTGGTCAGGGGAGCAGAAGGTTGAGGGATTTGAGTACCACCTGCTCGTACTCGCAATGACCGCTTTTCTGATGATCAAAGGAGCGGGCGCAGCCTCGCTCGACCAAAAAGTTTCGACCCGTACTTAATAGGCGGACTGAGCACAGGTAGAGTGTGAACCTATTGCAATTTTCTGCCGTTTATAGGGCATAGCGGCAATGACGAAACCAGCCCCTGGCGTCCTGGGCAGTAATGGTGCGTAAACCATCGCCGACCGCTTGCTCCAGGACCGGCCCGAGCCGTGCTTTTGCTGATCGGAGAAACGTTTTCAGCTTGCTCCAGGCCATCTCAATGGGATTGAGGTCCGGTGAGTAGGCAGGTAAGTACCAGAGCCGGCATTGGCGT